>NZ_JBUEFZ010000030.1:0-81562 GCF_054963715.1 Streptomyces sp. STAM6 | reverse complement strand
TTGGAACCAGGAGAACCGGTCGACCGGGAGACAGGGTCCCAGGGCGACGCGAGCCCGGCGGGATCGGCAAGGCACTCCCTAGGGCCGCGGCTCGGCCATGTGCCGGTGCCCCGCGGCCTTGAGCCGGTCGGGCAGCACCCGCGTCGCCACGCCCTGGACCTTCGTCCGCACCGAACCGGCGACCACCTTGTGGCGGCCGCTCATCAGGGCGTCGAAGGCATCCTCGGCGACCCGCTCCGGGTCGTCCTTGCGTCCCCGGCCCACCCGGGTGTCGTCCATCCCCGCCCGGTGGAAGAAGTTCGTCGCGGTGGGTCCCGGCATCAGTGACGTCACCGTCACCCCGGTGTCCCGGAGTTCGTCCTGGAGCGCCTGCGCGAACGACTGCAGGAACGACTTCGACGCGTTGTACACCGCCTGGTACGAGCCCGGCATCATCGAGGCGACGGACGAGGTGATCAGCATCCTGCCGTCGTCCTGTTCGACCATGCCCGGCAGCAGCCGCCTCGCCAGGTGGACCGTCGAGTTGATGTTGAGGTCGATGATCCGCGCCTGGTCGGCGAGGTCCGTCTCCAGGAACGCGCCGCCCCGTCCGACGCCCGCGTTGAGCGCGGCGGCGCTCACCGGCCGCCGCGTCGCCAGGACCGCGGCGTACAGCTGCTCCACGCCGTCATAGGCGGCCAGGTCCGCGCGGACGGACCGGACGTCCGCGCCCAGGGCGGTCAGCTCGCGCGCGGCGGCGGCGAGCCCCGGGTCCTCCGCGCACACCACCAGGTCGAATCCGTTGCGGGCGAACTGCCTGGCGAGGGCGAGGCCGATACCGCTGGAAGCACCGGTCACCACGGCCAGTGGTTTCACTGTGTCCACGGGCGCCGGGTACCCACCGCACCGGCCCACAGACCCGTTTCGCCGGATTGATCTTCGGGTACACGGAAGCGGTTCCCACGCCCCGGAGGTGACTGCATGAGCGAGCTCGGGCAATCGACGGACACCATCACCACCAAGGTCCCCGCGAGACTGGACCGGCTCCCCTGGTCGCGCTGGCACTGGATGATCGTCGTAGGTCTGGGCACCGTATGGATCCTCGACGGACTCGAAGTCACCGTCGTGGGCAACATCGCCGGCCGGCTCTCCGAGGAGGGCAGTGGCCTCGCCATCACCGACGCCCAGGTCACGGGCGTCGCCGCCGCGCTCTATGTCGCGGGAGCGTGTGCCGGAGCCCTGTTCTTCGGCTGGCTCACCGACCGCTACGGGCGCAAGAAGCTTTTCCTGATCACCCTGGCCGTCTATCTGAGCGCCACGGCGCTGACCGCGCTGTCGTACGAGGCCTGGTGGTTCTTCCTGTTCCGCTTCCTCACCGGGTTCGGCATCGGCGGTGAGTACGCCGCCATCAACTCGGCCATCGACGAACTCATCCCCAGCAAGTACCGCGGCCGGGTCGACCTGATCATCAACGGCAGCTTCTGGCTCGGCGCGATGGGCGGCGCCCTGCTGTCCGTCGTCGCCCTCGACACCGGTCTCTTCCCCAAGGACATCGGCTGGCGGCTGGCCTTCGCCCTCGGCGTGGTCCTCGGCCTGGTCATCCTGCTGGTGCGCCGCCACGTCCCGGAGAGCCCCCGCTGGATGTTCATCCACGGGCGCGCGGAAGGCGCCGAGGAACTCGTCGCCGACGTGGAGCGGCAGGTGCGGGAGGAGACCGGGAAGGCCCTGCCGGAACCGGACCGGGCGATCACCATCAAGCAGCGGCACAGCGTCGGCTTCGTCCAGATCGGCCGTACGCTCTTCCGCTCCTACCCCCGCCGGGCCGTCCTCGGCCTCGCCCTCTTCATCGGCCAGGCCTTCCTCTACAACGCGATCACCTTCGGCTTCGGCTCGATCCTGGTGAAGTTCTTCGACGTCCCCAGCGGGACGACCGGCTACTACTTCACGGTCATCGCGTTCGGCAACTTCCTCGGCCCCCTGCTGCTCGGCAGGCTGTTCGACACCTGGGGCCGCAAACCCATGATCGCCGGTACGTATGTGCTGTCCGGCGTGCTGCTCTTCGGGACGGCCTGGCTGTTCGGCGACGGCCGGCTCACCGCCACCACCATGACGGCCTGCTGGTGCGTGGTGCTCTTCTTCGCCTCCGCCGGAGCCAGCTCCGCGTACCTCACGGTCAGCGAGATCTTCCCGATGGAGACCCGTGCGATGGCCATCGCGTTCTTCTACGCCATCGGCACCGCCGCGGGAGGCATCTCCGGCCCGCTGATCTTCGCCGGCCTCACCGAGAGCGGAGTCGTCGCGGACACCGTCCTGGCCTTCTGTATCGGCGCCGGACTCATGGTCGCCGCCGGACTGGTGGCGGTCTTCTTCGCGGTCGACGCCGAGCGCAGGCCGCTGGAGGACATCGCCACGCCCCTGTCCGCCGAGGCGGCCTCCGCAGCGGCGACACGGGCGGCCACGGCGTCGCCGGCCCCGCCGCCGGCGCCGCTCTGAGCCCGGACCCGGCCCGATTCGCGAAAACGCACACAAGTCGTTTATCGTTCATCTATGCGGTGGTGAAGAGACCTTCACCGGTCTTCACGCCCGCGTGAGCCGCCCCGGCTGGTTCCCCCGTCCAGCCGGGGCTTCCCCTTTCCCGGCGCGCCGGGCGAACGGGTGGGTTCCGCCGCCGCGCGACTTCACGGCCGACCGGCCGGGCATGCGTTCGTCGAACGCCCCGAGCCGAGGAACGGTGAAGCGATGACCGAGTACGAACGCGCACGCACCATGCCCGCCCTGCCCGAGCACGTCTTCGACCAGGCGGCCAACATCGACCAGTTCGACCAGTGGCTGCCCGAGGACCTCCACGTGCACGCCGGCACACTCCCGGCCGTCACCGTGCACGAGGACCGCACCGACCAGGACACCTCCGCACTGCTGCGGGCCCGGAAGGACCAGATGCGGCTGGAGTGGGGAACCAGGGAAGAGGGCAGCTACACCGGCTGGCTCCAGGTCGCCGGCATCGGCAGCGGCGCCAGTGAGGTGACGGTCCACCTCTCCTTCTTCGACGAGAGCCACGACCCGGGCGAGGAGACCGTGCACAACGCCCTCGACCGCAGCCTCGCCCGGCTGGAGGACCAGGTACGGCTCCGCGTCGACGGCGCCGCGGGCTGAGCACGCCGGGAAACCGGGCCGCGCCCCGTCAGAACCCCGCGGCGGCCTTCTCCCTCAGGCAGTCCCAGGCCTCCTCCACGACCCCGGCGCGCAGCAGCACGTCGGCCGCCGTGCAGGCCAGCGCCTCCGCCGCGGCCAGCATCACCTCCCGCCCCCGCGGACCGGCCGCCGCGGCCGCGAACGGGGGCGTGTGGTCGGACGCGTCCGCGTCCAGGATCGCCACCCAGGGATGGATCGCCGGCACCCGGGTGCTCACGTTCCCGATGTCGGACGACCCCAGGTACACCCCGGGCACGGGCCGTGCGAGCGGGATCCCGGCGCGGCCGAGATGCTCCGCGAAACGGTCCGACAGCACCTCGTTGTCGCGGAAGTGCTCATAGCCGCTCCCGACCCGCTCCACCTCCACCCGCGTACGCGTGGCCAGGGCGATCCCCTCCGCGCACACGCGCAGCTCCTCCTCCAGGTCCTCCCGCGCCGCCGTCGTCGCACCGCGCAGCCCGAAGAGGCCCTCCGCGTAGTCCGGCACGATGTTCGTCGCCTTCCCGCCCTCGGACACGATCCCCTGCACATGGGACCCGGCCGGAAGCCGCCGGCTCAGCACACCCAGCGCGTTGAAGAGCTGGATCAGTGCCCCCAGCGCGTCCACCCCTTCCGTCGGCCTGCCCGTCGGATGCGCGGCCCGCCCGTGGAAAGCGACCCGGACCTGCGCACTCGCCGTCAGCGGCGCCCACGACCAGCTGTGCACACCGGGATGGAACATCAGCGCAGCGTCCACCCCGTCGAACACCCCGGCCGCCACCTCGACCGCCTTGCCGCCGCCGCGCTCCTCCGCGGGCGAGCCCACGGCCAGCAGCGTTCCGTCCAGCCGGTCCAGCGCCGCCCGCAGCGCCGTGGCGGCACCCAGCCCGGCGGACGCGATCAGATTGTGGCCGCACGCGTGGCCCAGGTCCGGCAGTGCGTCGTACTCCAGCAGCAGCGCCACGCACGGCCCCTCGCCGCTGCCGGTCCGCCCGACGAAAGCGGTCGGCAGGCCGGCGACCCCGCGCTCCACCTCGAACCCCTCGCGTTCGAGCTCCCTGGACAGCAGCCGCGCCGCACGGTGCTCCTCGAACGCGGTCTCCGGCTCGCGGTGCAACGCCAGGCTCACGTCCCACAGCCGGTCCGCACGTGCCGTGACCTGCTGGCGGATACGGGTGTACACGGGCTCGAAGATGTCGGATGTGTCGGACACGAAGCCTCCTCGCGCAGTGGACGTCCCGCGCGAGTACCCCTTTTTCGGGGCTCGGTTCTTCGCCCCCGTACGGCCACGGCCGGTTCGGCCACCACCCGGGCGCCCCGCCGCCCGACCGCGGACCGGCGCCGGCCCGTGGCGACGTTGACACCGGATGCCCGCGGTGATGGACTCCGCTTCCCGGCAGCGTCACGCCCGGAGCGGCCCGAGCGCGGCCGCCGTGCGGCCGTCCCGCAGAGAGAAGCAGCCATGCGCCCGCAGCAGGTCACCGTCCTGGGCGAATGCGTCGCCGACGCCTTCACCTCCCCGTCCGCCGCGGCCGAACTCGCCCTGCGCGTACTGCCGGGCGGCGGCCCCGCGAACACCGCGGTCGCCCTGGCCAGACTGGGCACACCCGCCCGCTTCCTCGCCCGGCTGTCACAGGACGTCTTCGGCCGGCTCTTCCGGGACCATCTGGAGGCGTCGGGAGTCGACCTGTCCGCAGCGGTCCGGGCCACCGAGCCGAGCACCCTGGCCGTCGCCGAACTCGACGGACAGGGGGCGGCGGCATACTCCTTCCACGCCGAGGGAACCGCCGACTGGCAGTGGACCACGGCCGAGCTCGCGGCGGTGGACCTGACCGCCACGTCCTGTGTGCACTCCGGCTCCCTGGCGCTGGTGCGCGACCCCGGCGCGCCCGTCGTGGAGGAGTTCCTCGCCCGGGCCGGCACGTCGGCGACCGTCTCCGTCGATCCCAACGTCCGACCGCTGCTGGTCCGGCCGGAGCGCTACCGCGAGCGTCTGCCCCGCTGGTGCGCGCTCGCCGACATCCTGCGGCTGAGCGAGGAGGACCTGGACCTGCTCATGCCGGGCGTGGCGCCCGAACACGCCTGCGACGAGTGGCACGCGGCCGGTGTCCCGCTGGTCGTCCTCACCCGGGGCGCCCGAGGGGCACTGGCGTCGCTGGACGGCGAGCGCGTCACCGTACCGGCGCCACCGACCGAGGTCGTCGACACCGTGGGCGCGGGCGACTCCTTCACGGCCGGCCTCCTGCACGAACTGGGCGCCCGCGGACTCCTCGGCGGCCGGCTGACCGGAGTGGGGATCGACGACGTCGCCGCGGCATGCGCCTTCGCCGCCCGGGTCGCCGCGCTGACCTGCTCGGTGACCGGGCCGAACCCGCCCTGGGGGCGGCAGTTGCGGCAGTCGGCGGCGTCCGGTCCCGGGGAGGCCACCGGGTGACCGAGCCCGGACCGGGGCCTCAGGCCTCGACGCCCGGCGGGCGCTCGGCCCTGCCCTGCCCGCTCAGCCGCCGCCGCAGCGCGACCATGCGCGGGTAGCGTTCCTGGAGGTCGGCGGCATGCCGGTCCAGCTCCTGGGTGAGCCGCTCGGTGCGCTTGTCGATGTCCAGCTCGTCGAGGATCCGGTCGATCTCGGCGAGCAGCGCCCCGTGCAGCTGCCACTGGCGAGGGTGCTCCTGCACGTCCTCCAGGAGCAGGTCGGCGACCCGGTCGCGGGTCGCCCGGCTGGAGGCCAGTGCGGTGGTCAGCCCGGCCTCCGCCTGCTCCGCGTTGGCCGACACCTCGGCGGTGATCAGCCTGGCGAAGCTCTCGATGGCGGTGGCCATCTGACCGAACAGCTCCTTCAGCGAGGCCGCCACATCGGGCGGGAACAGCGATTCCTCGGTGCGGAACTTCGACAGGTCGGTCAGGGTGCGCGACAGGACCCGCAGCACCACCGCACAGATCTCCAGGGTGTCCAGGCCCGTCCGCATCACGATCCGGGACAGCAGCCCCTCCCGTACCCGCGGATTGAGCCGCAGGCTCTCCTCCGCCTGTCGCAGCGAGGCGTCGACCTCCACGATGTCGTGGTCCAGCCGCCGGGCCTCGTGCAGCCGGGCCGCGGCGTGCGGGAAGGGAATGTGGCCCTCGCCGATCTCGTCACCCATCGCCCGGAACAGCCGGCCCATGCCGCGCGCCAGCCCGTCGATCGACGCGCCCGCCGTCTGCACCCACACGGGTGGCGCGAACAGCAGGTTGAACAACAGCCCCACACCGGCTCCGATCAGCGTCTCCAGCACCCGGTGCCAGGCCATCGACGTGATCTGGGAGACCCCGAGGATCAGCATCGCGCTGATCGCCACCTCCGGCACGAACTCGTCCACCCGCACCATGCGCCCGATGATCAGTGAGGTGAAGATCGTCAGTCCCAGGGACCACCACGTCAGCCCGACGAGGGCGCTGAAGCCGATGGCGATGACCACCCCCACGACGACCGAGTTGACCCGCCGGATCCCGGTCGTCAGCGTCGAGTAGAGGGTGACCTGGACGACCAGCAGCGCGGTCAGCGGCGCCGTCAGCGGCGAGGGCTGGTCGGGCAGGACCGCCAGCGCGACGACGAAGGAGATCACCGCGGCGGCGGTGGAGCGCAGCGTCTGCGTGGCGAAGGGCTCGGTGGTCCGCCGCACCAGCTTGAGCACGGGTTCCGATACGTCCGGCATCCCATTCCAGTGCCCGATCAACAGCCTCTCAGCACACTTCAGCCCCAGGAACCCCCCGGACGCGCCCACGTACGGGTCGGCGCCCCGCCCCGCGCGTTTGCCGCCGGGCCCGCGTGGTACCGCCAAAGACCATGAACGGACCCGTCGCCATCATCACCGGATCGGACTCCGGCATCGGCCGCGCGACCGCCGCCCGGCTCGCCGGGCAGGGCATGGACATCGGCATCACCTGGCACACCGACGAGGAGGGCGCGCACCGGACCGCCGAGGAGGTACGGTCCCACGGGCGCCGCGCCGCCGTCACCCACCTGGACCTGACGGCCCTCCCCGGCGCGGCGGACGCGGTCGACGAACTCGTCCGCGAACTCGGACGTGTCGACGTTCTGGTGAACAACGCCGGCACCGGCACGTCCACCCCGTTCCTCGACATGGAGTACGCCACCGTCCGTGAGGTCCTCGACGTCGACCTGCTCGGGCCGTTCCTCTGCTCCCAGCGCGCCGCCCGCCACATGATCCGGCAGGGCGGCGGCGGACGGATCGTCAACGTCACCTCCGTGCACGAGCACCAGCCGCGGGTCGGCGCCGCCCCCTACTGCGCCGCCAAGGGCGGACTCGGGCTCCTCACCCAGGTCATGGCGCTGGAACTGGCCGAGCACGGCATCACGGTCAACGCCGTCGCGCCCGGCGAGATCGCCACCCCGATGACCGGCCAGGAGGACGAGGACGTGACGGCCACCCCCAGGCCGGGCGTACCGCTGGGACGTCCGGGCGACGCGCGCGAGGTCGCGGCCGTCATCGGCTTCCTGGTGAGCGGGGACGCGTCGTACGTCACGGGGGCCTCGTGGGTCGTGGACGGCGGGATGCTGCGCATGGGCCCGCAGGCGGGCTCGCACCTGGAGAGCGACGCCTGGCGCCGCACCTGAGGACCGCACCGCAGTCGGCGCGGTCCCTCAGGTGCCCGCGGTCCCTCGGGGGGCACGGCCGCTCAGCGGGCGACGGCCGCACCCTCCCGGGCCCTGACTCCTCCGCCACCGGCCTTGTGCACCGGCAGGTGGTAGATCGCGAAGGCCCGCCCGATCACCGGCTGGGCGACGTTGCGCACACGGATCCCCTCGCTGGTCATGCCGTGCTCCACGCCCATGTGCGCATGGCCGTGCACGGCCAGGTCCGCGCCCGCCTCGTCCACCGCCTCGGCCAGCAGGTAGGAGCCCAGGAACGGATAGATCTCCAGCGGCTCACCGGCCAGCGTGTCGGGCACGGGCGAGTAGTGCGTCAGCGCGATCCGCACCGCGCAGCCCGCCTCCCGCAGCGAATGCAGCGACCCGCGCAGCCCGTCCGCGCAGCGCCGGGTGTACTGGATGAACGACTTCATCTCCGGTTCGCCGAACTCACCGCCGCTGCGCCCGGCGAAGCCGCCGCCGAACCCCTTGGTGCCGGCGACCCCCACACGGACGCCGTCGACGTCCACCACGGTGCCCCTGCCCTCCAGCACGGTCACGCCCGCGCCGTCCAGGGCCACGGCCACCTCGGCCTCCTGGTCGCTCTGGTAGTCGTGGTTGCCCAGGACCGCCACGACGGGCACCCCGATCCCGGCGACCTCCCCGGCGACCACCTGCGCCTCCCGCACGGTGCCGTGCCGGGTGAGGTCGCCCGCCAGCAGCAGGAGGTCCGCGCAGTCCCGCAGCGTCTCGAAGGCGGGCCGCAGCGTGCCCGCACTGTCCGGCCCCAGATGGATGTCGCCGACCGCGGCTACTCGGATCACGACAGCTCCTCGGGGTGGTCGGGCGGGCTCGTGGAGGCCACGACGAGGTCCTCGCGCAGCGAGATCCCCGCCAGCTCCTCCTGCGCGATCCGCAGGATCTCGGTGCGACAGGCGGAACTGGACACCGTCCCGTACAGCATCACGCTCGTTCCGCGCTGCTCGATGCGTATGCCGAGTTCCGCGATGTCCTCGCTCGCGAGCCGGTCCCGCAGATGGGCGATGCGGTATTCGGCGGTGTCGGCCGCGCTCATGGCGTTCCCTCCCTCGGTTCGATGACGTTCAGGCGTTCCAGCAGATAGAGGAAGGCCTCCGGCATCGGTGAGCCCTCGTTCTCACTGCGCAGCAGATCCCAGTCGATCTTCTCCCGCAGGGTCCGGGCGATCGGCAGAACGGGACTGAAGTCGCAGTGGTGCTCCGAGAAGGCGGCCAGCAGGCTGCCCACCAGATCGGTCGGGGCCAGCACCGGCATGTGCACGGAGTCCACCGACAGGATCTCGGCCCGGTCCAGCAGCTCCTTGGACACCGGGTGCCGGGCCAGTTCGAAGATCAGATCGATGTCCTCGCCGTGTGCTGTCGCCTTGATCAGCCAGTCCTCGGGCGGCTTGTGCACCTGGATCCCCGCGTTCTCCAGCTCCCGCGCGACAGCCTCGGCGTCCTCGCGCAGGATCGCGAAGTCCGTGTCGTGCTGGAGGCTGGCAGGCACGCCGTGCGCGTACGCCGCGACGCTGCCGGCCAGCGCGAAGGGGTGGCCTGCGGCTTTGAGCAGGCCCGCCACCTGTTTGGTGGCCTCCAGGATGGCCTGCATCCGGTTCGGCGGCAGTGAGCCTTCGCCGCCCGCCCCGCCGCCCGGCGGGTCGACGGGGGCCCCGGCGGCGATATCGTGCTCCACCGCCTTGCCCCCGGCCAGCCGCAGTCCGGCCGGCTCGGCCGGCCCGGCGGTCCGGATGGCGTCTTCCGCGTGGTTCCTCACGGTGCTCGGTCCTCCTCGTCGGCTGAGGGAGGGGGTTCGGGTACCCGCGTTACGCGGAACGATCCCCCCGGAATCCCATCGCGGCCGATCCGGACCGTCGTCACTGTGCGTGGCGGGAAGGACGACTGCGGTCCGCGCCCCGGGCCCGTGGGATGGCGCCGGGCCCGGGCCCGGTCCCGATCCAGCGGACACTCCCGGAGGACGTTTCCTTCGGATCGTGCCGGGCTGCGAGCCCCGGCACGCGCGGCTGCCGCGTTGTCACCGGTTCGCCCATGTCCCCCGTGGCCCTTCGGGCACGGGAGGTGCCCCCGGCGCAGGGCCTCCTTCCCAAGGGCAGCGCCCTAGCCGAGTTCCAGGGTGGTCACCCCGAACACCCGGTCCTGGGCATGGCGGCGGACCGGGCCCGTGTACATCCGCGCCGTCTCGAACGCCGGCACCAGACCGCGGCCCTTGGCCAGCGCGACGGCGGGCGCGTTCGGCTCCGGCACGTCGATCGCGACACTGGTCGCCCCCGACGCGGCGACGAGCCCGTCCAGCAGCGCCTCCGCGTCGGCCGCCGTGTCCGCGAAGAGCGGCCCGACCCGCGGCTCGTCCTCCGCCGGACGGATGACCCCGTACCCCGTGAGCCGCCCGTCGACGACCCGCGCGAGAGCGGTGTGCTCCGGTGCGGTCAGCCAGCTCTCCAGGAACCGGACGCGCTCGGCCGGGTAACAGGCACTGTCGTACGCGGCGAGCTCGCCCGGGTCCACGTCGGCCACCGGCACCACACCGGCGGCCTCCCGGCCCGTCACCGGACCGGTCCAGCGGGCCGTGCGATGGGCCAGGGCGAAGCCGGAACGGCGGTAGTTGTCCTGCTGGTCGGGGACCCCGTCGAGACCGATCGTGCGCTCACCCGCGTGGGCGAGCGCCGCCTGCCACGTCGCCAGGCCGTGCCCCCGGCCGCGCAGATCCGGCCGGACCAGATAGAAACCGAGGAAGGCGTAGTCGTCCCCGTAAGTGACCACGGAGACCGCGGAGACCGGCTCGCCGCCGAGCCGGCCGAGGAAGAAGCCGTCCGGGTCCTGGGCGAAGAAGCTCGGCCCGTCGGCGAGGCCGGGGTTCCAGCCCTCCGCCACCGCCCACTCCCGCACCAGCGACCAGTCCTCCAGCGTCGCCCGCGACACCTGAAGCGTTGACATCGGATCTCCTCCGCGCCGTCGTAGGGTTGCCCACCTACGCTACCCACCATGTGCTGGAGCGCGACGGCCGATCTGGTGGCGGGCACCGCCGTCTCGGCGATCGGGGTGACCTGCGTCGCCCGTGCCCGCCGGGCTCGCGAACTGCCGCTCGCCGCCCTGCCGTTGCTCCTGGGCGCCCATCAGATCGTCGAGGCGGCGGTCTGGCGCTCCGGCGGCGGAAGCGGCACCGCGACGCTCGCCTGGGCGGTCATCGCCCTGCCCCTGCTGCCCGTCTGGGTGCCCCTGGCCGTGACGCTCGCGGCCACCGCCCCCGCCGCCCGGCGGCGGCTCGCCGCCCCGCTCGCCGCGGGGCTCGCGACGGCCGCCGCCCTGGCGTACTGCCTGGCCACCCGGCCCGTGACCGCGGAGATCCGCGGCCGTACCGTGGGCTACGTCCTCGATCTGCCGTACGCGCCGCTGCTCGTCGCCGGCTATCTGCTGTCCACCGTCGGGGCGCTGCTCCTGGCCGGCGACCGGATGCTGCGGCTGCTCGGCGTGGTCGTCGCGGCCGGGGCGGTGCTCTGTGCGGCCCTGTGGCGGCTGGAGTTCATCTCCACGTGGTGCGCGTTCGCCGCCGTGGCGTCGGTACTGCTGCTGGTGCGGACCCGCCGGACGGCCCGCGCGGACACGACCTAGGGAATCCCCTCGGTGCCGGTCTCCGGCCGCTCGGCCGCCGCCGGGTCCAGGATGCGGGTCAGGAAGTTCCTCGTGCGCTCGTGCCGCGGCGCGCCCACCACCTGCGCCGCCGGGCCCTGTTCGACGATCACGCCGCCGTCCATGAACACCACCCGGTCGGCGACCTCCCGGGCGAAGCTCATCTCATGGGTGACGACCATCATCGTCATGCCCTCCGCCGCCAGCATCCGCATCACCGCCAGCACATCACCCACCAGTTCGGGGTCGAGCGCCGACGTCGGCTCGTCGAACAGCATCACCGCGGGTTCCATGGCCAGCGCCCGGGCGATCGCCACCCGCTGCTGCTGACCGCCCGACAGCTGGGCGGGATAGGCGTCGGTCTTGTCGGACAGGCCGACACGTGCCAGGTTCTCCCGGGCGACCGCGGCCGCCTCCTCCTTGCCGCGCCGCAGCACCCGTCGCTGGGGCAGTGTGAGGTTCTCCGTCACCGTCACGTGCGGAAACAGGTTGAACTGCTGGAACACCATGCCGATGCGGCGGCGGACGGCGTCGATGTCGACGTCCGGGTCGGTGACCTCCGTGCCGCCCACGAAGACCTGGCCCTTGGTGGGCTCCTCCAGCAGATTGACGCAGCGCAGCAGCGTCGACTTGCCCGAGCCGGACGGGCCGATGACACAGACCACCTCGCCCGCGGCGACGTCCAGGTCGATGCCCCGCAGCACCTCGTTGTCGCCGAACGACTTGTAGAGCCCTCGGATCTCGATCTCGTTCTCAGGCATGGTGTCTCACCTGGCCTTCTCGGCCCGGGCCTCCAGGCGGCGCACCAGGAGGCTCAGCGGAATGGTCACGAGCAGATAGCACAGCCCCGCGACGAGGATGGGCGTGGAATTGGCGGTCTGGCTGGCGAGGTCCCGGCCGAACTTGGTCAGTTCCCGCTCGTTCAGCGTGACACCGAGGAACAGCACCAGCGACGAGTCCTTGAACAACAGGACGAGCTCATTGGTGAGCGGCGGGATCACGATCCGGAAGGCCTGCGGGATGATCACCGACACCATGGCCCGGGCGTGCGAGAAGCCCAGCGAACGCGCCGCCTCCATCTGCCCCTTGGGCACCGCCTGGATGCCCGCGCGAATCGTTTCCGCCATGTACGCCGCCGCCACCAGACCGAGGCCCAGCGCGACCTTGCCGTACGTACCGCCGGGGATCTCCCAGCCGGGGAAGGCGAGGGGCACCGCCACCCCGACGAAGATGAAGATGAGCAGCGCGGGCAGACCGCGGAAGAACTCGATGTAGACGCTCGCGACCCACCGGTAGGGCGCCACCGACGACAGCCGCATCAGCGCGACGATCAGCCCGAGCACCAGGCCGAACAGGAAACCGGACAGCGTGTAGACCACCGTGTTGCGCAGGGCGATGGTGATGATGTCCGGGAAGAGCTGTTCGGCGAGGTCCGTCTGCGCGAACTGGTTCCGCAGCCGGTCCCAGTCCGCCGTCACGGCGATCACGACCACCACGGCCACGAAGACCGCGTACTGAATGCCCTGGGAGACCCGCCGCCGCTGACGCCTGCTCAGCCGTGAGGTCACGACTGTCCCTCGGGCAGCGGGCCGATCCACTGCTGGTAGAGCTTGTCGTAGGTGCCGTCCGCCTTCGCGTCCGCGATGGCCTTGTCGATGGCGGCGCGCAGCTTGCTGTTGCCCTTCTTCACCGAGAAGCCGTACTGCTCGCCGGTCTCGATGTTCTGCCCCAGCGCGAAGGCGTCGGCGTTGGCCTTGTCCTTCAGCCAGCCCTGCACCACCGGATAGTCGATGACGACGGCGTCGACCTGGCCCGTGCGCAGCCCGTTCAGCACCGCGTCGGAACTCTCGAACGCCACCGGGTCGAACCCCTGGGACTTCGCGTAACTCTCGCCGGTGGTCTCCGCCTGCGCGCCGAGCTTCAGCTTCTTCGCCTTGATGTCCGCGAGGGTCTTGACGCCGCTCTTCCTGGAGGCCAGCAGGGCCTGCGTGGCGTCGAAGTAGGGCACGGAGAAGTCCACGTTCTTCTTGCGCTCGTCCGTGATCGTCATACCGGCGGCGGCGAGGTCGCACTCGCCGGAGTTGAGGAACGCGCCGGTCTTGAAGTTCTCGAACGGTGTGTCGAGGATCTTCTGCTCGACGCCGAGGTCCTCCGCCACCAGGTCGACCAGTGCCACGTCGAACCCGACGATCTTGCCGTTCTGCTCGAACTGGAAGGGCGGATAGGGCAGATGCGTACAGGTCGTGAGCTTGCCCTTCTCGACCACGGGCACCCCGCCCCTGGCCTCACCGGGGCCCTTGCCGGACGAACATCCGGCGGTGAGCAGCAGCCCGGCCGCCGCGGCGCAGGTGGTGATGACAGTACGAGTGCGGTGGGCGCGCTTGCCGCCGGCAGTCCTCAGCACGGTTGACCTCCATGGGCGCGGGGGCGGCCGGTAGGGGGAGCCGCCGCGCGTGATCGTATGCCACACGGAGCGCGACGTCGCGGAGATCAACGGGACCCGTCGCCGCGATCCGGGGGCCGGGACCGCCCGGGCGCACGGTCCCGGCCACGGCGGCCGCGCCCGGGGCCGGGGTCCCGTGATCCGCCGGGGCGGGGCCGGGCCTGTGAGGGGGCCGTCGCCTCATGCCCCCGGGACAGCGGGCCGCGGACGGTGAAGGGGCGAGATTCCGACACGGACGAACGAGCCCCTCATGCATTCCACGACTTCCACCCTCTCCATGGACCGCGCCATCCTCTCCGGCAACGTCCACTTCCCCGTCCACGTACGCGGCGGGGAGCGAACCTGGCCGGAACTGACCCGGGTCGCCGCCGGCCTGGCGCCAAACCGCTTCCTGGTCGTCACGGGAGACGGCCTGCCCGCCGCCCACACCGAGCGCGTGGCGCGCCACCTCGGCCCCGCCGCCCCCGTCCGGGTGCTTCGGGCGCCGTCCCCGGCCACGACCTGGAACCTCACCCCGGCCCCCGGGAACGTGGTCGTCGCCCTCGGCGGCAGCCGCGTCATCGACGCCGCGGCACGGCTGGCCGGCCACGGCGGGTCGCGTCTGGTCGTCGTGCCCACCACACCGCGGGCGATGACCGATTCGGCACTGACCCTGGAGCGCCTCGACACCCCCGGGCTCGCCCCCACCCTGGTGTGGGCCCAGGTGGACCTGCTGCGGACGCTCCCCGCCGAAGCGCTGCGCTCCGGCCTGGCGCCCCTCGTCAGGAACGTCCTGGCGGTCAGCCCCTCCTTCTACGACCGTGCCGGGGCCCTGCTGCGCCCGGACGTCACCGGCTTCGACGCCCGGCTCATGGCGCGCGTCGTCGCCCTGTGCGCGGAGATGAGGGCCACCCTCATGTACTACGACCCGCGCGAGCAGGGTCCTGCGGCCGCCTTCCACTACGGGCGCACCCTGGCGGACGCCCTGCCGTCGGCAGGCGGCCCGGCCCGCGGCGACGCCGCCGCCCTCGGCATGCTCCTCGCCGCGCGGATCGCCGTCCTGCTCGGCCTCCTCGATCCGGCCGCCGAACGGGCCCACCACGACCTGATGGCGCGCTGGGGAGCGCCCCGCGCGCTGCCCGACCGGCTCACCGCCGCCGGCGTCCGGGCCGTCGTCCGACGCGGTCGCGGAGCTGGACCCCTGCCCGCCCCGCACTCCGGGCCCACCCGGATGGTGCTGCTCGACGCGCTGGGAGAGCCCCACGTCAGCCACGGCCGGATGCTCACCGAGGTCGACGACGACGTCGTGGCCGAGGCGCTGGGTGTGATCACCCCCGTCGAGCCGGCGCGTGTCTCCGTACCCACCCATCTGTCGGTGCCGTCCCGCGGCCGCGTACCCGGCCGCCCGGCCGAACCGCTCACCACCGTCCCGTCCCGATGACCCCCTGCCCGAGGAGAACCATGTTCGCCCACAGCACGGCCCCCCAGGGCCTGACCACCACCACGACACCCGCACGCACCTGGACCGTGAGCACCGCCAAGCCCGTCAGCTACCGAGTCAGCGTCGCCACCGACGTCTTCGCCCCGCACAACGGCGCACTCGCCACCGCGGGAGCCGCCCCCGGCACTCCCGCCCCCGCGAGGCGGCTCCTGGTCGTCGAGGAGCGCGTGGACATGCTCTACGGCGACAAGATCCGGGCCTACTGCGACGCGCGCGGCCACGACGAGTACGCCGTCCACGTGCTTCCCGCGCACGAGCGGCTGAAGACCATGGACTCGGTCTTCTCCGTCGTCGAGGCCATGGACCGGTTCGGCCTGGACCGGCGCCGCGAGCCCGTCGTCGCCGTCGGCGGCGGCGTCCTGCTCGACATCGTCGGCCTGGCGTGCAGCCTCTACCGCCGCAGCACCCCCTACGTCCGCGTGCCGACCACCCTCATCGGCCTGGTGGACGCCGGGGTCGGTGCCAAGACCGGCGTCAATTTCGGCACCGGCAAGAACCGGCTCGGCACCTACCACCCGGCCACCGAGAGCCTCCTCGACGCCGGCTTCCTCGCCACCCTCGACGAGCGCCACCTCGCCAACGGCATGGCCGAGATCCTCAAGATCGCCCTGATCAAGGACCCCGACCTCTTCGAGCTCCTCGCCCGCGACGGCGCCCGGCTGGTCGCCGAACACTTCCAGGGCGACGAGGCGCTGCGCCGCACCGGCGAGGAGGTCCTCGCCCGGGCCGTCCACGGAATGCTCGAAGAACTCCACGACAACCTGTGGGAACACCGGCTGGAGCGGATCGTCGACTACGGGCACTCCTTCAGCCCCACCCTGGAGATGCGGGCCCTGCCCGCCCTGCTGCACGGCGAGGCCGTCGCCCTCGACATGGCTTTCACCACCGTCGTCTCCACCCACCGCGGACTGATGACCGAAGGACAGCGCGACCGCGTCCTCGACGCGATGCGGGCCCTCGGCCTCCCGGTCGGCCACCCGCTGTGCGTACCGGACGTGCTGAAGGAGGCCCTCGCCGACACCGTGCGGCACCGCGACGGCAAGCAGCGCCTGCCGCTGCCCGTCGGCATCGGCGACGCCGTCTTCGTCAACGACCTGACCACCCGTGAACTGACCGCCGCGGCCGACGACCTGGCCGCCCTCGCGGAGGTGACCTCCCATGCGTGAAGCAGTCGTCGTCGCCGACGTCCACGCCCCCGCCGACGTCCACGGTGTCCACGCCGCCGAAGGCCACTCCCGCTGGAAGTGCCTGGCCCGCCGCACCGGACTGCACGGCGGCTGGGAGGCCGTCGAGTGGGCCTGGCTGCCGCCCGGTGGCGTCAGCGGCGAACACCTCCACTCCCGCACCGAGGAGCTCTACTTCGTGCTCTCCGGGCGCGGCGAGATCACCCTCGACGGACGGCCCCACCCCGTCGGACCCGGCGCGACCGTCCTGACCGGCCTCGGCACCCGGCACGCCCTGCGCAACACCGGCCGCCGGCCACTGGCCTGGCTCGTCATCGAACTCACCACGACCGAGGAGCAGCTCATGCACGCACCCCGAGGCTCCGCCGTCATCCCCGACCTGCGCGCGAACGGACCGGTGAACGCCGCCGTCGTCCTCACCGGCCCGCTGCGAACCATCCGCCTGACCCCGCTCACCGCGCACGCGAGCGCCGAACTGCGGGCCGACGACCGGGAACACACCGTCTTCGTCACCGGCGGCACCGGCACCGCCCGGACCGCGGGCCGGCACGTTCCGCTCGCCCGGGGCACCGCGCTGACCCTGCCCCTCGGCACCGAGGTGAGGCTGGACGCCGGCGCGGACGGACTGGAGTACTTCCACGCCGTCCTGGCCGTGGCCCAGCCTCGGGACCGACGGGCGCCGGAGCCGAGCCTCGAGCCGCACCGCCCGTCGCCGGAGGGAGGCCCGTCGTGATCATCCACTCCGGCGGCCGCCCCACCACGCTGCTGGGATCAGGCACCGAGCGGGCCACCATCCGCTGCCTCGCCCGCCGCGGCATGCTGCACAGCGAGTGCGAGGCCTTCGACCAGATCCGCCTCGACCCCGGTACCCGGCTGGAGTTCACCGGCCGGAGCGGCACCGAGGCCGCCTGGTACGTCCTGGCCGGCTCGCTCGTCGCGGCCGGCGGCCAACCGCTCACCCGGCACGGACTCGTCCTGGCGAGACACGGCGAGCACGTACGGCTCACCGCCGGCCCCGGCGGGGCCGACCTGCTGTGCCTGACCGTCACCCCGCTCGCCGTCGCACGCCGCCTCCCGCCCCGCACCCCCAGCACCGCGAAGGACACCCCATGAACCCCTACCCCCTGCTGGTGCCCGGCGCCACCGCCGTCCACCACATCGCGTACACCGTCCCGGACCTGGAGGAGGCCGTCGGCTTCTTCACGGCCGTCCTCGGCGCCGAACTCGCCTACCGCACCGGGCCCGTCGCCGACCCGGAGGGCCAGTGGATGACCCGCCAGCTCGGTGTGGACGCCGCCGCCGTCGCCCACATCGCCATGCTGCGCCTCGGCCCGGTCACCAACGTCGAGCTCTTCGAGTACACCGCACCCGGGCAGCGCCGTGTCCACCCCCGCAACAGCGACTGGGGCGGTCACCATCTCGCCCTGTGGACCGACGACTTCGACGCCTCCCTGCGGTACCTCGCCGCACAGGACGGCGTCCACCCGCTCGGCGAGCCGCAGACCGTCGGCGACGGCCCCATCGCCGGCACCCGCTTCATCTACCTGCGCACACCGATCGGGCTGCACCTCGAACTCGTCCGGGCACCCGGCCACCTGCCGTACCACGACGACACGTCCGTCCGTCTCCACCAGCCGTCGGGAGGAACGTCATGACCGGCATCTGGGGGCCCGGCACCCCGCCCGTGGTCCGCCGGGAACAGAACACCTACGACGCCGACGTGGCGATCGTCGGATCCGGCGCCGGCGGCGCCACCCTCGCCTGGGCACTCGCCTCCACCGGCGCCCGCGTCCTGGTCGTCGAGCGCGGCGGCTTCCTGCCGCGCGAGGAAGCCAACTGGTCCCCGGACGCCGTGTTCGCCGAAGGCCGCTACCACAACGCCGGCACCTGGCGCACGGCCGAGGGCCGGACCTTCACACCCGCCGTGCACTACTACGTCGGCGGAACGACGAAGGTCTACGGCGCCGCCCTGCCCCGGCTGCGCGAAACCGACTTCGACGCCACCGAGCAACTCGAAGGCGTCTCGCCCGCCTGGCCGTTCGGTTACGCCGACCTGGAGCCGTACTACACCGAGGCCGAGCGTCTCTACCGC
Source organism: Streptomyces sp. STAM6 (assembly GCF_054963715.1). Taxonomy (NCBI): domain Bacteria; kingdom Bacillati; phylum Actinomycetota; class Actinomycetes; order Kitasatosporales; family Streptomycetaceae; genus Streptomyces; species Streptomyces sp. STAM6. Next base: position 62,918 of record NZ_JBUEFZ010000030.1, on the reverse strand, counting down.
GTCCACGGCCAGGACGGCGCCGACCCCACCGCACCACCGCGCTCCGGCCCGTACCCCTTCCCGGCGGTCGCGCACGAGCCGGTCATCGGCGAACTCGCCGGCCGGCTGGCGGACCAGGGCCTCCACCCGTTCCCCATCGAACTCGGCGTCGACCTGGCCGCCGACGGCACCTGCCTGCGCTGCGGCACCTGCGACGCCTTCCCCTGCCGGGTCGGCGCCAAGAGCGACGCCGAGACCCGTGCCCTGCGTCCCGCGCTGCGCACCGGGACCGTGCGGTTGCTCACCCACACCCGCGCGGTGCGGCTGCGCACCGACCTCTCCGGCCGCACGGTCACCGCCGTGGACGCCGAACGCGACGGAAGGCGCGTACGGATCCGCGCCGGCACCGTCGTCGTCTCCTGCGGCGCGATCAACTCCGCCGCGCTGCTGCTGCGCTCCGGGAACGCGGCCCACCCGCAAGGTCTGGCCAACGCCGGCGGACTGGTCGGACGGAACCTGATGACGCACAACAACAGCGTCCTCGCCGCCGTCGACCCCCGCCGACGCAACCCGGTGACGTTCCAGAAGACCCTGGCCGTCAACGACTTCTACCTGCCGGGCGAGCACACCCGGCACCCGCTCGGGAACCTTCAGCTCATGGGGAAGGTGCACGAGGCCGCCCTCGCCGCCTCCCACCCGCACCTGCCGCGCCGGCTCCTCGGCGCGCTGGCGGCCCGCAGCGTCGACTGGTGGGTCATGTCGGAGGACCTGCCGGACCCGGAGAACCGGGTCCTGCCCGCCCCCGACGGCGGCGTCACGGTCCACCGCAGGCCCACCAACACCCGCGCCCACCGCCGTCTGGTGCGCGGCGCCGCCCGCATGATGCGCCGGGCGGGCTACCCGCTGATCCTCACCCGGCGGATGGGCGTGGAGGCCACCGGCCACCAGTGCGGGACGACGGTCGCCGGGCACGACCCGGCCCGCTCGGTCCTCGACCCGTACTGCCGCAGCCACGAGGTACGCAATCTGTTCGTCGTCGACGGCGGCTTCTTCCCGTCGTCCGCCGCCGTCAACCCCACTCTGACCATCGCCGCCCAGGCCCTGCGCACCGCGCGCGAGGGCGGCGTCCTGCCCTGACCCGAGGAGGCCGGCATGCCCGTCGCCACCGCCGCCGTCGTCCGCGACCGCGGCCACGACTTCACCCTCGAGGAGATCCGCCTCGACACCCCCCGACCGGACGAGGTCCTGGTCCGCGTGCGCGCCGCCGGGATCTGCCACACCGATCTCAGCGTCCGGGCCGGCCACACCCCCTTCCCGCTGCCCGCCGTCCTCGGGCACGAGGGGGCGGGGACCGTCGAGGCCGTGGGTGGTGCCGTCACCTCGGTCGCGCCGGGTGACAGCGTCGTCATGAGCTTCGCCTCCTGCGGGGTATGCCGCGCCTGCCGGACGGGCCACCCCGTACGGTGCGGCCACTGGCCGGCGCTGAACCTGTTCGGCGGCAGCCGGCTGGACGGCAGCCCGACCCTGCGCGGCACCGGACGGTACGCCGAAGTCCCCCTGCACGGGCACTTCTTCGGGCAGTCGTCGTTCGCCACCCTCGCCCTGACCGGTGTACGCAATGTGGTCCCGGTGCCCGGCGACCTGCCGCCCGAAGTGCTCGCCCCGTTCGGCTGCGGAGTCCAGACCGGCGCGGGCGCCGTGCTCAATGTGCTGCGGCCGGAACCGGGCGACACCCTCGCCGTCTTCGGGACGGGTTCAGTCGGCCTGGCCGCGGTGATGGCCGCCCGGCTCACCGCCGCCACCCGGATCATCGCCGTGGACCCCGACCCCGGCCGGCTCCACCTGGCCCGCCGGCTCGGGGCCACCGACACCGTCGACCCCCGTGACACCGACGCCCTGGAGGCCGTGCGTGAACTGACCGGGGGCCGTGGCGCGGAGCGTGCCCTGGAGACCAGCGGACGTCCCCACGTCCTGCGGCAGGCCGTGGACGGCCTCGCCGTGGGCGGCGTCTGCGGCGTCGTCGGCGCGCCGCCGGCCGGGACGGAGGCCCGTTTCGACGTACCGGCGATGCTCGACCGGGGACCGCGGATCGTGGGGATCAACCAGGGCGGTGTGGTGCCGGGCGTCTTCATTCCCGCCCTCGTCGACCTGTACCGCGCGGGGCGCCTGCCCGTCGACGCGATCGTGGAGACCTTCCCCTTCCACGCCGTCGAGGAAGCCGCCGCCGCGGCGGCCGGCGGCCGGACCGTCAAACCCGTCCTGACCATGCCCTGACCCGGACCGGGCCTTTCGATGTCGCGAAAATATGCCACCGTCACAAAGATCACTTAAGGTCGATTTGTGAGTGAAGTGAGTGAAGAGGGTGAAACCATCGGCTCCGCGGCCCCGCCCGGGGCCGGCGGACGGCCCGTGCTGCGCACCCTCATCGTCGAAGACCACCCGCTGTTCCGGAACGGGCTGAAATCCGCCCTGGAGAGCCTCGGCGAGGTGCTCGTGGTCGCGGAGGCCGAGACCGTGGCCGAGGTGCCGGAGGCCGTGGCCAGGCACCGGCCCGAGGTCGTCATCATGGACCTCAGCCTGCCCGACGGCTCGGGCATCGAGGCCATCCGCGCCCTCGCCGAACTCCACCCCGGTCTGCCCGTCCTCACCCTCACCATGTCCGACGACGAGGGCGACCTGCTGGCCGCCCTCCAGGCCGGAGCACGCGGCTATGTCGTCAAGGGCGCGGGAGCCGAGGAGGTGCTGCACGCCGTGCGGACCGTCGCGGCGGGCGGCGCGGTCTTCGGCGCGGGCGTCGCCGCCCGGCTGACCGGCCTCGTCTCCGGCAGCCGGCGGCGCGACGCGGAACAGCTCTTCCCCGCCCTGACGGCCCGGGAGTGCGAGGTGCTCGAACTCATCGCGCGCGGCTTCGACAACCGCCGGATCGCGCGGGAGCTCGTCCTCTCCGAGAAGACCGTCCGCAACCACATCACGCACATCTTCGAGAAGCTGCACGTGGCGACCCGCGCCGAGGCCGTCGCCCGGGCCCGGGACGCGGGCCTCGGCGAGGACCCCTGACGGGCCACGGGCGAGCAGGCCGGAGGGGGCCCGACGGAACGGGACCGGATCGGGACAGCGGCCTCATGCGGCCGGGACACCGGGCGGTCGACTCTGTAGGGCCCGGGCCGACGACCGCGAGGAGGCCGCCATGCCCACAGCGGTGACACCGAGGAGGACGCCGCGCACCGGACCCGACCTGGTCCCCGCGTACACCGTCTGCGCCGCGACCGCGCTGGCCGGGGTCCTGTGGATCGTGCTGACCCTCACCCACCTGGACCATCCCGCCCTCGTGGACGAAAGGCTCCACTTCGCCGCCATCAGCCTCCTGCTCGGCGTGGGTCTCGCCCTCTCCGGGATGACCTACATCGCCCGTCGCTCCGGCCCCGTCCTCGGCTGGCTCCTGCTGTCGGCGGGCGCCGCGGCCTCGCTCAGCGCGACGCTGACCCTCGTCGCCGCGTTCGGTCTTGCGGGCCCGGCGGCCGGACCGGTGGCGATCTGCGCCCTGGTCGCCGACTACACCCTCTTCGGGATCGTCATCTACACGCTGCCGCTGTGGCTCCCCGACGGCCGCACGCCGCACGGCTGGTGGCGGGTCTACGTGGTCGTGCTCTCGCTGTGGAGCCTGGTCCAGCAGCTGTACGACGTCTCCAGGTACGACACCTGGTACGGCACCCCGAACTTCCTCCACGACGGACCGGCCGGCCGGGCCAGGGACTGGGCCGCGCCCTTCATGGAGCCCGCCGTCGCGTGGATCCCCCCGCTCGCCGGCCTGGTGTGCCTGGCCGTCCTGGTGTCCCGTACGGTGCGATCGCCCGAACACCGCAGCGGCACCCTCTTCGTCGCCGTGCCCTACAGCGCGTGGCTGGGCGTGATGTACCTGGGCACGCTCACCGACATCCCCGACCACGCGAAGATCGCCGTGGAGTACCCGGCGGCGGCGATATGGCCGGTGGCACTGGGCTATCTGCACGCCCGCCGGCGGACCTGGAGCCTGGACCGGGCGGCCCGCCGCGTCCTGACCGCCCTGCTGCTGACGTTCGTGCTCTTCCTGGCGTACGCCGTCGGCGGACTCCTGCTGTGGAGCCTGGGGGCCTCCAACGCGCAGGCCGCGCAGCTCGTCCCCGCGTGCGCCATCGCCCTCGTCGTCGGGGCCCTGCTGCGCCCGACGGCCCGCTGGGCCGCACGCGTCGTCGACCACTACTACTACGGCGACCGCGCCCACCCCTACCAGGTGGTGCGGGACCTCGCCGACCGGCTCAGCCGCGCGCCCGACCCCGGCGACGCCCCGCGTCTGCTGTGCGACACGGCGGTCCACACCCTCGGGCTGACCGCCGCCGCGGTCACGGTGGACACGCAAGCCGGTCCGCGCGAGCTGGCCGGTCTCGGTGACCCCGGCGGGGCCGCCGAAACCTTCCGCATCGCCTACCAGGGCGAGGAGATCGGACACCTGGCGGTACCGCCACGCCCCGGCGAGCTGGCCCTGGACCCGCAGGACCGGGAGGCCGTGCAGGTCCTCGCCGACCACGCCGCCCCCGCGCTCGCGTCCCTGCGGCTCTACAAGGACCTCCAGAGCAGCCGAGAACAGATCATCCACGCCCGCGAGGAGGAACGGCGCCGGCTCCGCCACGACCTGCACGACGGACTCGGCCCCGCGCTGTCCGGTCTGCGTCTCCAGGTCGACGCCGTGCGCCGCACCGCCGCCCCCGAGGCCGCGGGCCCCCTCGCCACCGTCTCCGAAGGCATCGGCAACGCGATCCTGGAGGTCCGCCACATCACCGAGGGCCTCGGGCCCGCCGCGCTGGACGGCGCCGATCTGTCGCGGGCCCTGCGGCAGCTCGCCGAGCACCTCAGCAGCCGGACCCTGTCCATCGCGCTCACCGTGTGCCCGGACCCGCTGCCCAAGCTGGCCGCCGCGGTCGAAGTGGCCGTGTACCGCATCACGGCCGAGGCCCTCAACAACGCCGTACGTCACTCCCGCGCCGACCGTGCGCACGCCGCCGTCACCGTCGCCGACGGCACGGTGTCCGTGCGGATCGCCGACAACGGCGACGGCTTCTCCGTCCACGAGCGGGGTCCCGGTGTCGGACTGCGCTCCATGGCCGAGCGTTCCGACGAGCTGGGCGGCAGCTTCACCCTCACCAGCACCGCCGAAGGCACCGTCGTCGACGCGGCGTTCCCGTCGCGGCCCAGGGCGGGATCCGGGACAACGATGGGACCAGAGCCTCATGTGTCCGGGGCCCGGGCCACGCCAGAGTCGTGAGGGAAGGATCCGCACCGCTCAAGGGATCCGCACCGCTCGGAAGACCCCGATGGGAGTTACCTCATGGCCCGCATCCGTGCCCGCTCGCTCGCCACGGCGATCGCCCTCCTCTCCACCGTCGCGGCGGTGGCCCTGAAGTGGCCGAGGGACAAGTCGACGGCCCGGGAGTGGCCGAAGGACAAGGCCCCGGCCCGCACGTGGCCGAAGGACAAGGCGACCCCGACGCGCGAGTGGCCGAAGGACAAGTGACCAGCGGGCCCGGAACCCTCCGGGCCCGCCCTCATGTCGCCGTCCGGCCGGTGAGGCACCAGCGCGGATCGGGGCCGTGCTCCACCGCTCCGGCCGCGGTGGCGGCCGCGCGACGCAGGGCGACCACACCGGGGGTGTCGCGCCGCCCGGCGGCCCAGGCCAGGACGGCCGTGCAGGGCGGCGCGTCGGACACGTCGACGTAGCGGATGCCGGGGCGCGGGAACAGCTCGCGGCAGGCCGCCGAGACCAGACGGATCCCGTGCCCCTGGCTCACCGCCGAGATGCTCGACTCGAACGTCGCCGCCGTGTGGCCGGTGTACGTCACGGGCGTCCCGTCCGGGCGCGGATCGGCGGCCCAGAAGTCGCGCCACCACCGGTGCACCCCGGGCGCGAGCCCGACCACGGGCAGGCCCGCGAGATCCGCCAGCTCCACCGAGTCCCGGCCGGCCAGCGGATGGCCCTCCCACAGACAGACGGCCAGCGGCTCCGAGGCGAGCCGCAGCGACTGCACCCCGGGTGGCACCGGTCCGTAGCAGAGGACCGCGTCGACACGGCCGTCCAGCAGCGCGGCCGTCTGGTCGACGAAGTCGACTTCCCGCAGCTCCACATCGAGACCCGGACGGACCCGCCGGACCAGCTCGACGAGTTCCGTGATGACCGGCAGGGCGGTGATGTAGCAGGCGAGCACCACCCTCCCGGCCGGCTCCCCCGCCCGCGCGGCCGCGGCGCCCCGCAGCTCGTCGGCCGCCTCCACCACGGCCCGCACATGCGGCAGCAGCGCCTCCCCCGCCACCGTGAGCCGCACGCGCCGGGTGGAGCGCTCCAGGAGGACGACCCCGAGGTGCTCCTCCAGCCGTCTGATCTGCCGGCTGAACGCCGGCTGGCTGATGTAGAGCCGGTCCGCGGCACGGCCGAAGTGCAGCTCCTCCGCGAGGACGAGCAGCAGCCGCAGCTGGTGCACGCTCGGATCCGACATGCCGGCCCCCACGTGATCCATAGCCTTCACGGTATCAATCGGGGCCGTAGGCGCATCGGTTGCGCCTTCCGTGCCCCCGCGGCCGGGACGAGGATGGACGCCGGACCTGCTGTGAGGGAGTGGACATGTCGTCTCGTCGTACGTTCCGGATCGTCCTGGCCGCGCTCGCGGTGATGCCCGTGGGCACCGGCCTGCTCGACATCGTCGCCGGACCGGCCGCGCTGCCCGGCAGCCCGGACGTCAGTCCCACCGTCGACAGCAACTACCGCTTCTTCGCCGGAGTCTGGTGCGCCGCCGGCATCGTGCTGCTGACGACGGTACGGCGGCCCGAGCGCCATGGTTTCGCCCTGCGGGCGGTGCTCGGAGCGGTCTTCCTCGGCGGACTTGCCCGCGGAGTGTCGTACGTGGCGGTCGGTGCCCCGCACCCCCTGCACACGGCCTTCATAGGGGTGGAACTGCTGATACCCCCGCTCATGCTGCTCTGGTACGGCCGCCTGACCAGCTCGGCGGCCCACACGCCCTAGACGAGCAGACGCAGCGAGGTCCCGGAGACGCCCAGCCGGAGCGACTGGCCCCACGTCAGCTCCAGTGCGTCGGCCTCCATGCCGTCGCCGAACGCGACCAGGCGGTCGGACTCCACCGTGAGCCGCAGCCGTTCGCCGGCCTCCAGCGCGCCCTCGACGAGACTGGTCCCGGTGGTGGGGGAGGGCCAGGCCTCCCGAACGAACCAGACCAGCCGGCGATCGGCGGGGCCGGGCAGCGGCAGCCCGCTGTGACGCTCCTGCCACAGGGAGCGCAGCCAGCCGGTGGCTCCCGTCCCCGTGCCGACGAGGACTCCCGAGGACGCCTGGGCCTCGGTCGTGCCGTCGTCGCCGCCGGGGGAGAGCCGGTAACGGGACGTCTGGTGGCCGGGCCGGCCCAGATAGATCTCGTTGAGGGCGACGAGCCGCTGGGCGTCGTCGGTGACGGCCTCCACCATCGTCAGCTCGTCGGCCACCGGGCCGCGCGCCACGGCCGCCGGCAGCAGCCGTGCCGCGTCGGCGGCCCGGTGGCGCACCAGTACGCCGGGGTTGCGGCCGGGGTCGGCGTCGATGCCGATGACCGGCTGGCCGTCGAGGTACTTGGCGGCGTTGGCGACCAGACCGTCCTGGCCCACCACGACGACCACGTCCTCGGGTCCGAACAGGAACCGGTCCAGGTCCGTCCGTTCCACCCGGGCCTGCCGCCACCGGGCCGGCACGGCCGCGGCCACCTCCGCCAGCGTCCGCTGCGCCCGCAGATGCCGGTCCCGCACGTCGTCGAGGGCACGGCCCCGGGAGGAGAGGAAGAACGCGGCCTGACCGTGGGTGCCGTGCCGGGCGAGCAACTCCTCGTACTCGGTGGTGCGGTGGACGAGCACCGCCCGTGGGGCGAGGCTCACGGCCGCGCGCCCGGGGCCCCGCCGGACGCACCGGGGCGGGCCAGCCGGTCCAGCAGACCGCTGAGCGCGTCCGGGGTGAGCGTGAGGCTGTCGATGCGTGGCAGGTTCTCGGCGAGCCGGCCCGCCGCGAGCGCGTGCAGCGTCGCGGTGTCCGCCTCCCCGTGCACCCGCAGCCAGGCGGCCTGGGCCTGGGCCCGTGCCTCGCCGACCTCGCGCGCGGCCTCTGCCTCCGCCCGGGCGATCCGGACCTTGCGGGCGGCCTCCGCCTCGGCACGGACGGCGTCGGCCGCGGCGTTCTCCTCGGCCTCGCGGCGGGCGTTGGTGCCGCGCTGCTCGACCAGCCGCTCCTCCTGCCCGGCCAGTTCGATCTTGCTGGCGAGTTCGTTCTCGGCGATGGCCCGCTCCCGCTCGACCGCCACCGCCCTGCGCTCGTAGGTCGCTCGGTCGGCCTCCTGCTGGATCTGCTCGCGGGCCGGCGTCCTCAGGGCGCGCTCCACCTCGGGCTCGGGGCGGATCGCCACCACCCGGACGGCCACCACCTCGATCCCCGTGGCCGGCAGCCGCGGCTCGTCGGTGAGTCCGGTCGCGATCCGCTCCCGCACCGCGGCCACCCCGTCGACGAGCGACTCGGACAGTGGTGTGCGGGCCAGCACGTCCAGCGCGTGCTGCTGCGCCGTCTCGGTCAGCAGCGAGGAGATCTGCTCCAGCGGCGCGCCGCGCCAGGCGCCGGTGTCCGGGTCGATCGAGAAGTCCAGGCGGGCCGAGGCGGTGGCGGGCTGGCTGATCCGGTACGTCACGGTGGCCTGCACCGCCACGTCCTGGAAGTCCGCCGTACGGGCATGGAAGGACATCGTCAACTCGCGGTCGTCCAGGGGCACTTCCGACAGCGCGGCGGACAGCGAGCGGTACCAGAAGCTGAGCCCCGGCCCGTCGTGGACCAGCCGGCCGCGCCGGTGGTGGCGGATGTGGGCGGTGGGCGCGCAACGCAGATGGCGCCAGCCGGCGCGCCTGGTGATGTCGGCCATGGAAGGACCCCCTTTTTCGTCACTTGGACGATAGGGGAGTCCCGCCATTCTCGTCAAGGTGACGATAGTGGGGTGAAGGGGGACGACGGCGTGTCGTTGCCGCGCCGACTGTGCGCCACCCTGGCGGAAAGCTGTAGATTCACGTGCCGCGCGGTCTCTCGGGCCAGGCGCGGCTGAGGTCGTCGTGGTGTGTGGCACGGAGGTGCGGCGGTGCTGACGGTGGGCAAGATCCTGAGGTTCGACGAAGTGCGCGGGTACGGATTCATCGTGCCCAGGGAAGGCGGCGAGGACGTCTTCATGCACGCGAACGACCTGCTGGACGACAAGTACCTGTACCAGGCGGGCCGCGAGGTGGAGTTCTATCTGGAGATGGGCGACAAAGGGCCCAAGGCCTCGGAGATCCGGCTGCTGTCGCAGCCCGCGCGCCGCTCCCCCCAGCCGCCGGCCGCCGCTCCCGCGGTGCCGCACGACGCCGACGAGGACGAGCTCGACGTCCTGTCCAGCGCCGAGTTCCGGACGGAACTGACGGAGGCGCTGCTCGACGCGGACCACACCCTGACGGCAGGTCAGCTCAAGCGGGTCCGGACGCGTGTCCTCGAACTGGCCCGCGCGCACGGCTGGGTGGAGGGCTGACGGCCACCCCGCACGCGGCCCGCACCGGAGGGACACCGCGGTCGGCCGCCCCGTGCCGAGACGCACCGAGGTGCCCCGCCGCGGCCGCCGGGTGACCGGCAGGACGGCCCCGCCCCGGCCGGCGCCCGCTCAGGGGCGCCCCGGGGCGGCGGTGCGCAGCCTCGCCACCAGCCGCAGCAGCCGTGCCTCGTTGCCGGTCAGCCCGGCGCTGCGCAGGGCCGCGTCCGCCTCGGCCATGGGCGAGGACAAATACACCCCCGCCATGGGGGCCAGGGCGGGATCGGTCAGCACCGCCTGCGCGGTCTCCACCAGGCGTATGTACGCCTGGGCGGCGGCGCGCTCGTGCATGGTGAGAACGGTCGTCATGTCTGGCCTCCTGCCGACGGGTTGAGCCATCCACTCTTGCGCACGGCACTGACAATCGGCCGCCGCCCGTCCCGCTGCGCCCGTGCCGCGGCCGCCGCCCGTCCCGCCGCCGCCCGCGCGTCAGCGGCAGAGCCGCGCCACCCGCTCCAACTCGTCCGCGAACAAACCGGTATCCCGGGGCCCTATGTGCGGGGCCGCCAGGGACCGTACGCGGAACCGGTTCTCCGGGGTGACCTCGTCTGCCTCCCTGATCATCAGGTCCTGCAGGGCAGGGGGGATCGAGCGGTCCTCGGTGAACCGCAGGAACGTGCGCGGCACCCGGCCCCATTTCTCCGGCAGTCCCCGGGCGTCGGTGACGGGGACGGCAGCCGACTCGTCCGGCTCCAGGGTGTTGAGCAGTGCCCACACCTCGGCGTCCGAGTAGTCGGAGCCCAGGGCCTCCTTGGCGGTCCGGAAGAACTCCGGGTCGCCGGAGCGCCAGTTGACGCGGGTGACCCCCAGCTCCGGCGGGGTCTTCACGGCCGGCATCCTCAGCAGGGCGCTGGAAGCGCCCTCCGGGGTCATCATGAGGTCCCGCACAGTGGCTCGTTTCGACGGGCAGTACGCCGAGGCGTAGACCAGGTGCGCGATCAGCCCGGGCACGCGGTCGGCCACCGCGTTCAGCGTCACTCCGCCCAGGCTCTGCCCGACCAGCACCACCGGCCCCTGGCGGTGTGCGCGCCGGACCACACCGGTGACGTGCTCGGCGAAGTCGGCGAGCGTCACCCGCCCCACCGGGGACGGCTCGGTGCGCAGCCGTTCCAGGTCCTGCGGCGTCTGGTAGGAGAGCGGGAAGTGCGCGCCGAGTCCGTGCCCGGGCAGGTCCACCGCCACCGCCCGGTGCCCGCGCAGCGCCAGTTCGGCCAGCAGCGCCGACCAGCCGAAGGAGTTGCTGGCGGCGCCGTGCACCAGCACGAAGACCGGCGCCGATGACCGGCGCCGGGGCGCGGCGTCCGCCACGGCGGCCCCCGCACCCGCCGCGGCGACCGCGCCCGCTCCCGCCACGGCGGCCCTGAGGACCGTACGGCGCGACCGCCGACCGTGCCCGCCGGCCTCCACACTGCGCTCACTCTTGTCAGTCATATGACAAACCGTAGGGGCGCGTACGGTCATGATCGTCGAGATCCGGCCAGGGCGGGAGCCCGCGGCCCGGGTCAGCCGTTACGTCCCCGCACGTACTCCTCCAGCCGGTCCAGGAAGGCCCGCTGCGCCGCGACGAGCCGGGGTGCCGCCTCCTCGGGCGTGTACCACGCCACGCGGTCGACCTCCGGGAACTCCCGCGTCACGCCCGAACCCCGGGGCCACTCCATGGTGAACGTGCCGGGGACCACCAGGGCCGGATCGAGATCGCCCTCCACCGCCCACGCCGTGACGATCTTGCCGTTCGCCTGCCGGACCTCGCCCAGCGGCACGTGCTCCCCGTCCGGCACCGGCAGACCGAGCTCCTCCACGAACTCCCGCCGCGCCGCCGCCTCCGGGGTCTCGTCCGGCTCGTACTCGCCCTTGGGGATCGACCACGCACCCGCGTCGCGCGACGCCCACAAAGGACCGCCCATATGGGCGATCAGGACCTCGACGCGGCCGTCGGGGACGCGGAACAACAGCAGACCCGCGCTTCGCTTCACCGTCATAGGGGGAAGTCTGCCCGCGTGCCGCACGCCTCGCGCGGGTACGTCGGAACGGTCACTCCGAGCGAGGAAAGTACGCCTGATGCCCGAACCCTTCGAACACCCCGGCTACCCCGTCCACGAGGCCGGCCGTGCTCCTTCCGTGTCCGCCCTCGACGAGCGCGTCACGCACTGCAGGGCCTGCCCGCGTCTGGTCGCCTGGCGCGAGCAGGTCGCACGCGAGGGCCGCCGGGCCTACGCCGGCTGGGACTACTGGGCCAGGCCCGTTCCCGGCTTCGGTCCCGACGATGCCGCGCTCCTCGTCGTCGGCCTCGCCCCCGCCGCGCACGGCGGCAACCGCACCGGACGCATGTTCACCGGCGACCGCTCCGGCGACGTCCTGTACGCCGCCCTCCACGAGGCCGGCCTCGCCAGCCGGGCCGAGGCGACCCACAAGGACGACGGCCTGCGGCTGTACGGCGTGCGGGTCACCGCCCCGGTCCACTGCGCGCCGCCCGCCAACAGGCCCACCCCGGGCGAGCGCGACACCTGCCGTCCCTGGCTGGCCGGCGAACTACGGCTGCTGCGCCCCACGGTGCGGGCCCTGGTGCTGCTCGGCGCCTTCGGCTGGCAGGCCACGCTGCCCGCGCTGACCGCCGCCGGCTGGGCGGTGCCCCGGCCCCGCCCCGTCTTCGCCCACGGCGCCCACCTGACGCTGCCCGCGACCGACGGCGGGACCGCGCTCGACGTCTTCGGCTGCTACCACGTCAGCCAGCGCAACACCTTCACCGGCCGCCTCACCCCCGCCATGCTCACCGAGGTGCTCGTCCGTGCGGCCCGTGCCGCCGGACTGCCGGCCGCCCGTTAGGGCGTCTCCGGCGGTCACGTCTCCGGCGCGCTCCGGCCGCGGGGCCTGGCCCGTACGTGCATGCGCTCGCCCTGACGGCCGAAGAGGCTGAGCATCTCGACCGGCCCCTCACCGGTGGTGCCGAACCAGTGCGGGACCCGGGTGTCGAACTCCGCCGCCTCGCCCGCCCCCAGGACCAGGTCGTGCTCGCCCAGCACCAGACGCAGCCGCCCGGACAGGACGTAGAACCACTCGTACCCCTCGTGGGTGCACAGCTCCGGTTTACTCCGGTCGGCGGGGAGGACCATCTTGAACGTCTGCAGCGGTCCCGGCTGCCGGGTCAGCGGCAGCACCGTGGCGCCGCCGCGCATCCGCCGCGGCGTCAGCCGGATGCGGGGATCGCCGACCTCCGGCGCGCCCACCAGCTCGTCCAGCGGCACCTGGTGGGCCTGTGAAATGGGCAGAAGCAGCTCCAGGCTGGGCCGCCGCTGCCCGGACTCCAGCCGGGACAACGTGCTCTTGGAGATGCCGGTGGCGGCCGACAGCGCCGCCAGGGTCACCCCGCGGTCGACGCGCAGGCGCTTGAGGCGCGGGCCGACCTCGGACAGGGTGCGGTCGATGGCGGGGGAGAGGTCCATACCGCCATTCCAGCCCGCCATTCCCGAGTACGGCAACACGCGTTGCCGAAACCGCAACAGCGACCCGGCCGGGGGCCGCGCTCCGGTCGTGCACCGGTAACCCCGGGGTGGCTCGGGGCCGCACTGGAGCCGTGCACCGGTACCCCGGGTGGCTCAGGGCCGCACTGGAGCCGTGAACCGGACCCCGGACGCCCGGGCGACGATCTCCACCTCGTCGCCGAGCGCCCACTCGGCGACCCGGGACACCATCGCCGCCGGCACGGCCCCGGCGATGCCGGGTGCGGCCGGGATGTCGTACGTCCCGTGCGCGTCGTGCGGCACGACGACCCGGAAGTCCCGCTCCAGCGCGGTCCGCGCGGTCGCGCCGACGCACATCTCCGACATGACCCCGCAGACGGCCAGCGACCGAACCCCGGCGTCGGCGAGCAGCTTGCCCAGTGGGGTCTCGTGGAAGCCGTCGTCCCCGGACTTGCGGACCACGAACTCGGAAGGACCCTCCCGGACCGGCAGACACAGCTCCCAGCCGGGCGTCCCCGGCTCGTCGTCGGCCCCGGCGGGGCCGTCGTTCTGGAGGTGCACGACGAGCGCGCCGGCGCGCCGTGCCGCCGCGAGCAAAGCGGACGTCCGCCCGAGCACCCGCTCGGCCTCGGGAATGGCGCCCTCGCCGGACATGAACGCGGACTGGACGTCGACGACGAGCAGTGCTTCGACAGGGGGTAACGGGTGATCGGTCATGCCGGTCATCATGCCCGGTGTTCATCCGGACCGGTCGAGCAGCCTCCCGACCGCCGTGCGGAAGGCGGCCATCCGCTCGGCGGCCTCGGTGGCCGCGATCCGCGGCTCGTAGACGGCCGCGGGTTTCCACTCGGGCACGGCCTCGCCGAGCCGCAGCGCGGGATCGAGGCCCATCCGGGCGAGAACGCCGACGCCCAGCGCCGTGACATCGGGCAGTGCCGAGACCTCCACGGGCCGCTGCAGGAGATCCGCCTGCGTCTGCATCAGCAGCGCGGACCGGGTCAGCCCGCCGTCGACCCGCAGCGACGTCAGCGGTGATCCCAGATCGGCGGCCGCCGCCCCGGCCAGCTCCACCACCTGCGCCGCGACGCCCTCGCACAGGGCCCGCACCAGGTGCCCGGCCGTGGTGTCCAGCCCGAGCCCGGTCACCGAGCCGCGCACATCACCGCGCCACCAGGGCGCCGCCAGGCCGGCCAGGGCCGGGACGAAGGTGACCCCGCCCGCGTCCGGCACGGACGTGCCGACCGGGTCCAGATCCGCCGCGCCCGTGATGACGCCGAGGTCGGTGAGCCAGCGCACCGCGGACGCCGCCGTGAAGACCTGTCCGTCGAGGCAGTAGCTGGTCCGCCCGGCGAGCCGCCACGCCACACAGCTGACCAGCCCGGACTCCCCCCGCCGCGGGCGGTCGCCGGTCTGGGCGAGGAGGAACGCGCCGGTGCCGTAGGTGCACTTGGCGCCGCCGGGCTCGGTCACGTCCTGCGCGAGCAGCGCCGCCTGCTGATCCACGAGCAGGCCCGTCAGCGGAAGGGCGGAGCCGAACGCCGTGGTGGTCCCCACCTCTCCCGCCGCGTCGGTGATCCGGGGGAGCCGCTCGCCGGAGAGCCCGTAGACCTCCAGCGCCTCCGGCGACCACTCCACCCGGTCGAGGTCGAGCAGCTGGGTGCGGCCGGCCGTCGCGGCGTCCGTGACGAACGCGCCGGTCAGCCGGTGGATCAGCCAGGCGTCGCTGGTGGTGACCACGCCCGCGCGAGTCAGATGGCGGCGAATCCACGCCATCTTGGGCGCCGCGAAGTACGGGTCGAGCGGCAGCCCGGTGAGCTCCCGCAACGCCTCTCCGTGCGGGACGAGTTCGCCACACAGCGGCTCGGCCCGCTTGTCCTGCCAGACGAGGGCGTCGGTGAGGGGCGCACCGGTCGCCGGGTCCCACGCCAGCACCGTCTCGCCCTGGTTGGCCAGGCCGACCGCCGCCACCGGCTCCCCGGCCGCCGCCAGGGCTTGCCGGCCGGCGTCGAGGACGGAGTCGAGGAGTTCCCGGGGGTCGACCTCGACGCGGCCGCCCGGCAGATGCCGTGGACGCACCGGCGCGCCCCCGGAGCCGATCACGCCTCGCTCGGGGCAGATCACCAGGGCCTTGGTGCCCGAGGTGCCCTGGTCGACGGCCAGTACGGGCCCGGTCATCGCTCAACTCCCTTGTGGATGAAGGAATGTGCCGAAGTATCTGCGGCGGTCCCGATCTTCGCACGGAAGACTTCAGCAGCCCCCTCGGCCGGGTCAAGGTGTCCGCCTGAGCGGATGTAATCAGTTGATTACGATCCTCGACAAAAATGGACCCCAAGCGTCCAAGAGGCGCCTATAGTGATCGCCGATCAACGGCTCGTAGTCGTCTTGCAGTTCGGTCTCTCTCCAGGACCGGCACCGGTCGCAGCGTCGCGACCGACCGCCGGGACGCCCCCACCCCCCGCTCAGAGGACCCATGACCACCACATCCACACCGGCCCGCCCGGTCCGCCCTCCGGTCGGGGCGAGGTGATGGCCGGCCACGACTTCCGGCCCGTCTACCACCCCGCGGGCCACGACAACGCACTGCGCGGAGTGGTCCAGGACTTACGGACCGGACGCTGGCTCTCGATGGCCCGGCTCCTGGGCGAGACACCCGGCTGGGCGCTGTGGACCCAGCGCACCCAGGTGCTCGCAGCCGTCGCCGCAGGTTCCGACGTCGTCGAGACCTGGCGGGCGGAGGAACCGCACAGCGTCGCCGCCACCGTGATGCACACCCGGGTCGCGGTGGAGCGTGCCGTACGCGCCCACCGCGAGGGCCACCCCCGCACCCGCGAACTGTGGTACCCCGCCTGGGAGGCCTGCCGGGACGCGGCCGGGGCGGCGCCCGCCGATCCGGTGCCCTGGGTCTGTCTGCTCGCCCTCTCCGTGCTCGACGACGAACAGGCGATGGAGGAGCACCGGGTGCTGCCACCCGGGCCCATGCTGCCGCCCGGCCCCTGGGGCCTGCTCGCCGAGGCGGACAAACGCGACCCGCACAACCGCGAGGCCTACCACCGGATGCTGCAGTTCGTATACGCACGCCGCTCGGGCCGGCTGTCCGAGGCCGTCAACTTCGTCCAGTGGGCGGCCGCGTCGGCACCTCCCGGTTCCGCCCTGCACGCCCTCCCGCTCTACGCGCGGGTCGAGCGCTACCGCCGCGAAAACGGCCAGGAGAAGGCCCTCGATCTGCACTGGGTCGCCGAGGACGCGACCCGTGACGCCGAACGGGCCCTGCTCGCCTGGTTCGACCACGCCCACCCGGCCACGTCCTCCCTGCTCGACCTCAACCATCTCGCGCACGCCCTGTGGGGAGCGCTCCGCTTCCATGACGCGGCCCGGGTGTTCCGGGCACTCGGCCCGTACTACACCCCGCACCCCTGGGCCTACCGCACCCGCGACCCCGGAGACCGGCGGCTGGCCGAAGAGGTGTTCACCCGTGCCCGCACCCGCTGCCTGTCGGTGGCCGGTGACCGCTGAGCGTCTCCACCCACGGCCGTGCCCGGCCGTCCGCCCTGCCCGACCACCCGCTCACCGACCGGGTGAGTGAGCCGAAGGGGCGCACCGGTGTCGAGAGGGAGAACCCGTGCGGGTCCCGAGGAACGAGGGACCGGGCAGGGGCACCTCCCACGCCCGCAGGGCGTAGGGGGAGATCGACCGCCGACCCGCACCAGGCGCCCCGGAAGCGAAGCGAGCCCAAAAAAGAGGAGGTACCACTGTGTCCCGCACCATATGGGCCGGCTCGGAAGAGAAGGCCACGCCCAGGGACGAAGAACAGCGGCTGAGGGAGCTCGGCTACCAACCGGTGCTGGCCCGCCGCATGGGCGGCTTCGGCAACTTCGCCATCAGCTTCTCCGTCATCTCGGTCCTCTCCGGCTGCATGACGCTGTACGGCTTCGGACTCGGCACCGGCGGTCCGGCCGTCATGATGTGGGGCTGGGCCGGCGTCGGTCTGTTCGTGCTGTGCGTGGGCATGGCACTCGCCGAGGTCACCAGTGCCTACCCGACCTCCGGAGCCCTGTACTACATGGCGGACCGGCTCGGCGGGCGCCGCTGGGGCTGGTACACCGGCTGGCTCAATCTGCTCGGACTGCTCGGCGCCATCGCCGGCATCGACTACGGTGCGGCGCTGTTCACCGGCGCCTTCCTCAACCTGCGGTTCGGTTTCGTGCCCACTCCCGGCTCCACGTTCGTCATCTTCGTCTGCATCCTGCTGCTGCACGCCGTGCTGAACCTCTTCGGCGTCCGTCTGGTGAGCGTGCTCAACTCCATCAGCGTGTGGTGGCACCTGGGCGGCGTGGCGCTGATCGTCGGCGCGCTGGCGGTCGTGCCCGAGCGCCACCAGTCCGCCGGATTCGTCTTCACCGAGTTCGTCAACGACACCGGCTGGGCCAACCCGTTCTACGTGGCGGCGATCGGCCTGCTGCTCGCGCAGTACACCTTCTCCGGCTACGACGCCTCGGCCCACCTGTCCGAGGAGACGTCCAACGCCTCCGTCTCGGCCGCCAAGGGTATCGTCCGGGCGATCTGGGTCTCCTGGGCCGCCGGATTCGCTCTGCTCGCCGGGCTGACCTTCGCGATCCAGGACTACACGGGAACGCAGAACAGCGCCACCGGCGTGCCGCCCGCGCAGATCCTGATCGACGCGCTCGGCAGCGGTGGCGCCTCGGCCCTGCTGCTTGTGGTGATCGTGGCGCAGCTGTTCTGCGGCAACGCCGAGGTCGCCGCGGCCAGCCGCATGGTGTTCGCCTTCAGCCGGGACAACGCCCTGCCCGGCTCCGCGCTGTGGCGCAAGGTGAGCGCCCGGACCCAGACCCCGGCCAACGCGGTGTGGCTGTCGGTGGCGGTCGCTTGTCTGCTGGCCGTGCCCTCGCTCTACTCGGCGACCGCCTACGGCGCGGTCACCGCGATCAACGTCATCGGCATCACCCCTGCGTACGCGATTCCGATCTTCCTCCGGCTGCGGGCCGGAAACCGCTTCGAGCCCGGGCCGTGGAGCCTCGGCCGGTGGAGCAAGCCCGTCGGCTGGACGGCGGTCGTGTGGGTGGCGCTGGTCACGGTGCTGTTCTGCCTGCCGCAGAAGTCCCCGGTGACCGTCGACACCATGAACTACGCCGTGATCGCGCTGGCGGTGGTGCTGATCCTGGCCAGTGTGTGGTGGT
The DNA here is from genome assembly GCF_054963715.1 of Streptomyces sp. STAM6. Taxonomy (NCBI): domain Bacteria; kingdom Bacillati; phylum Actinomycetota; class Actinomycetes; order Kitasatosporales; family Streptomycetaceae; genus Streptomyces; species Streptomyces sp. STAM6. The sequence goes on along the minus strand of NZ_JBUEFZ010000030.1, from coordinate 44,627 downwards.
ACGTCGCGCGCCGCTCCTACGGCACTCCCGCCGCGTACGGCAACGCACGCGAGCAGGCCGAGATCTCGGAGGGCATCGTCTAGGGCACGGCCCGTGGGCTGCCGGTCAGTCAGGTCAGTCGGTGAACTCGTAGGTCAGCGGCGCCGATTCGGGCGCGAAACGGATGCCGGTGAGCTCCAGCGCATGGCCGTGCTGGTCGTACACGGACCGCTGGACCGTCAGACAGGTGGCCCCCGAGGGGCGGCCGACGCCGATCGACTCCCGGCGCGTCAGCCGCAGCCCCGCCCGGTGCATCCAGTGGTACAGCGGCCGCAGATCGGGCCGCTCGGGCCACGCCTCCGTCCGCCGGTAGCGGGCCAGTTCGGGCACCTCGGCCAGCGCGTACCGGGAGAAGCGGGAGTGGGCCTGACGGACGGGCGTGCCGGTGCGGTCCAGGACCCGCTGGCGGTGCACGAGGGACGGCTCGCCGGGCAGCAGGCCCAGGCGCTCGGCGGGGCCCTGCGGGGCGGGCTCCCACGCCAGGCTCGTCTCGGTGGTCGTCTCAGGGGCGCCGCCGCACGGGAAGTCCAGGAGCCCGGCGCTCAGAACGGGCGCCGGGTTCCGTGCGCCGGCCGGCGCGGCGAACGTGCCGCGCCGTTCGGTGACCACGAGGCCTTCGTCGCGCAGCAGTCGCAGCGCGCTGCGCACGGTCTGCCGGTTGACCCGGAAGCGGTGCACGAGGGAGCGCTCCGACGGCAGCCGGGTGCCGGGTGCGATGCGCTGCTGGGTGAGGTCGTCGCGCAGCGCGGCGGCCACCTGGAGGTAGAGCGGAAGTGCCGCGGGGGCCTGAGGCTCAGCCATGTTCAACCCTCAATTTCCTTCGCTCAGCGTAGTCGAGCGTGCCGTGTGGGTGATCAATGCCTATCATTGGTCTAAACCTATTTGGAAGGGCCTCCCCGGTTCCGCCGCCCACTCTGGCCGAAACGGATTCACCTCCGGCACCCCCGGGTACCCGGCCCGCGCCCCCCACAGGAACCGGTGAAAGGGACAGCGCGATGAGGGCCGTGACATGGCAGGGCAAGCGGGATGTGCGCGTGGAAACAGTGCCCGACCCGGTGATCGAGGAGCCGACGGACGCGATCATCAAGGTCACCTCCACCGGCCTGTGCGGGTCGGACCTGCATCTGTACGAGGTCTTCACCCCGTTCATGAACGCCGGTGACATCCTCGGCCACGAACCGATGGGCATCGTCGAGGAGGTCGGCGCCGCGGTGACCGGACTGGAGACCGGCGACCGGGTCGTGGTCCCCTTCCAGATCGCCTGCGGGCACTGCTGGATGTGCACGGCCGGCCTGACCACCCAGTGCGAGATCACCCAGGTCGCGGAGGAGGGCATGGGTGCGGCCCTCTTCGGCTACTCCCGGCTGTACGGCGCCGTGCCCGGTGGCCAGGCCGAGTACCTGCGCGTCCCGCAGGCCCAGTTCGGCCCCATCAAGGTCCCCGACGGCCCGCCGGACGACCGCTACCTGTACCTCTCCGACGTCCTGCCGACCGCCTGGCAGGCCGTGCAGTACGCCGACATCCCCCCGGGCGGCTCGGTCGCCGTCCTCGGCCTGGGCCCGATCGGCGACATGGCCTGCCGCATCGCCCTCCACCAGGGTGCCGCCCAGGTCATCGGTGTCGACCTGGTGCCCGAACGCCTGGGCCGCGCCGCCGCCCGCGGTGTCGAGGTCTTCGACCTGACCGCCTTCGGTGACCAGGACGAGCTCGCCGACGCCGTCCGTGAGCTCACCCGGGGTCGCGGGCCCGACGCCGTCATCGACGCGGTCGGCACCGAGGCCCACGGCAGCCCGGTCGCCCGCACGCAGCAGCAGGCCGCCGGACTGCTGCCCAGGGCCTGGGCGGCCCGCCTCACCCAGAAGGCCGGCGTCGACCGGTTGGCCGCCCTCCACCTCGCCGTCGCCCTGGTCCGGCGCGGCGGCACCATCTCCCTCAGCGGGGTGTACGGCGGCGCCGCCGACCCCCTGCCGATGCGGACGCTGTTCGACAAGCAGATCCAGCTCCGGATGGGCCAGGCCAACGTCCGCCGCTGGACCGACGACATCCTGCCCCTGCTCACCGACGAGGACCCGCTCGGCGTGGACGACTTCGCCACGCACCACCTGCCGCTGGCCGACGCCCCGCACGCGTACAAGATGTTCCAGCACAAGGACGACGGCGTGGTGAAGGTCGTCATGCGGCCCTGACGCGCCGGCCGGGCGGGCCCCGTACCGTACGGTGAGCCGATGGACCCGGTGATCACTACCGTGTACGGCGCCGTGCGCGGCCGTACCGAGGCGGACGGCGTCGCCGTCTTCCGAGGCATCCCCTACGCGGCCGCCCCCTACGGCGAGAACCGCTTCCGCGCCCCCGTCCGGCCGAAGCCCTGGGAAGGCGTACGGGATGCCGGCGTGTTCGGTCCCACACCTCCCAAGCCGCCCTACACGCCCGCGTACGCCGCCCTGCTCGCCGACCCCGTCGTGCCCGGCCGGGACATCCTCAACCTCAACGTGTGGACCCCCGAACCGGCCCCGGGGGCCGACCTCCCGGTCATGGTGTGGATCCACGGCGGCGCGCTCACCCGCGGCACCTCCGCCGCCCCCGTCTACGACGGCCGGGCCTTCGCCCGTGACGGGATCGTGCTGGTCTCCCTCAACTACCGCCTCGGTATCGAGGGTTTCGGACTCTTCCCCGACGCACCCGCCAACCTCGGACTGCGCGACCAGATCGCCGCACTGGAGTGGGTGCGCGACAACATCGCGGCCTTCGGCGGCGACCCCCGGCGCGTCACCGTCTTCGGCGAGTCCGCCGGGGCCATCAGCATCGGTGCCCTGCTCACCAGCCCGCCCGCCCAAGGCCTGTTCCGGCGGGCGGTGCTGCAGTCCGGCGCGCCCGAGGCCCTGCCCCGAGAGCGGCTGCGCCGCACCACCCGCAGGATCGCCGCACGGCTGAACGTCCCCGCCACCGCGCGGGCGCTCGCCGACGTCCCCCCGGCCCGGCTGCTCGCCGCCCAGCACTCGGCCACCCGGCTCGCCGGCCCGCTCACCGGCGGCGCGGCTTTCGGCCTCGTCGTCGACGGGGACGTGCTGACGCGCGACCCGGCCGAGGCGCTCACCGGCGGCGCCGACCCGGAGCTGGAGCTGCTGCTGGGCACCACGACCGAGGAGTACCGGCTGTGGCTGGTCCCCAACGGCCTGCTGCCGCGCGTCGACCGCCTGGGCCCGCTCCTGGAGACCGTCGCCCGCCGCAGATACGGCTGCGGCCCCGAGGTGTTCGCGGCGTACCGGCGCGGCCGTCCGGGGGCGACCCGCGCCGAGATCCTCGGCCTGATCGCCACCGACGCGCTGCTGCGGCTGCCGCTGCTCCGGCTCGCCGACGGCCACCCCGGCAGGTCCTACGTCTACGAGTTCGGCTGGCGGTCCGGGGTGCCCGGACTGGGCGCCTGCCACGCCCTGGAGGTCGGCTTCGTCTTCGACACCCTGGACCGGCCGGAGGCCCGTACCCTGAGCGGACCGAACCCGCCGCAGCCCCTGGCCGACGCCATGCACGCCGCGTGGGTGCGGTTCGCGAAGACCGGCGGACCCGGCTGGCCCGCCTGGGACGCGAGCCGACCGGTCATGACCTACGACGCCGGGGGCGCCACCGTCGTCCACGCGCCGCGCGAGGAGGAACGGCTGCTGTGGCCCGGTGCCTGAGCACCGGTCGGACCGCGGCCCTCCCCGCGGTCGCCGCCGCAGCTCCGCCGTCGCGGCGGCGGGCGCGGGTGAGCACGCAGGTCACGGCGGCACCACCGGATCGTCGCTCTACGACTGCCCGCTGTCACCCGCCGGTTGAGGGAGATCGCGCGCGCCGAGTCTGAGGTGCTCGATGTGGTAGACGGCCTCGTCCAGGAGTTGGGCGACATGGTTGTCGTAGAGGCTGTACTCGATCCGCCGGCCCTGGCGCGTACCGGTGACGAGGCCCAGCGTCCGCAGCAGGCGCAGCTGGTGGGAGACGGCGGACTGCTCCATCGACACCGACTCGGCCAGCTCGGTCACGCCGCAGGGGCTCTGCCGCAGCCGGGTGAGGATCATCAGCCGGGACGGCGTGGCGAGGGCCTGGAGGGTGGCGGCGATCGTGGCGGCGGCGTCCGCGTCGAGGCGGGCCGCGGGGGTCGTCTCACCGTTCACACCATGTCCCATGCAGGTCATCGTAACGGGATGTGCACCCGCACAGATGAAGAGCTCTTCATGTGTTCCGCTATGGTGTGGGTGCCGGCCGTTCCTGCCCGTGCCCCCTGCCCGTGATGAGGTGTGCCCCGATGTCCTCCCCGGTGGCTTCCGCCGAGGCGTCCCCGGACGACGCCCCCACCGCCGTACCGCCCGCCGCCGGCCCCGCCCCCGCGCGGCGCACCGGACCGTTCGCGCTGCCCGAGGTCCGCTGGGCCGCGCTGTCGGCCCTCGCCTTCCTCGCCGCGCTCCCGCTCGATCTGGCCGGCGCCCCCGCCTGGGCGTGGGGCCCGCTGTACGCCGTGTGCTACGCCGCCGGGGGCTGGGAGCCCGGTTGGGCGGGGCTCCGGGCGCTGCGAGGGAAGTCCCTCGACGTCGACCTGCTGATGGTGGTCGCCGCGGTCGGTGCCGCCGCCATCGGACAGTTCCTGGACGGCGGACTGCTGATCGTGATCTTCGCCGTGTCGGGGGCGCTGGAGGCCCTCGCGACCCGCCGCACCGCCGACTCGGTCCGCGGCCTGCTGGACCTCGCCCCCGCCCGGGCCGTGCGCCTCACCGGCGACGCCGAGGAAGCGGTCGACGTCGCCGAGCTGCGGGCCGGGGACACCGTCCTCGTGCGCCCGGGGGAGCGGTTGCCGGCCGACGGCACGGTCCTCGACGGCGCGAGCGACGTCGACCAGGCGCGCGCTGTTCGCCGTGCCCCTCGCGTTCGGCGCCGACTTCACCGGGACGCTGCTCCGCGCCATGACCTTCATGATCGTGGCTTCCCCCTGCGCGGTGGTCCTCGCCACGATGCCGCCCCTGCTCTCCGCGATCGCCAACGCCGGCCGGCACGGGGTGCTGGTCAAGTCGGCCGTGGTGATGGAGCGGCTGGGCCAGGTGGACCGGGTCGCGCTGGACAAGACCGGCACGCTCACCGAGGGCGCGCCACGCCTCGCGGACGTCCGGCTCGTGACCGACTCCATGACCGGGCCGGAGGTCCTGTCCCTGGCCGCCGCGGCCGAGGTTTCCAGCGAACACCCCCTGGCACGTGCGATCGTGGCCGCCGCCCGTGACCGCGGCCTGCCGGTGCCGACGGCGGAGGAGTTCAGCTCCGCCCCCGGCCGCGGCGTGCGGGCCCTGGTCGGCGGCCGCGAGGTCACCGTCGGCCGCCCGGCGGAACCGGCCGCCCTCGGGGAAGCCCCCGCGGGCCGGCGGGCCGACGCGGTCCGGGACGTCGAGGCGGCGGGGCGGACCGCTGTCGTGGTCACGGTCGACGGTGCCGCCGTCGCCGTCCTCGGGATCGCCGACCGGCTGCGTGCCGGCGCCCCCGAAGCGGTCGCCGCACTCGCCCGTCTCAGCGGCACCGCACCGACGCTGCTGACCGGAGACAACGAGGCGGCGGCGCGGCACATCGCCGGGGAGACCGGTGTCACCGATGTGCGTGCCGGGCTGCTGCCCGAGGACAAGGTGGCGGCGGTGCGGGAGTGGGAGCGGGCGGGGAAGCGCACCCTCGTCGTCGGCGACGGTGTCAACGACGCCCCGGCGCTGGCCGCCGCACACAGCGGGATCGCGATGGGCCGGGCCGGCTCCGACCTGGCCCTGGAGACCGCCGACGCCGTGGTCGTACGCGACGAACTGGCCGCCGTCCCGGCCGTGGTGGCGCTTTCCCGGCGGGCCCGCCGGCTCGTCGTGCAGAACCTGGTGATCGCCGGTGTCTGCATCGGCGCCCTGGTGATCTGGGACCTGGCCGGGCACCTGCCGCTGCCGCTCGGCGTCGCGGGCCACGAGGGCTCCACGGTCCTCGTCGGCCTCAACGGGCTGCGGCTGCTGCGGGAGTCGGCGTGGCGCAAGGCCGCACTGGCGTGAGGCCCGTTCCTCAGGCCGCCGGTTCGTGCTCGCAGACGTCGTCGGCGGCGTGCACGTCCCAGGCCGGGAAGGGATCGGCCCACGGGCCGGTCTCCTCGCCGCTCACCAGGCAGGCGTCCAGCGCCCGGTGCAGGGCCTCGGCGCACAGGCCGGTGCCGATGAAGACCAGCTCCTGGCCCCGGCCTTGGTCCTGGTCACCGGGCTCACGGACGCCGGACGGCTCGAACCGGGCGACGGCTCCGGCCTGGGACCACAGACCCGTCACCCGGTCCCGCCCGGCCAGCCGGAAGAACCCCTTGGAGCGCAGCACCTGTCCGTACGCCCCGCTGTCCAGTCCCTCGGTGACGAACGTCCACAGGCGTCCGGGGTGGAAAGGGCGGTCGGCCCGGTAGACGGTGGAGGAGATGCCGTACTCCTCGGTCTCCGGAACATGGTCGCCGTTGAGCTCCATGACCCAGCCGGGCGCCTGCTGGGCGCGCTCCAGGTCGAACAGGCCGGTGCCGAGGATCTCGGCGGGATCCACCCGGCCGCGCTCGGCGGTCAGCACGCGCGCAGCCGGGTTGAGCCGGGTGAGCGCGGCCGTCAGCCGTACCACGTCCGCCCGCGTGACCAGATCGAGCTTGTTCACGACGATCACGTCGGCGAACTCGATCTGGTCCATCAGCAGGTCGCTCACCGTCCGCTCGTCGTCCTCGTACTGGTCGAGGCCGCGCGCGGTGAGTTCGTCACCGCCCGCCAGCTCGGGCAGGAAGTTCACCGCGTCGACGACCGTGACCATGGTGTCCAGCCGGGCCAGGTCGCCGAGGGTGGCGCCGTCGTCGCGGGGGAAGGCGAAGGTGGCGGCCACCGGCATCGGCTCGGAGATGCCGCTGGACTCGATGAGCAGGTGGTCGAAGCGGCCCTCGCGGGCGAGGCGGTCGACCTCCTCCAGCAGGTCGTCCCGCAGAGTGCAGCAGATGCATCCATTGGTCATCTCGACCAGACGCTCCTCGGTGCGCGAGAGAGCCGCCTCACCGCCGCGCACGAGGGCGGCGTCGATGTTGACCTCACTCATGTCGTTGACGATCACGGCGACCCGCAGGCCTTCCCGGTTGCCCAGGACGTGGTTGAGCAGGGTCGTCTTGCCGGCGCCGAGGAAGCCGGAGAGGACCGTGACCGGGAGGCGCCGGTCGCCGGCGGTCGCCGTGGCCGTCGTCATCGCGCTCGGCCCTCCAGGCGGATCAGACCGCGCTCGTACGCCTTCACCAGGCGCTGCGGCACGTGGTGGACGGTGCCGTCGATCGTGAGGGGCACCAGCTGGGGGGTGCTCGCCTTCCACTGGGCGCGGCGGTGGCGGGTGTTGGAGCGGGACATCTTCCGCTTGGGTACGGCCATGACTCTTCGGACCTCCGTCGTCGTCGGTGGCCGCCACGCTATATGAAAATGATTGCCATTAGCAATCGCGGGGGCGGCGGCCGAGCCGCTCGAACTCCGCGAGAGCCTCCGTCAGCCAGGCCGTCCAGAACCGTTCCAGCTCGATGCCCCCACGCAGCACCAGATGCCGCAGCCGGTCCGCCTCGGTGTCCCGCTCCGGCGGGAACTGCCGCTCCTCCATCCCCAGGTACTCCTCCAACTGCGCCCGGTGCAGGGAGAGATGGCGCCGCAGCTCGTCCTCGAACCCCTCGGTGCCGACCACCGCCGCCGCGCGCAACCGCAGCAGCAGCGCGTCCCGGATGGGCTTGGGGTCCTCGCTGCGGCGGACCCATTCGGTCAGCTCCGCGCGGCCCGCGGGCAGGACTTCGTACTCCTTCTTCTGCCCGCGGGCCGGCACCTGGGCCGGCAGGGCGCGGATGTGCCCCGCCTGTTCGAGTTTCCCCAGCTCGCGATAGATCTGCTGATGGGTGGCCGACCAGAAGTAGCCGATCGACCGGTCGAAGCGCCGGGTCAGTTCCAGACCCGAGGACGGCTTCTCGAGCAGAGCGGTGAGGATCGCGTGCGGGAGTGACATGACCGCATCCTAGAGACGGGCCGTCACAGGGTGGCCGCCAGCCGCGTGCCCTGGTCGATGGCGCGCTTGGCGTCCAGCTCCGCCGCCACGTCGGCGCCTCCGATCAGGTGCACCGAACGCCCCGCCGCGAGCAGCTCGTCGTACAGCTCCCGCCGCGGCTCCTGACCGGTGCACAGCACGACCGTGTCGGCCGGGACGGTGTGCGCCTCGCCGCCGACCGTGATGTGCAGGCCCTCGTCGTCGATCCGCTCGTACGTGGCGCCCGCGACCATGGTCACACCACGGTGCTTGAGCTCGGTGCGGTGGATCCAGCCCGTCGTCTTGCCGAGACCCGCGCCGACCTTGGACGTCTTGCGCTGGAGCAGGTGCACCTGGCGCCGCGGCTTCGGGCGCTCGGGCGCGCGCAGCCCGCCGCGCTCGCCGTACGACGTGTCGACGCCCCACTGGCGGAAGTAGGTCTCCGCGTCCTGGCTCGCGCCCTCGCCGCCGTCGGTGAGGAACTCGGCGACGTCGAAGCCGATGCCGCCCGCACCGACGATCGCCACGCGCTCACCGACCGGGGCCCCGTCGCGGAGCACGTCCAGGTAGCTGACCGCCTTCGGGTGGTCGACGCCCTCGATCTCCGGGATGCGGGGCGTGACGCCCGTCGCCACCACGACCTCGTCGTAGCCGGTCAGCAGCTCGGCCGTGGCGTAGGTGTCGAGCCTGACCTCCACGCCGTGCTGATCGAGCTGGGTGCGGAAGTAGCGCAGCGTCTCGTCGAACTCCTCCTTGCCCGGTACGCGCTTGGCGATGTTGAGCTGACCGCCGATCTCCCCGGCCGCGTCGAACAGCGTGACGTCGTGGCCGCGCTCGGCGGCCGAGACCGCGCAGGCCAGCCCGGCCGGTCCGGCCCCGACGACAGCGATCCGCTTGCGCAGACGGGTGGGGGAGAGGACCAGCTCGGTCTCGTGGCAGGCCCGCGGGTTGACCAGGCATGAGGTGAGCTTGCCGCTGAAGGTGTGGTCCAGGCAGGCCTGGTTGCAGCCGATGCAGGTGTTGATGGCCTCGGGCCGGTTGTCGCGGGCCTTGGCCACGAAGTCGGGGTCGGCGAGGAAGGGCCGGGCCATCGACACCATGTCGGCGCGCCCCTCGGCCAGGATCCGCTCGGCGACCTCGGGGGTGTTGATGCGGTTGCTGGTGATCAGCGGCACCGACACCGCGCCCATCAGCCGCTCGGTGACCCAGGTGTACGCGCCGCGCGGGACGGAGGTGGCGATGGTCGGGATGCGGGCCTCGTGCCAGCCGATCCCGGTGTTGATGAGTGTCGCGCCCGCCGCCTCGATCTCCTTGGCGAGGGCGACCACCTCGTCCAGCGTCGAACCGCCCGGGACCAGGTCCAGCATGGAGAGCCGGTAGATGAGGATGAAGTCCGGCCCGACCCGCTCGCGCGTGCGGCGGACGATCTCCAGCGGGAAGCGCACCCGGTTCTCGTAGGACCCGCCCCACCGGTCCTCGCGCCGGTTGGTCGCCGCCGCGATGAACTCGTTGATCAGATAGCCCTCGGAGCCCATGATCTCGACGCCGTCGTACCCTGCGGACTTGGCGAGCTCCGCGGCCCGCACATAGTCCTCGATCGTCTGCTCGACCTCCTCGTCGCCGAGCGCGTGCGGGACGAAGGGGCTGATGGGCGCCTGCAGCGCACTGGGGGCGACCAGGTCCTGGTGGTAGGCGTACCGGCCGAAGTGCAGGATCTGCATGGCGATCCGTCCGCCGGCGGCGTGCACGGCGTCGGTCACGACGCGGTGCTTCGCCGCCTCCTCCTCGGTGGTGAGCTTGGCCCCGCCCTCGTAGGGGCGGCCCGCCTCGTTCGGCGCGATTCCGCCGGTCACCATGAGGCCGACGCCGCCGCGGGCGCGCGCGGCGTAGAAGGCGGCCATGCGCTCGAAGCCGTTCTCGGCCTCCTCCAGCCCGATGTGCATCGATCCCATGAGCACCCGGTTGGGCAGGGTCGTGAAGCCGAGGTCCAGGGGGCTCAGCAGATGCGGGTACGGGGTGGGGGTCGGGGACGGGGTCATGGGGCGCCTCCTCGCGCGGTGTCGTCCCCCAGTTCTAGACGACGCAGGCAGCCTTATGCAACAAGTTGCACAATGCTTCGGGCGTGAGCTGCGCTACGCCCTGAGGAAGCCCACCATGGAGGAGGAAGCCCACCATGGAGGAGAGGGAGGCGCCGCGGCGTGCGCCGCGGCCTGTGGCCGGCGGCCGCGATCTGTCAACCCCGGGGGGCATCGGAGTTCCGCCATGACCATTCAGAAGGCGGGCCGTGACGTCACGGTCCTGGCCGACAGCATCGAGGTCCCCGGAATCGGCTTCCTGCCGGTCAACGCGTTCGTCCTGCACGCCCAGGAACCGGTGGTCGTGGACACCGGCCTCAGCCTGCCGGACCGCAACTTCCTGGAAACGGTCGGCTCGGCGATCGATCCCGTCGACGTGCGCTGGATCTGGCTGACCCACCCCGACCGCGACCACACCGGCGGCATCTTCGCGCTGCTGGAGGCGGCGCCGCAGGCCCGGGTCGTCACCACGTTCCTCGGTGCCGGGATCATGTCCACCGAGCGGCCGCTGCCCCTGGACCGCGTCTTCATGCTCAACCCCGGCCAGTCGCTGGACGTCGGCGACCGCACGCTCGCCGCCTTCCGGCCGCCGCTCTTCGACAACCCCGCCACGGTGGGCTTCTACGACGACCGGTCCCGCACCTGCTTCAGCTCGGACTGCTTCGGCGCGCCCATGCCCAGCGCGGACCTCGCCGACGGCGGCGACGCCGGCGGGCTCGTCGCGGAGCAGCTGAGGGCGGCGCAACTGGTGTGGGCCGCGGTCGACAGCCCCTGGGTGCACAACGTGGACGTCGACAAGTACCTCGCCACCGTCCAGCCGCTGCGGGACATGGACGCGGAGGTCGTCCTCAGCACGCACCTGCCGCCGGCCACCGGACTCGCGCAGCGGATGATCGACACGATCAGTGGCGCGCCCGGGGCCGATCCCTTCGTCGGCCCCGACCAGGAGGCGCTGCAGCGGCTGCTCGCCGGCCTCGAGCCGGGCGGCCCGCCCGCGGCCCCGTCCGACGCCCCGACCACCGGTGTTCCGGCCCCGGGTTCCCCGACCTGATCCCGCTCCCGGGACGCCGGGGCTCCGAGCCGGGTGACGCCGTACCCTTGCCGGCGCCACCGCTCGCCGACGCGTACCGTCCACCGCCTCCGAGGCCTACCGCGTCCCGCCGACGCCCGCGAGTCCCGGAGGCGTACCGCCTCATGCCCACGCGCGCCGGTCTCGCAGGCGTACCGCGTCCCGCCGACGCGCGCCGATCTCGCAGGCGTACCGCCTCATGCCGCCGTCCGCCGGTCTCGGAGGCGTACCGCCTCCCGGGCGCGTGCCGGTCGCCGGCCGGCCGGGCCCCCCGACCCGGCCGACCGGGTCCGCCGGGATCACGCCCCGCCGACCGCCGCGGCCCACGCCTCGAGTTCCTCGGGAGTGCGCGGCTCCGCCTCGTGCTCCCCGAGCAGCCCGCGCTCGCGCAGCACCCGCGCCACCGCCATGCCCCACGGCCGGCGCAGCCGCGCCGCGTCCAGCAGGGACCGGTCGGCCAGCAGGTCGGCCACCGGGCCGGTCCGCAGTCCGTCCGGGGACAGCACCGCCGCGTCGTCCGCCCACCGCAGCGCAAGGTCCACGTCGTGGGTGGCCATCACCACCGTGGTGCCGGCCTCCCGCAGCCGGTCCAGCACCTCCAGGAGCCGCTCCTGCCCGTGCGGGTCGAGGCCCGCTGTCGGCTCGTCCAGGATCAGCACCCGCGGCCGCATCGCGACCGCGCCCGCGATCGCCGCCCGCTTGCGCTGCCCGTACGACAGCAGATGCGTGGGGCGGTCCTCCAGCGCCGTGATGTCCAGCGCCTCCAGGGACTCCCGGACCCGGGCGCGCACCTCGTCCTCCGGCAGTCCCAGGTTCATCGGCCCGAACGACACGTCCTGCCCCACCGACGCGGCGAAGAGCTGGTCGTCCGGGTCCTGCACGACGAGCTGCACCGTCGTGCGCAGCCGGGTCAGCCCGGCCCGGTCGTACGTCACGTCCTCGCCCGACAGCCGCAGCCGGCCGCTCCCGCACCGCAGCCCGCCGCTCAGCAGCCGCAGCATGGTCGTCTTGCCGCTGCCGTTACGGCCGAGGAGAGCGATCGAACGCCCCTCGGGCACCGCGAAGTCCACGTCCCGCAGCACGGCCGGCCCGTCTTCGTACGCGTATCCCGCACCGACGAGTTCCACGACGGCGGACGGATTCATGGCAGGAACCTTTCGAGTACGAGAGTGAGGGCCACCAGACCGGTGAACAGCGCCCCGGTGGCGGCGAGGAACCGCCCGGACACCGACGCCTGCGGTACAAGGACGCGCAGTGTCCCGTCGTAGCCGCGGCCGGCCAGCCCCGTCTGGAGCCGGGCCGCGCGGTCGAAGGCCCGGACGAAGGCCGTCGCGCCGAGGCCCGCCAGCGAACGCCACGTCGCGGCGCGGGTGGTCAGCCCGAGGCGTGCCGCCTGTGCCTGCCGGATCCGGGTCACCGCGTCCAGCAGCAGGAAGCTGATCCGGTACATCACGAGCGCGACGTCGACCACCGGGGCCGGCACCCCGGCCCGCACCAGCCGCGGCAGTACGTCCGAGACCGGCGTGGTGAACGCGAACAGCAGCACCCCGAGCGACGCCGCCGACGTACGCAGCAGCAACTGTCCCGCGTGTACCGGCCCGTCCGGCGCGAGCGTCACGAACCCGCCCGCCCCGCCCACCTGGAACAGCAGCGGTACCGCGCCGGTGACACAGAAGCCCAGCGGAATGCGGAACGCCCGCCACAGCTGCCGGCCGCCCACGCCGGCGGGGCCGAGCAGCACGGCCAGGGTGGCGGCCGCGACGAGTACGGCCCCGGGCCACGCCGGCAGGCTGATCGCGCAGATCGTCAGCCCGAAGCCGAGAACCGCTTTTTCGCACGGATGGCGGCGGCGCCAGCGACTGCTGTGCGCCGCCGCGTCGATCGGCAGCACCGGCGGCTACGCGGACGGCTGCCGGTCGGCGGCCACGGGTTCGGCCGCCTCGTCGCTCCGGGCACCGGCCGCCTCGGCGCGCGCCCGGGCCTCGCCCTGCCGGCGGCCACGGCGCAGCCCGAAGTAGTACGCCAGCACCCCGGCGCCGATCGCGGCCTGCAGGGAGAACAGCGCCGACTCGATCTCACCGGACGGCGGCTCGTACAGGGGGCTGAACCAGGGCTCGTAGTCGGGATGCGTCTCGGTGATCGCGGTCTCTGCCTGCCCGTCCGCGCCCGTGAACGGCTCCTCCTTGTGGTCGCCCATGCCCAGGGCGAGCGGCAGGACCGCGAGCGCCGCGACGACGAGCAGCAGCAGCGTATTGATCTTGGCGTTACGGCTCATCAGGCCACGGCCTCCTTCTTCTCGTCCGTGCGGCCGCGCTGGAGCAGCACGCCGAGACGGGTCAGCTCCCCCTTGCTCGACTGGATCAGCAGCCGCATCACCAGCACGGTGAGCAGGCCCTCGCTGACCGCGAGCGGAAGCTGGGTGACCGCGAAGATGCCGCCGAACTTGCCGAGGGCGCCGATGAAACCGCTGCTCGGGTCCGGGAACGCCAGCGCCAGCTGCACGCTGGTCACGCAGTAGGTGGTGATGTCGGCGATGAACGCGCCGAAGAAGACGCTGACCATCAGCGGCACGTCGAACCGCCGCAGGAGCCAGTACACCCCGAAGCCGGCCCAGGGCCCGACGATCGCCATCGAGAAGGCGTTCGCGCCCAGGGTGGTCAGACCGCCGTGCGCCAGCAGCAGCGCCTGGAACAGCAGGGTGATGGTGCCGAGCACCGCCATGATCGGTGGCCGGAAGAGGATGGCGCCCAGTCCCGTGCCCGTGGGGTGCGAGCAACTGCCCGTCACGCTCGGGATCTTCAGGGCCGAAAGGACAAATGTGAAGGCACCGGACGCACCGAGCAGCAGAGTGGACTCAGGGTTGGCCTTGACCTCCCGGGTCAGGGCGCGGACGCCGTGGACGACGAAGGGGGCGGCCGCGACGCTCCAGGCGGCCGCGTGCACAGGGGGGAGATACCCCTCGGCGATATGCATGGTTGGGAGACCCTCTCCAGCACCTCGTGGATGGACAACGCGCCCTGGCCGGTCTCCTGGCTGACGGGTCATGCCGCCGCGACTCCGCCTTCCCGGACCCCACGGTCTCCCGCGGTGGTCCAGTGGCTTCCCGAAGGATGGAGCCGGACTTCCCGATCACAGTGGCGAGGGCCGCACCGGTACCGCACCGGTTTCCCGTACACCAAGGCGGTGTGACATTAGTGCGTTGATCAGGCCATCACAACCCGCGCACCGGCGCACGGCCCCGCTCCACCCCTCGTGGCTGCCGCCCCGGCCGCCTCACTCCTTGCGGTAGCCGTACGCCTCCGAGGCCGCCGTGACCACCGCGTCGAGATCGCCGCCGGCCGACGCCGTGACCACGGCCGCCACCGCTCCCTCGACGAACGGCGCGTCCACCAGCCTTGTGCCGTCGGGGAGTTCGTTCCCCTCCGCCAGGAGCGCCTTCACCGTCAGCACGGCGCTGCCGAGGTCGACCAGCACCGCCACGCCGGCCCCGCCGTCGACCGACGCGGCAGCTTCGGAGATCAGTTCGGAACTGGTGCCGAGCCCGCCGTCCGGCGTGCCGCCGGCGGCCGCCACCGGAGCGGTCGGCCCGGCGCCCGCGAGACCGCGCGCCAGCTCCGCGACCGACGAGGCGACCGCAGCGCTGTGCGACACGAGCACGATCCCGACCGGCGCCCCCATCAGGCCGCCTCCGCCTCGGCCAGTGCCGCGATCAGCAGCGCGGAGGAGGTGGCGCCGGGGTCCCGGTGCCCGATGCTGCGTTCACCGAGATAGCTCGCCCGGCCCTTGCGGGCCTGCATCGGCACGGTCGCCTCCGCCCCCCGCTCGGCCGCCTCCCCGGCCGCGGCGAACGATGCGCCGAGCGCCTCCACGGCCGGCTCCAGCGCGTCCAGCATCGTCTTGTCGCCGGCCGCGGCCCCGCCGAGCTGCGCCACCGCGGCGACCCCGGCCCGCAGCGCGTCGGCCAGTTGCCCGGGCGTGACCTCGGCGGCGTCACCGAGCGCCTTGCCGGTACGCCGCAGCAGTGTCCCGTACAGCGGTCCTGACGCGCCGCCCACCGTCGAGATCAGCTGCCGGCCGGCGAGGATCAGCACCGCGCCCGGGGTCCGCGGCGGCTCCTTGTCCAGTGCCGCGGTCACGGCCGCGAAGCCGCGCTGCAGATTGGTGCCGTGATCGGCGTCACCGATCGCCGAGTCCAGCTCGGTGAGCCGGTCCGCCTCGCGGTCGACGGCCGCCGCCGCCTTCGTCATCCACCGCCGGAAGAAGTCCGCGTCCATCACCGCGATCACCGTCCCCACCGGAGCGCGGCCGTCTGCACCGGCGCGTCCCACAGCCTGAGCAACTCCTCGTCAGCCTGGCACAGGGTGACCGAGCAGCCTGCCATGTCCAGCGACGTCACATAGTTTCCGACGAGCGTACGGGCCGCCATGACACCCCGCTCGCCGAGCACCCGCTGCACCTCGGCGTTGAACCCGTACAGCTCCAGCAGCGGGGTCGCGCCCATACCGTTGACCAGGACCAGCACGGGCCCCCTCGGGTTCAGATCCTCCAGCACGGCGTCCACCGCGAAGTCCGCGATCTCCCGCGACGTCATCATCGCCCGCCGTTCACGCCCCGGCTCGCCATGGATACCGATGCCCAACTCCAGCTCGCCGGGCGGCAGATCGAACGTCGGGCTGCCCTTCGCGGGAGTGGTGACCGCGCTGAGCGCCACGCCGAAACTGCGGGAACTCGCGTTCACCCGACGGGCGATCGCCTCCACGCGCTCCAGCGGCGCCCCCTCCTCGGCGGCCGCGCCGGCGATCTTCTCCACGAACAGCGTCGCCCCGGTGCCACGCCGCCCCGCCGTGTACAGACTGTCGGAGACCGCCACGTCGTCGTCGACGAGCACCTTGGCGATCTGCACACCCTCGTCCTCGGCGAGCTCGGCCGCCATCTCGAAGTTGAGGACGTCCCCGGTGTAGTTCTTCACGACGAACAGCACACCGGACCCGCTGTCCACCGCGGCCGCCGCCCGGACCATCTGGTCGGGAACGGGACTCGTGAAGACCTCACCGGGGCAGGCCGCCGACAGCATTCCCGGCCCGACGAACCCCGCGTGCAGCGGTTCGTGCCCGGAGCCGCCTCCGGACACCAGCGCCACCTTCCCCGCCACGGGCGCGTCCCGCCGCACCACCACCCGGTTCTCCACGTCCACGGTCAGGTCGGGATGCGCGGCCGCGAGCCCGCGCAGCGCGTCCGCGACGACGGTCTCCGGTACGTTGATGAGCATCCTCATGGGTACCTCCTGTGTTCGGACCTGACTCAGTATCGACCGAGGGGCGCCGGCGGTCACGTAGGTGATCACCCATTGGATGAGGCCCCCGCACGGCGGGGGCCTCATATGTGCGCGGAGCGCGGTGCGCGGTGCGGAGGATCAGCTCGTCACGGTGATCCGCTGACTCGGGTCCGTGGTGTCCGTGATCTCGTAGGTGGCCGAGAAGGTGGCCGTCTGATTGCCCGTGGGGCAGAGGAAACCACCGGTCACCGTGGCGGGAACGGGGGCGCCCGCGATCGCCAGGGACGAGGGGGCGCCGTTGGTCCACGTGCCGGAGACCGTCGTCGACCCGGCGGGGGAAGCGGTGATCGTGCAGGCCGCGAGCCCGCTCGTCCTGAGGACGACGCCTCCCTTGGGCATGGTCAGCCCGGCGGTGACCGGATCGCCGGCTTGCGCCGAGATGCTCCAGGAGCCGTTGGTCGCGTTCGACGTGACGGTGACGCCCACCCCGCTGACACTCGTCGTGCAGTTGCTGAAGGTGGGCGGATTGATGGTCGAGCTGACCGGTCCCGAGGCGTTGTGGTTGCCGGGCGCGGCCGGGATCTGGTTGTTGCCGCCCGTGGTGGGCACGGAGGACGAGACCGTGCAGGTCATGGTGGTCGACCCGGACGTGAAGGTGGCCTTGCCGGTGAGCTTGGCGGCGAAGGAGTGCCCGGCCGGGGTGACCGTCGTGGAACCGGCGGCGCCGGAAAGGGCGTTGGCGGCGCCGGTGCCGCCGAGGGTGAACGCGGCCGCGGCCGCCAGTCCGGAAGCCGTCGCGAGAAGGGCGCGCGAGCGCGGGCTGAGCATTGCCATGGGGATCTCCTCGAACAACTGGATTCGATGATGTGGGGGGGTGCGAGGAGGAGCGAAAGTGACTTGAGAGTAGGGCCGGGCCGCAGGGGTGTACAGGCGCCTTTCCGCCAGCGGTGTGATGCGCCGTCAGAAATCGCCGGAACGGCCCGTCGAACCCCGGAGCGGGCGCTACCGAAGCGGGCGGATCCGCATCGCGGTGGGCGTACCGTCACCGAGGTAGTCCGCCAGACAGGTGTAGCGGCCGGGTGCCGACGACGAGAGCAGACCGAGATTGACACACCGGTCGACGGCGAGCGGCGCGCGGTCGATCTCCGAGACGTCGGACCGGTGGTACCCGCCGACGGCTCCCGTCGCGCCGTAGACCCGGGCGGGGTCGTAGCCGGAACCGGTTCGCGCCCGGTCGGTGCCGTGGCGGCCCTTGTCGTAACGGTCGGTGTTGCCCAGCCACCGGCCGCCCTCGCCGGAAAGGAAACTGTCGCCCAGCGCCACGGCGACGGTCGGCCCCGAAGGCGGCGCCGGAGCGACCGCGGGAACGGAAGCGACCCCGGCAACCGGAGCGACCGCGACCGCATGGGTCGCCGGGGCAGGCGCCTAGGCCCACGCGGGCGGCGCGGCGAGGAGCCGGCCGCCGCCGATGTGCGGCGACGCACCGGGATCGCCGAACCGCCCGCGCCGTCGACGCACGCCGGTCGGCCTGCCGCGCACCGGGCGTCCGGACCCTGCTGGACCCCGGCGCAGTCGCCAGGAGTCGCCAGGAGTCACCGGGCGAGCCGCCGTGGGGCCGGAGGCCCGCCGCGAGCCGTCGTGCGGTCGTCGACCGGGCGACGCATCCGGCGTACGGCGCCCCGGTCCGCTCCACCGTGAGCTGGTACGGGCACCGCCACCCCCAGTGGAGTAGACACTGTCTACGCCGACTGGTAGACAGTGTCCATGAGTGAGCACGGCACGGCTCTGCGAGCCCGACTGATCGACACGGGTGTCGAACTGGTGACCCGTCAGGGCGTACAGGCCCTCTCCCTGCGGGAGATCGCCCGGCAGGCCGGGGTGTCGCACGGAGCGCCGCGCAGGTACTTCCCCACCCACCTCTCCCTGCTGTCGGCCATCGCCCGGCAGGGCTTCGACGATCTCGCCGGCCGGGCCGCCGCGGCGCTCGGCGACGGCACGGCGCCCCCACGCGACCAGCTCGCCGCACTGGGCCGGCTCTACCTCGACTTCGCTCGCACCGACCGCGGCATGTTCGAGCTGATGTTCCGGCACGACCTGCTGGAGAGCGGCGAGCTGGGGCTGCGGGACACCAGCCTCCCGCTGTTCGCCGTGCTGGAGGACCTCGTCGGCCGGGTGCGGCCCGGCGCGGAGCCGCCGGCAAAGGTCGTGGCCGGCGCGCTGTGGGCGAACCTCCACGGCATCGCCCAGCTCTGGGGCTGGGGCAGCCTGCCCCTGGCCACCGGCACCGACGACGTCGAACCGCTCCTGCGCGCCGCACTGGACGCCCACCTCGGACCGGCCGACGCCGCGGAGGCCACCCCATGAGCACCGATGCCACCGGCCGCCGGCTCACCCTGGCGGGCAGCATCACAGGTGCCGTCGTCGTCGCCCTCGACGGCACCGTGCTGACCGTCGCCCAGCCCACCCTCCAGCGGGACCTGGACGCCTCGTTCGCCCAGGTCCAGTGGACGAGCACCGGCTACCTCATCGCCGTCGCCGGACTGCTCGTCCTCGCCGGCCGCCTCGGTGACCGGTACGGCCACCAGCGGCTGTTCGCCCTCGGAATCCTCGGCTTCGGCCTCACGTCGGCCGGGATCGCCCTGGCCCCCGGCATCGGGTGGGTGATCGGCCTGCGAGTCGCCCAGGGTGTCTTCGGCGCCCTGCTGCAACCCGCCACGCTCGGGATGCTGCGCGCGGTCTACCCGCCCGACCGGCTCGGTACGCCCATCGCCCTGCGCACCGCGGCCATCGGGCTGGCGGCCGCGGCCGGCCCGCTGGTCGGCGGCGCGCTGGCCTCCTCACCCTGGGGCTGGCGAGCCGTCTTCCTCCTCAACGTCGCTCCCGCGCTGCTGATCGGGCTGCTCGCACTCACCGTACGAGTGCCGAGGCCCGCCCGGGGCACCGACGTGCGACTCGACCTGCCCGGTGCCGTGCTCCTCGCGGCCGCCCTGGTGTGTCTCGTCCACACCCTCGTCGGGGCGCCCCGCTCCGGCTGGACCGTCCCGGCCGCCCTGGGACTCGTCGCCGCCGTCGCGGCGGGGGCGGCTTTCGTGCGGCACGAGCGCCACGCCCCGAACCCGCTGGTCCCGCTGGAGGTGTTCCGGTCGACCGCCGTCTCCTCGGCGCTCGTCACGCTGCTCGCGGCGTCGGCGGCCATGTTCGGCACCCTGTTCGTCGCCACCTACTACCTGCAGGACGTTCTCGGCCTCGACCCGCTCGGCAGCGCCCTGAAATCCCTGCCCCTGGCCGCGATGATGGTGCTGGCCGCAACCGCCTCCCCGGTACTGCAGCGCCGCTGCGGGCCACGCCGCACGGCCGGGGTCGGAATGGTCCTCCTGGCGCTCGGAATCCTGCTGCTGTCCCGGCTCGGCCGTACGGCGTCGGAAGAGGTCATCGGCGGCGGATTCCTCCTGGTGGGTGCGGGCTTCGGCGCGGTGATGGTCACCGCGACCGCCGTCGTCGTACGACACGTGTCGCACGACAACGCCGGAGTGGCGGGCGGGCTCCAGCAGACCGCGATGAACGTCGGCCCGACGCTCGGGGTGGCCGGGGCCACGATGCTGACCTCCCTCGCCGGACCGGACTTCGGTGACGCGATGAGTGCCACGCTGACCGTTCTCGCGGCCGTCGCCGCGGTCGGTGTCCTCGCGGCGGCACGCATGCCCGGCCACACGCACCGGCCGGCCCCCGCCGTCATGGCCTCCGACCCGTCCCCCGAGGCCTCCGGCCGCGCGGCCACCGCGGACCGGGCAGCGGTCCGATCTGAAGAGTGATCACATTTTCACCACCCTCTGATCATCTCGGATAAGCGCGCGATAGATTCCGCCCACTGTCGTTGAGGTTTCACTGTCCGTGGGGGGCTGTGGTGCGAGTACTACCGGTGGTCAAAGGGGCCGCCGTCGTTCTGACGGGGTGTCTGATCGGCTTCTCGATCATGTTCTTCGTCGGGAGCGCGCGCATGAGCACACGAGGCGGGGACTGCACCTCCGGCTGCCTGCCCGGCTATGACACGGTGTCGGGCTGGGCCGTCGCGTTCCTCGTGACCGGCATCATCGGCACCATCATCGCCATGCTGTGGGCGGGAGCCTCGGGCGAGATCCGCGCCCGCTGGCTGCCGCTGCTCCTCGTCGCGGGGATCCTCGCCGCGCTCTGGCCCGCCGACGCCGTGCAGCGGGGACTCGGCGGACCGGTGTACGCGATCGGCTGGAGGGCCGACGAGGACCGGCCCGACACCACCGAGGCCCTCGGCAACTGGCACGCGGGCGACACGGTCGTACGGGCCCGCGCCGACGGGCTCACCGGCTTCGGCGCCGCCGACGGCAAGCTGCGCTGGACCTTCACCGCCCCGGCACGTCACCAGATCTGTGCCATGGGCGTCCGCACCGCCCAGGGCGTCGGCATCCTGGGTCTCGGCCGGCACGACAAGCCCTGCGCCAGGATCGTCGCCGTCCGGCTCGACTCCGGCACGCAGGTGTGGGAGCGGAACATCGAGGCGGACGAGTACCCGTTCGCCGGCACGGGCCGGGTCGCCCTCGCCGACACCGCCGCGGTCGTCGTCGAGGATCAGGCGGTCCGCGGCCTCGCGAAGGAGAGCGGAACGCCCCGCTGGCTCCGCAAGGTGGCGGAGAAGTGCAAGGTCCTCGCGGTGGACGCCTCGGCCGCCCGGGCCCTGCTCGTCGAGGAGTGCCGCCCCGAGATCCTCCGTGACCAGGCCACCCACCGGCTCGTCGCCCTCGACGCGGCAACCGGCAAGCAGCAGTGGACGACCGCGCTGCCCACCGAGACCAGGGCGTCGGAACTCCGCATCCTCTCGACCGAGCCCGCGCTGATCCATCTGGAGGAGAGCGACGTCCGCGGTGTCAAGGCAGTCCTCGCCTTCGACGCGTCCGGTCGCCCGGGAGCGACGATCCCCCTCGCCGGTCCGGCCGGCACCCTGCCCGCGGCGGCCGTGGGCACGGCCGCCCCGCTCCGCCCCGCCGCACCCGCCGTCACCACCGCCGACACGCTGGTGACGGCGCTCGGCATACCGGGTGAGACGGACCTGCGCTGGGTGGCCGCCTTCCGGCTCGACGACGGCAAGCGGCTGTGGATGCGGCGGACGAGCCTGCCCGTCGGGGGTGTCGCGCGGCGGGACGACGGAGAGGTGGCCGTACTCGGCACACAGGACTGGGAAGCCACCCTCTGGCAGTTCGACCCCCGCACCGGCGCCGACACCCGCAGGCCCCTGCCCGTGACCGGCAAGAGGATCCCGACGACCCCGGACATGGAACTGCTGTCGGCCGGCGCCGGCTATGTCGTCGCCAACCGGACCAGCCAATACGGCACACCGCCGTTCTTCCAGATCCGCTGACGGCCGAGGACCCGCTCCGTGCACGCCCTAACGGGCCTCCACGGTCAGCGGACCCTCCAGCAGCCGCAGCAGCGTGCTGAGGCTGCCCGGGGTCAGCCCCTCGGCGCCGGCCGAAGCGCCCCCGGACGCCGGGGTCGGGTCCCCGCACTCGGGCTCCGACCGGGCCAGGTCGTCCAGCTGCACATTGAGGTCCTCCTTGCTCATGCCGGACAGCACCCAGCCCAGGGGCGCGGCGATACCCGGCCGGTTGGCCGGGGCGACGACGAAGCTCCGTACCCCCGGACACTCCGCGCCACCGGCACGGATCACCGGCCGGGCGCCGGTTCCCGGCAGCGGGCCGGAGAACCGGAACAGCGCCGCCTGCCCCAGAGCGGTCGCGCTCAGCGCCGCCTTCGGAGCCTCCCTGGCGACCAGCGGGGCGAGGGCCTCCATCTGCCGGTCCGCCGGGGGAGCCGCTCCGGCGGACTGGTAGTGGTTGTCGAGGACCGCGACGAGGGGAACGACGAGGCGGCCTCCGCCGCCGGCCGCCACGGCCCGGTTGTGCGCCGCCACCTGCGGCTCCAGCTCCTCCCACAGCTCCAGCAGGAGAGCCAGCCCGCTGGACTCCAGCAACCCTCCGTCCAGGTCCGCCAGCGTCTGCGGGTTCTCGTCCGGCGGCGTCCGGTCCGCCGGCCCGCCACCCGTCCGCGCCGACGCCCGGGGACCGAGACAGCGGTGCATCCGCCCGGAGGGCGAGATGTAGGGGAAGCGGGCCGAGAGATGCACCGCCGTGGAGAGCCGGAGCCCCTGGTCCCGGGGGCTCTCCGCGCAGCGCCAGTCGTCCGTGTACGCGGCCGCGTCGATGGCAGCCGCGGCGAAGCCCGACGGATCGACCTCGTCGCGGCCACCCACGTTCCGCGCGTACACCTCGGCCCGCGTGCAGTCGAGGGCAGCGGCCGTCTCGCTCCGGGGGCCGCCCGTGCCCCACACGGGGGAGACGACGACCCGGCAGCCCGAGTCGACGTCGGTGCCGTTCAGCAGCACGAGCGGTCGCCAGGTGCCGGGTACGGCGGAGCGAGGGCCCGCGGCGGGGAAGAACTCGTCCTTCAGCCGTTCGTCGAGCCGCTCCCACGACCGTTCGAACACGGCGGCCCGGTCCCCGGGACGGAGGGCGCCGAGTTGGTTGACGCCGTGCAGGGCACGCGGCAGATCGCGGTAGAACAGGGCGGCCAGATCGGCCGCGAGCGTGTTCTCGCCCGCCAGCCGTGAGGCGAAGTCCTGGCCGGCCCGCGTCGCGGGCCGGCCAGGCCGCGGGCCGAGCGCGTGGCCGACCAGCCCCAGACTGCCGCCCGAGACCCCGCTCGCGCCGAACACCATGGCGCGGCCGCAGGGCAGACGGGTCAGCCGGTCCATGGCCGAACCGGTCCAGTACGCCGCCCGGATGCCGCCGCCGGGCGCGGCCACGAGGACCATCGGGACGGCCGTCGACGCGCTCAGCCTCCGGTCGCCGTCCAGGCAGCGGTTCACCGCGGTACGCCAGTCGGTGAAGTAGGTGGTGTCGAGAGGCCTGGCCAGTGGCGTCCCGGTCTCCTGACGGGGCCTCAGCCGCACCTCGTGGTAGCCGCCCGTGGTGTCGAGCTGGGCCTCCAGCACGAGTGCCACGACCACCAGGAGCCACACAGGGGTGAGCCGGAAGTGCAGATAGCGCAGGAGCGGGAGAGGGAGATGGCACTCGGCGTGGCGGGCCAGTCGGCCCCCGGCGAGCGTCAGCGTCGCCAGCAGCAGGGCGAGGACGCCCAGGCTGCGGAGGAGCGGCCCCCACGTGAGCGGAAGCCAGGCGAGGAGGAGTCCCATGACGGCCGCCGCCAGGAACAGCACCGCGCCCACGGCCGTGGGCACCCACTCCCGGGGTTCGCCCCAGGGGCCGGCGGGCGCCCGCACGGTCGGCCGGTCGAGCCAGCGGTCCTCGGCACGCCGGGCCACCAAGGCCAGCAGGGGTACGACCACCACCGCGCCGACCGTGCCGACGCAGAACCAGAGGACGACCCACGGATAGACCCCGAGACGGCCCTCCTCGCCGGCGCTCGCCGCGATCTCCGGGCCCAGCAGCAGCGGCCGCGCGAAAGCGCGGACCAGACCCAGGCCGGCGATCAGCATCGGCAGCACGGCCAGCACGCGCCCGGTGTTCCTGACCCGCTCACGGGCGGCCGGTGTCGGGAACCCGGTGCTCTCGGCGGCCGGTCTTCTCCATCGCGGCGGCAGGAGAGCGCTCCAGATCGCGATCACGAGGAGGAGCCCCGGGATCGCCAGGACTCCCAGCGTGGCGTCTCCGCTCCAGAACAGCATCAGCCCCGCCAGGCCCAGCACGGCCCCGAGGACGATCAGGCCGGGCAGCGTCAGCGTCCGCTCGGGCCGGCGCTCCTCGGGCGCCCCGTCGAGCAGCGCCCACCGCCCGGCGGTCCAGAGGGCAAGGCAGAGGCCGACGAGGGTGAGCAGCGGCCCCAGTACGTCCCCCCGAACCTCCCGCCAGGACTCCTTGCCCGCCCAGGCGCGGGTGATGTCGGGGAGCTGTTCCAGCGGGCCTCCGCCCGGCATCACGACGAGCAGCGCGAGGACGACCAGTACGCCGAGCTGCACACGGTGCCGCGTCCAGACGCGGTCCGGTGAGGCGGTCCCGTCCCGCCACCGGCCCAGCCACCCGGCCATGGAGGCCGGCAGCGTCCGGGCGAAGCCCAGGAGGAGGAACAGCAGCGTGACCGCGAGTGCGACCCACTTGAGGAACGAGAACACCGCCACCGCGACGGCCAGGCCCTTGGAGGGCGCCGCCGGGAGATCGCCGACGAGGAACCAGGTGAGGATCGTCTCGAGCCAGTCGCACGCCAGAACGGCGAGCGCGAACCACTTGATCCACGCCTCGGGGAACGGCGGCTCCTCCCCGAGCCTGTCCCTGAGCACACGCCAGATCCCACGCTGCAGGAGGTAGAGGGCGATCACGTAGGCGGGCGTGACGACGAGGAGGTCCAGCAGGACGAAGGCGGTGACCCAGTCGAGGACCAGCTCCTTCCCGTCGGTCACCTTGAGCGCCCCGGCGGCCTCCGCCCACACGGCGACGGCGCCGGTGCGCTGGTCGTCGTCCCACGGTTTGAAGCCCGGCCAGCCGCTGAGCGCACTCGCGGGATAGGTCGGCTTGTCGGCCACCGTCAGCGCCGCCAGCAGCCGGGATGCCTCGCTCATCACCAGAGCGCCGCCGAGGGCCAGGGCCCACAGCGCCATGCGGCACCGCCACGCCGTCCGGCACAGCCATGACCAGGCGGTGGACGGCCACGACCGGAAGGGGATCGGCATGGGGGCATTGTCGGGAGCACGCGCCGGCTCCGGCTTCCGGCCAGGGCGGACACGCCGACCTGATCCCCGGTCAGCCCAAGCGCCGGACACGTGCCGCGTACTCGCCCCGTCGTGCGACGTCGCGGCCGTCCTCGTCTTCCGTCCTCCGGAACGCCACCCACGGCGACGGGCGAGCCGATGCCGTGGACCGGGCGGCGACGCGGCCCTCATCGTGCGCCGCACGCAGTCCGCGCCGGGCGGGACGATGTCGATCAGCCGGGCGGAACCCGTCGTCCTTGATGGCCGCGGTGTCGACGTCCGCGGCCGTCGACACCGCGGGCCGTGCGGCGTGCAGCCGCTCCGCGGTGGCGCCGCGGCCGAGGAGGGGCCGTCGGCACCACATGCGGCGCGATCACCCGTGGGGCCGGTGATGCCGCGTCCGATCGCGGTGCCGGCGGTGACCGGGGCACGGCGGTCGGCCCGCGGGGTTCGGAGCGAGCTGCGCGTATCCGTGCCCGGACCGTTCCCGGTGGTGGCGCAACGGCTCGCCGAACCGTCCTGTTCGTGCAGGCCGAGACGGCGGATTCCACCCGCTCTGGGCGGCTGGACGGCCGTTTCACACACTCACCGCCCCACGGCCGGGTCCGCCGGGTCCGCAGGCTCCGCCGGGTCCGCAGGCTCCGCCGGGTCCCCAGGGTCTGCCAAGTCAGCCGCCGTGCGCCGGATCACCTCGCGCAGCCGCGACGGCAGACGATGACCGTCGAGTGCGCCGGCCGCGGCGAACACGGGAGCGGGTCCGCAGCCCCCCGCCGGTGCGTCGGTCGTGCCGTCGTACCGGACGGCGTAGACGGTGAGGAGCGCGCCGCGCTCGTGGTCCCAGAGCCGTTCGACGAACGCGGGCGCCGGGCAGTCCCGCAGTCCGGCCTCCTCGGCCAGCGCACGCCGTACCGCCTCGTCGGGGAACTCGCCGGGCCGGAGCCGGGCACCGGGCAGCGACCGGTTCCCCTCGGCGTCCTCGCGCAGCAGCAGTCCGCCCCGGGCGGGGGAGTGGACGACGGCGACGGCGTCCTCGGCCGGTGCCCGGCCATTCGTCAGCTCGACCGCGCCACCTCCGGCGGCCCGCACGGCGAGGCACGCCTGAACCCGGTGCACCAGCCGCTCGGGCAGCAGTCCGTGCAGCTCATCGGGCCCGACGAGGCGGACCGCGGCGTCCCCGGGTCCCGCGGTCGCCCGGCACGCCGCGATCCGCTCGTCGCCCAGCACACCGCCGTCGTGGACCAGCACGACTTCCGGGCTCCGCGGCGGGCGGTGGACCCAGTCGGTCGCCAGCAGACGTCCGAACGGCGAACCGGATCCCAGCCGGTCGCGCAGCGGTCCGGCCGCGGCCCGCCTCGGGGTGTCGTGCGCGAGAACCGGGCCTTCCGGAAGGTCGTACCAGGTCTGCGCGGCCTCGGTGGGGCCGCCGGCGGTACGGCGGTGCTCCAGCACCAGGACGCGCCCCCTCCGGTCCGTGATCAGTCCGGCCGCACGGACCACGGGCGGTGCCGGCACCGGGAAGGTAGGTGGTGCGGGCGGTTCGGCGCCGTCCATGGCGTGCCCGTCCCGCAGGTGCGCGGTCCCCGCTCCGCGCTCCGCCGCCAGCGCGGCGGCCACCCGGCGGCGCAACCGTGCCGGGAAACGGGCGAGGGCAACCTCGTCGGAGACGAACTCGGCGGCCTCGATCTCGTCCCGCTGCAGGGTCAGGTCGGCGACCACCACGGGCCGGCCGGGGTGCACGGCGTACACGAAGGCGAGGAGCGCCCGGCCGTGGACGGCCCTGGGAATGCTGTCGAGCGCCAGCAGGCGACCGACACGAAGGTCGTCCAGGCACAGCTCCTCGCGCAGCTCCCGGACCAGCCCGGTCTGCGGCTCCTCGTCCTCGAGCATCCCGCCGGGCAGGTCCCAGCCGTCCTTGTACCCGGGCCTGACGATCAGGAGCCGCCCACGGTCGTCGCGGATCACCGCGTCCACGGCGGCCGCGGGGGCGGGGTGGGCGGCCAGGTACCGGGCCAGCTCGGGATCGGGGCCGGTGTCACCGCCGGCCGCCGGCTCCGGCTCGCCGCCGCGCGGAGTGGCCGTCGTGTTCGAATTCCCGGTTCCCCGTGCCGGGATCTCGCTCTGCCGCACCGAGCCTCCTCGTATCGACCCTTATCGAACGGATGACGGGAAAACGACGCGGATCGTGTCCCTGTAACGGGCCGACGAGAGCGAATCGTCGGACGTGAGGGCGTACAGGCGCCTTTGTCGTGGGGCGACGGACGCCGGGGCGGCGGATGGCGGCCTGGCGGTTCGACGGGGACGAGGTCGGCCCGGCGGCGCGGTATCCGGGGACGGTGGCCGCTGTTCACATCGCGGTCGGCACGCCGTCCCGGTTGGGGGACCAGGCGGCGGCACCGGCCGGGGCTGGGGGCGGGGAGACAGCAGCAGCCGCCATCCCCGCCACCGTTCGGGGCCCGCGGTTCGTGGTCTCCACGGGTCGGCGCGCCACGGGTTCGAGTCGCTGGAGGAGCAACACCCGCTGTCCGCACCGGACTTCCCGCGGGTCAGGGAGGTGTCGTCGCGGCCGGGTGCTGCCCTCGTCCGGGCGGCGGCCCGGATGCCGGTGCACCTGCCGTTCCGGCTGCGCTTCGAGTATGCCGAGGGCGGCAGAGCGCACTCCCGGCACTTCGCCCGGCCGGCGGGGGCGGCGACGCGCCAGGGCGGCTTCGCCCTGCGGGTCCCCAAGCGACGACCTGTTCTCCGTCCTGATGGGCGAGGGCGTCGAAGCACGCCGCCACTTCATCCAGCGCAAGCCAAGGACGTCCGCTTCCTCGACATCTGACCGGCCCCGTCCAGGCCGACCCGGTCCGAGGTCCGCCCGTATCGTTTGCCGCCGAGGAGCACCGGGTGAGCACGGCCCCCGCCCCACCCATGATCAACCGCCTGCGGGACGGCTCCGCGTTCACCCCGGCCCCTGGTTGCCGCGGCGGCGTGCCCGCACTCCCGACTGCCACGCGACGCCAACGACGGGAGAATGGGAACGACAGTCCGGCACCGCCGCACCCTCCGGCAGCTGAACGGGAGGATCGCCACCATGACCTCCGACACCGCCCCCGGAGGCTGACGATGCCGTCGTGGAACTGGGAGTACGAGGGGTACGACCCCGGCCAGGAGCGGCTGCGGGAGGCCCTGTGCACCCTCGGCAACGGCTACTTCGCCACCCGGGGCGCCGCGCCCGAGTGCACCGCCGACGCGATCCACTACCCCGGCACCTACGCCGCCGGCTGCTACAACCGCCTGACCTCCGTCGTCGCGGGCCGCCAGGTCGAGAACGAGGACATGGTCAATCTGCCCAACTGGCTGCCGCTGCGTTTCCGGCTGGGGCCGCCGGACACCGACATGCCCTGGTTCACGCCCGACAGCGACGCGCTGCGCAGCCACCGCCAGATCCTGGACCTGCACAGCGGCATCCTGGAGCGGCGCATGCGCTATGCCGCCGGCGACGGGCGCGAGCTCACCGTCCGGCAGCTGCGCGTCGTACACATGGCGGACCCCCACCTCGGCGCGCTGCGCACCGAGTTCACCGCCGAGGGCTGGTCCGGCGAGATCGAGGTCGAGGCGGCACTCGACGGCGGCGTCACCAACAGCGGGGTCGCCCGGTACCGGCAGCTCAACGGCAGCCACCTGGTCCACGTCAACGCGGGGGACAGCGCTCCCGGAACGGCCTGGCTGCGCTGCCGCACCAGCACCTCCGACATCCGCGTCGGCCTGGCCTCCCGCGTCACCGCCGACGAACCCACCGCCCACATCACCACCGCCCACGAGCCGCTGCGCGCCGTCCAGCTGCTCCGCCTGGCCCTCGTCCCGGGACACCCCCAGGGCGTCGAGAAGGCCGTCGCCCTGCACACCTCCCACGACCCCGCCATCAGCGACCCGCTCCACGCGGCGATCGACCGGGTGGGGCGTGCCCCCGGCTTCGCCATGCTCCTCGAATCGCACGGCACCGCCTGGCGCCAGCTGTGGCGCCGGGCCGAGCTCGACGTGGCCGGGGAAGCGGGCCGCATCCTGCGGCTGCACCTCTTCCACGTCCTGCAGACCCTCTCGCCGCACACCGCCGACCTCGACGTGGGCGTCCCGGCCCGCGGCCTGCACGGCGAGGCCTACCGCGGCCACATCTTCTGGGACGAACTCTTCGTGCTGCCCTACCTGAACCTGCACTTCCCCGAGGTCTCCCGGGCCCTGCTCACCTACCGCCACCGGCGCCTGGAGCGGGCCCGCACCGCCGCCCGCGACGCCGGCCGCGCCGGCGCCCTCTACCCCTGGCAGAGCGGCAGCGACGGCCGCGAGGAAACCCAGCAGCTGCACCTCAACCCGCACTCCGGCCGGTGGCTGCCGGACCACTCCCACCTCCAGCACCACGTCGGCTCCGCCATCGCCTACAACGTGTGGCAGTACAGCGAGGCCAGCGGCGACACCGAGTTCCTGCACACCAAGGGCGCCGAGATGCTGACCCAGATCGCCCGCTTCTGGGCCTCCTCCGCGCAGTACGACGAGGAGCTGGAGCGCTACCGCATCCGCGGCGTGGTCGGCCCCGACGAGTACCACGAGGCCTACCCCGGCTCCCCGAGCCCGGGCCTGGACGACAACGCCTACACCAACGTCACCGCCGCCTGGGTGCTCGCCCGCGCCCTCGACCTGGTTCGCGAACTGCCCGAACCGCGCCGCGAGGAACTCTGCGAGCGCACCGGCCTCGACGGAACCGAACTCGCCCTGTGGGAGGACGTCTCGCACCGGCTGCGCATCCCCTTCCACGCCGGCGTCATCAGCCAGTTCGACGGCTACGAGGACCTCGTGGAACTCGACTGGGAGACCTACCGCGGCCGGTACGGCAACATCCGCCGGCTCGACCGCATCCTGGAGGCCGAGGGCGACTCGGTCAACCGCTACCGGGCGTCCAAACAGGCCGACGTGCTCATGCTCGGCTACCTCTTCTCACCCGCCGAACTGTCCGGCATGTTCCGCCGGCTCGGTTACGAACTGGACGACGCCACCTGGCACCGCACCGTCGACTACTACCTCCACCGCACCACCCACGGCTCGACCCTCAGCGGACTCGTCCACGGCTGGGTGCTCACCCGGGTGCGCCGGGAGGACGCCTGGGCGTTCTGCCAGGAGGCCCTGGAGGGGGACATCGCCGACGTGCAGGGCGGCACCACCGAGGAGGGCATCCACCTGGGCGCCATGGCCGGCACCCTCGATCTCGTACAGCGCGGGCTGACCGGCCTGGAGACCCGCAGCGGTGCCCTGTGGCTGGACCCGGTCCCCTCGCCGCAGCTCTCCGAGTACGGCTTCGCCGTCCGGTACCACGGGCACTGGGGCGTCGGGCTGCGGATGCGCCCCGGGAGCCTCAGGATCAGCGTGCCCGCGTCGAACGGTTCGCCCATCGACGTACGCCTGCCCGGCCGGGCGGTGTCCGTGGAGCCGGGCGAATCCGCGCTCCTCACCCTGCCCGAGCGGTGAGATCCAGCGCCCCGCCGCGGGGCGAGCGCCCGGGCGCCCGCGGAGGGATGCTGGACACGAAGCGCACGAGGAGGCTGCCATGACGAGGACGCTGGAGTGGACCGTCCGCCTGCACCTCGAGGAGGACTCGGGGCACACGAACGCACAGGCGGTGCTGGACACCGGCACATCCACGCTGACCGGCCACGGGACGGCGCGCCGCAGCCCCGAGGACGTGGACGTGCCCGAGATCGGTGACGAGCTCGCCGCGAGCCGGGCCATGAACGACCTCTCCCGCCAGCTGCTCCGGGCGGCCCACCGCGACATCGGCGGCGCGGGCGCCGGGATGCCCGGCGCCGAGAACGAACTGTCCGGGTACGGCTACGGCTGGTCCACGCCCGGCTCCTGACCCTCAGAGCCGGTACCCGCTGCGGTACGGGGGGTACAGGTCGAGCAGGCGGGCACGGGCCGCCTGGAGCCGTTGCACCAGGATCTGCCCGACCCACATCGCCACGGCCGCCCCGAACGCGGGATCCTCCCGGCACAGCGAGCGGACCACCGGCGCGTCGAACACATAGGCCCTTACCGGACTCATGGCCTCAGCGCCCAGCTCCCACTCGTACGGCGGGAACAGCCAGGAAAGACCCACCAGCTCACCGTGGCCGAGCGTCTGGATCGGCGCCGGCCGGCGACCCGGCACCCGGGCGTCGAGAGTGATCGCGCCCGTCCTGATGATCCAGAAGTGATCCGCCGGACCCTTTTCCTCGAAGAGCCGCTGCCCTTCCGGGAGCGCCGTCTCCGCGGCCAGACTCATCAGCCGCTCGCGGTGCGGCGCGGGCAGTGCGTTGATCTTGGTTGCCGTGGCGTTCATGGTCACTCCTCCGGGCGTCGCGGCGGGACACTCCCAGAGTGCGGCCGTCACCCGCTCGGCGCAGCCCGCGCGGGTGACGGTGGACGAAAGTCGCCCCTCAGCCCTGCAGTGCGGCGAGCGTGGCCTCCAGGGCGCCGGGCCGCGGCCGGTTGTACGGCAGCCGGCCGAGGATCCCGGCCATGCCGCAGCTGTCCGTCACGGCGGAGACGACCAGACCTCCGCCGATCGCGGCGGACAGCCAGCGGGCGGCCGGGAACCGGGCCCCGGCCACCAGCCCCAGCACGACCAGCGAACCGGCGGCCAGACGGACCTGCCGCTCCATGGGCCACACCCCGGCGGCGCCGTCCGGCCGGTCGAGGGGGTGCCCCCGCTCGGCCCAGGCGGCCGTCCCGCCGTCGAGCGTCCCGGCCGGGATGTCGGCCGCCGCCAGCTCCGCGCACGCGGTGACCGAACGGCTGCCGGACGCGCACACGACCAGCAGCGGACCGCGGGCCGCCGCCGACTTCAGCGCGGGCAGCGCGGCGTGCAGATCGTCCAGCGGAACGTTGTACGCGCCCGGCAGGTGGCCGGCGGCGTACTCGCCGGGCGTACGGACGTCGATGACGGTGTAGTCCGCCAGCCGGGTGGCCGCCTGGTCGGGCAGCACGGAACTGGTCGAGGTCATGAGCGGGCATCCTTTCGGCGCGGCCTCGGCCGCGGTGGGGGGCCGGTCGATCCGGTTCGGGAGGGATAACGCGGCAACCGCCCATCCGTTGCCTCCGGACCGCCCCGAGCTGGGCCGACAGGCGTACGACGCGCGACGGACCCGACCCGCACGCGGCGCGCCGCCGACGCCCGGAAGAGCACCCCCACAGGACGCGCGGACTCGCAACCGCGGGTGCACGCTGGAGTAGTACACACGCAGGGAGGTGGGTGTGATGCAGACCATCGTCGGATGGCACGTCGACATCGAGTTCACCGAGAGCGAGTCCGGCAAGACCAAGGCGTCCTGCATGGTGCGGCTGGCGGACGGCACGGAGATGCGCGCCCACGGACACGCCAAGCGGCACCCGGACGACTCGGAGCAGCAGCGGGTCGGCGAGGAGATCGCCGCGGCTCGCGCGCTGAACGAACTGGCCCGAAATCTCATGAAGAAGGCCGGAGGCGAGATCGAGGAGGTGACCCACACTCCGGCGCATCTGATGATGTGAGCCGACGACGGCCGACCGCGGCCGCGACCCCCGCCCCGCCCGGCGAGGTCATCACGGCGAGCGGCCGGCCGCTCCCTGTCCGGCGGATCAGCCCGCCTGAGCGAGCACCTTCCCCAGGATCTCGAGGGCGGAGCGCAGCTCCTCCTCGGTGACCGTCAGCGGCGGGGCGAGACGGATCGTGGACCCGTGCGTGTCCTTGACCAGGACCCCCTCCGCCATCAGCCGTTCGCTGATCTCCCGGCCCGTACCGAGCGCCGGGTCGACGTCCACACCCGCCCACAGTCCGCGGGCCCGGTAGGCCGTCACGCCCGCGCCGGCCAGCGCGGCCAGGCCCTCGGCGAGGACCTCGCCCAGCTCGGCCGCGCGCCGCTGGAACTCGCCGGTGGCCAGCAGATCGACCACGGCCGAACCGACCGCCGCCGACAGCGGGTTGCCCCCGAACGTCGAGCCGTGCTCGCCGGGCCGCAGCACCCCGAGGACCTCACGCGTGGCCACCACCGCGGAGACCGGCACGATGCCGCCGCCCAGGGCCTTGCCCAGCAGCACCACGTCCGGCACCACCGACTCGTGGTCCACCGCGAGGGTGCGGCCCGTGCGGCCCAGCCCGGACTGGATCTCGTCGGCGATGAACAGGCACCCGGTGCGCCGCGTCAGCTCCCGCACGCCGGCCAGATAGCCGTCGTCGGGGATGATGACGCCGGCCTCGCCCTGGATGGGCTCGATGAGGACGGCCGCGGTCGTCTCGTCCACGGCCGCCTCCATCGCGGCCAGGTCGTTGTACGGGACCACGCGGAAGCCCGGCGCGAACGGCCCGAAGCCGACGCGCGCCGTGTCGTCGCTGGAGAAGCCCACGATCGTCGTCGTGCGGCCGTGGAAGTTGTTCGCGGCCACGACGATCGTCGCCCGGTCCTCGGCGACGCCCTTCACCTCGTACGCCCACTTGCGCGCGACCTTGATGCCGCTCTCCACCGCCTCGGCGCCGGTGTTCATCGGCAGCACCATGTCGAGGCCGGTCAGCCGGGCCAGTCCCTCGGCGAAGCCGGCCAGGCGGTCGTTGTGGAAGGCCCGGGAGGTGAGGGTGACCTGGTCGAGCTGGCGGTGCGCCGCGTCGATCAGGGCCGGGTGACGGTGCCCGAAGTTGAGCGCCGAGTAGCCGGCCAGCATGTCGAGGTAGCGGCGACCCTCCACGTCCTCGACCCAGGCGCCCTCGGCCCGGGCGACGACCACGGGCAGCGGGTGGTAGTTGTGCGCGAGGACCGGTGCCTCGGCGCGGATCAGTTCCTCGGAGGAACGGGCCGGGGCGCCGGCGGTCAGGGTGGTGGGGCTCGTCGTCATGGGCGGATCTCCTGGGTGCAGCACTTGATGCCGCCGCCGGCCTTGCGGAACTCCGACAGGTCGACGGGGACGGGGACGTAACCGCGCTCGTCGAGCCGGCCGATCAGCTCGCGGGCCTGCGGGTCGACGAAGACGTGGCGGCCGTCGGAGACCGAGTTGAGGCCGAAGACCATGGCGTCGTCCTCGGTGGCGACGACCGCGTCCGGGTACAGCCGTCGCAGCACCTCGCGGCTGCCCGGCGAGAACGCGGGCGGGTAGTAGGCGATGTTCTCCCGCCCGGGGGTGTCGTCGAGGACGAAAAGCGCGGTGTCCATGTGGTAGAAGCGCGGGTCGACCAGCTCGAGGCTGACCGTGGGCACGCCGAAGAACTCCTGGACCTCGCGGTGGGCCGCGTACGTCGTGCGGAAGCCGGTTCCCGCCAGGACGAAGCCGCCCAGCGGCACCAGATCGCCCTCGCCCTCGCAGACCGACTCGGGGTGGTGGACCGTGTATCCGGCCGCCTTGAACCACTGTTCGTACGCCGCGGACTCCGGCCGGCGCTCCGGCGCGTGGAAGGAGGAGCCGAAGACCCGCCCCTCCAGCACGAGCGCCGAGTTCGCCGCGAACACCATGTCCGGCAGACCCGCGACCGGTGCCACGGTCTCGACCGTATGGCCGTGGTCCCGGTAGGTCTGCACCAGTGTGTGCCACTGGTCGTGGGCGAGGGGGAGATCGACCTGGGCGTCCTCACGCATCCAGGGGTTGATGGCGTACCGGACGTCGAAATGACGGGGCTCGCACATCAGATAGCGCCGGGGGCGCTGGGCACGGCTTTCGGGCACCGAACAATCCCTCCGCTTCCTGCGGGAACGGGTACGACGGGGACTCCTGAAGAGTAGGAAGCGGCGGAGATCTTCGACAAGAATCGAGTGCTGCGCGTGTACGCACGAATGCTGCGTGTAAAGGCCCCTCAGAGCGGATTCGCTGCGTCGGCCGGAGCGGACGTCCCGGCGCCCGCCTCCGGGCTCTCCGGCAGCAGGTGGGACAGCACCATGTAGCTGATGGTCTTGCGGATGAACGGTTCGCTGCGGATGCGCTCCAGCACCTCCTCGAAGTGCTCCACATCCGTCGCCCGGACGTGCAGGAGCGCGTCCGCGGCTCCGGTGACCGTCATGGCCGCGGTGATCTCCGGGTAGTTCCGCACGACCTCCGCGAGCCGCCGCGGCGGGGCCGCGCTGTCGCAGTACACCTCGATATAGGCCTCCGTGCGCCAGCCCAGCGCCGAGGGCCGGACGGTGGCGGTGAAGCCGGTGATCACATCGGCCTTGCGGAGCCGGTCCACCCGGCGTTTCACGGCGGTGGCCGACAGTCCGACGGCCGCGCCGATCTCGGCGAAACTCGTCCTCGCGTTCGCGATCAGGGTCGCGACGATCTTGCGGTCGAGCGCGTCGAACGGCGCGGGCTTGGCGGTCATGGCGGGCGTTCCTTCGGTCCTGCGGCCCCTGGTACGGGCCGTCGGCCCCCATCTTGCCGGGACCTGCGCCCGAACGGCCCCCGGCCTGGGCCGAAGGTCCCCTTCGGCGTTGCTCTCGGATCAGGCGACCGGGGCGCGCAGGTGCACGGGGATCTCCTGCCAGCCGTGGGCGATGAACGACGGGACCTGGACCAACTTGTCGGGGTCCACCGCCAGCCCGAGATCGGGGAAGCGCTCGAACAGCGCGGGCAGGGCGGTCAGCGCCTCCATCCGGGCCAGCGGCGCCCCGATGCAGCGGTGCACCCCGATGCCGAAGGCCAGGTGGTCGTCGGCGCCGCGGGTGATGTCGAAGGAGCCCGCTTCGGAGCCGTAGTGGGCCGGGTCGAGGCCCGCGGCGGCGTACGTCGTGACGATGGCGTCGCCGGCCGGGACGGTGACCCCGGCGACGGTGATGTCCGTGACCGCGAACCGCAGCGGCAGCGTGGCGATCGAGGGGTGGACGCGCAGCACCTCGTCGACCACCGCTTCCCAGCCGACCGCCCCGGAGCGGACCGCGGCCAGCTGGTCGGGGTGGCCCAGCAGCGCGACGACGGCGTTGCCGATGAGATTGACCGTCGTCTCGAACCCGGCGCCGATCACCAGCAGCAGTGTGTGCAGCAGCTCCTCGTCGCTCAGCCGGTCACCGTCCTCGTCCCGGACCTTGATCAGCTCGGTCGTCATGTCGTCCCCGGGCTGTTCCACCTTGTGGGCGATGAGGGCGCCCAGCACGGACCCGATCCGCTCCTGGACGAAGGCGGCGTGCTCGGGGCTGGGGTCGGAGGTGTCCATGATGGCGGCGATCAGGCCGCCCGTGTCCGCCCGCAGGTGCTCGGGGACGCCGAACAGCTCGCAGATCAACCGCATGGGCAGCGGGTGCGCGAATCCCGCCTTCACGTCGACCGGTTCGCCGGCGGCGGCCGCGGCTTCGAGCCCGTCCAGCAGCTCGGCGGTGATCTCCTCCACCCGGGCGCGCATCGCCTCGGTGCGCCGGTGGGTGAAGCTGGGCGCGACGAGCTTGCGCAGCCGGGTGTGGTCGGGGCCGTAGGTGGACAGCATGTTGACCACTCCGACCCAGCCCAGGATCCAGGCCCACGAGGGGTGTTCCGCGATCCTCGGCCACAGCGACCAGTGCAGCCGTGGGTCCTTGCTGACGTTAGGGTCGAGGATCAGCGACTTGAGGGTGTCGTAGCCGGTGGGCGCCCAGGCGGGGATGCCGCCGGGAAGCTCGACGGGAACGACCGGGCCGAGGGCGCGCAGCCGGGCGCTCTCGGCGGGGATGTCGGCGCCGAACGGGTCGAGGGCCACACGGGCGGGCACGGTCATGCTCGGTCTCCTGGCTGGTCGGGAACGCGGGGCGTGAAACGCACGGGCAGGGACGTCAGGGAACGGTGGAAGGGCCCGGGGCGCCAGGTGAGCCGCTCGCGCGGGACGACGGGGTCCAGGTCCGGCAGCCACTGGGTGAGCCGCTCGATGGCCTCGGTCGCGATCAGCAGCGCGTGGTGCTTGACCGGACAGGCGTGCTCACCGGCCGACCACGACAGGTGCGAGGCGTCGCGGGCGTGATGGGTCCCGCCCGACTCCGCCTCCGCGAAGTGTCCCAGCGCGCCGTACGACACCACGACGGGCACGGCCGCCTGGACCCACACGCCGTGGAAGGTCAGGGACTCGCGGGCGTAAAGGATGCCGTAGTTGGCCAGTGGCGTCTCGTGGCGCAGAACCTCGACGACGGCGGCCGACACGGGACGGGAGCCGCTGGTGAGCGTGGAGTAGTAGGCCGGGTTCCCGAGGATCCGGGACAGCGCGTTGGACACCAGGTTCGACGTGGGCTCGTGGCCCGCGCCCAGGGTGAGGAAGACCTGCCAGGTGACCTCTTCGGGAGTGAGGCCCGCCGGGTGGTCGAGCAGCCTGCTGGTGAGGTCCTCGCCGCGCCGGGCGCTCTTGGCGGCGACCAGCTCCAGCACGTAACTGCCGTACTCCGCCTCGCCCTCGGCGGCCTGGGCGCCGCCCTCCATCATCTTCCCGAGCGCGGTGCCGAGCCGGTCGCTCTCGCTGTCCGGCAGCCCGAACAGGTTGTTGAAGACCAGCGTCATCAGAGGGCGGGCGAACCCGGTCACCAGATCGGCGCCGCCCTCCGGGCCGAACCGGGAGACCAGCAGGTCGACCGCTCGGTGCACCCGCTCGCGCAGATCGTGCGGCTCCACCAGGTCGAAGGCGTCGATCAGGGTGCGGCGGTAGCGGATGTGGGCGTCGCCGTCGGCGAACAGGGCGTTGGGCCGCCAGCGCATCATGCCCATCACCGGCGAGTCGTGGGCGACCGTCGCCTCCCAGGGGCGGGGGTCGTGCGACCAGGTGTCCGGGTCGTGCAGCAGGTCCAGGGCGGCTCTGCGGTCGGTGACGACGTACGCCGGTACACCGGGCGCGAGTTCGGCCCAGCCGACCGGGCCCTGGGCGCGCAGCGCCGCGTAGTAGCGGTGCGGGTCGACGGCGAAGCCGTCCTCCCAGAGCCGGACCGGGGCGGACAGGGAGAAGGCGTCCGCGGCAGCGGGCTGGGGGGAAGTGTTCACGGGTGCTCCGGGCCGACTTGGGCGATCAGGTGCTGGACGAGGGCGAGCAGCGCGTCGACGGAGGAGTTGGTGTCCCGGGCGTCGCAGGTCACCATCGGGGTGGCCGGTTCCAGGTCCAGGGCCTCGCGCAACCGCTCCTCGGGGTAGGAGTGGGCGTCCGGGAAGGCGTTGAAGGCGACCGCGTAGGGCAGTCCCGTCTCCTCCACGAGCCCGAGCACGTCGAAGGAGTCGTCGATCCGCCGGCTGTCGACCAGGACGAGCGCGCCGAGGGCACCGTGGGCGATGTCGTCCCACAGGGCGCGGAAGCGTTCCTGACCGGGCGTGCCGAAGAGGTACAGCACGATTCCGCCGGGCAGGGAGATCCGTCCGAAGTCGATGGCCACGGTCGTGGTGGTCTTGTCCCGTACGCCGGCGAGGTCGTCGACGGAGACGGACGCCTGCGTGAGGTGTTCCTCGGTGTGCAGGGGCCGGATCTCCGACACGGAGTCGATCAGCGTGGTCTTGCCCACCCCGAACGGGCCGGCCACCAGGATCTTCACCAGTTCCCGGGCGCTGTCCGGCAGATACGGGGGAGCTCCGCCGGCGTGTGTGCCGCGCGACGGCCCGTCGTGCGGGACGGTCGGGGTCCCGCTGTGCGGGGCGCTAAACCTTGAGGGCGCGGAGGCCATCGGCCACTCTCTTCAGCAGGTCACGGTCGGGCTGGGCGGCCAGGGGCACGGGCGGGCGGGCGCGCACCAGCCCCTGGTCGACGAGTTCGGCGGCGAGGACGCGGACCGCGGAGACGGGGAGTTCCAGCAGGGCCGCGGTCTCCACCACGGTGAGCGACCCGCCGTCCAGCACGTCGAGCACGGCGTGCTGGGCGGCGGGCAGCCGCGCCGGTCCGGGGGCGGCGCAGCCGGTGAGGACGGACAGGCGTTCCAGGCTGTTGCGGCTCGGCCGCGCCACGCCGCCGGTGGACAGGTACGCGGGGACCAGGGGACGGCCACCCGGCCGGCGCGTCACGCCGCTCCGGGGCCGCCGGCCACCCGCGGCGCGGCGGCCATCGCCTTCTCGCCGAGGCGTGCCACCTGGGAGTGGACACGGTGGGCGAGCAGGTCCAGGCGTACCTCGGGGTCGCCGAAGGCGGCGACACAGGTGCCGTGCGCGGTGGGCGCCACGAGGATGTAACCGTGGTCGGACTCGACGACGACCTGGCGGACCTCGGCGGTGTCCCGGTCGGCGAA
This sequence comes from Streptomyces sp. STAM6, assembly GCF_054963715.1. Classification (NCBI taxonomy): domain Bacteria; kingdom Bacillati; phylum Actinomycetota; class Actinomycetes; order Kitasatosporales; family Streptomycetaceae; genus Streptomyces; species Streptomyces sp. STAM6. The sequence goes on along the minus strand of NZ_JBUEFZ010000030.1, from coordinate 5,245 downwards.
GGCCGCCGCGGCGGTACGGCACGCGCCCTGGACGGTGCTGGTGATCGCGGCGACCCGTTCGGCCGTGGCCTGCGAGAGCGCCGAGGAGTATCCGGAGACGAGTCCGTCCCGGGTGAGCAGGACGGCGGCCAGGACGTGCGGGATCTCCAGGATGGGATCGAGCACCCAGGCGGTGTCCCCGGCGTCGCGGCTGATCATCGGGGGGTGTTCCCTTCGGTTTCGGTGGCGGAGCGGGCCGCCGCGGTTCCGGACTGCAGCGCGCCCAGCGCGGCCGCGGACTGCTCGGGGGTACGGACGGGCGGCGCTGCGTGCGCCCCCGGCCCCTGTCCGGGGGCGGCTCCGGGCGGTACGGCGGTGGGGGAACGGCGGCGCCGCCGCGGCAGCACGCCGGGTTCCGGGCCGGCCGCGGGTGCCGTCTGCGGGTGGCCGCCGGCGTGAGTGGGCGGCGGGACCGGCGCGGACGTGTCGTACGGACGGGTGTGCGCCGCCGGCGTCTCCGCGGCCGGGAGGTCCACCACGTCGGGGACGCCGGTGCCCGAGGTGTCGCGCTCCGGCGTGGCGTCGGGCCCGGTCGGCCGGGTGGAGCGCGCGGCGCTCGCCGAGGGTGGCCGGTGGACCGGGTCGAGCCGGGTGAGCAGATGGTTCTTGACCAGCAGGACCGCGCGCACGCCGCCGTAGGGCGAGGGGGACGACAGGTCGACCGTCAGGTCGAACTGCCGGGTCAGCTGGCCGACAGCGGCGAGCCCCATCCGGGGCGGGTCGCCGAGTTCGGTCAGCAGGATCGGTTCGGTCCCGGCCACCATCCACTGGGCGTGGGCGCGTTCCTCGCGGGTCATTCCCACGCCCGCGTCGTCGACGGTGACGCACACCCCGTGGTGGACGCGCTCCAGGCTCACCACGACGGACGTGTCCGGCGAGGAGTGGCGCAGCGCGTTGTCCAGGAGTTCGGCGACGATGATGGCGACCGGTTCCACACCGTGCGAGACGAGTGCGGTGCCCGCCTCCAGGTGGTTGTGGACCTCCACCCGGTGGTAGCCGACGAGCCTGGCCTGGCCGCCGGTGACCGCGTCGACCAGATGGGACTCCTCGCGGGCCAGTCCGACCCAGGCGCCGCAGACCACGGCGGCGACCTGCGCGCGGCGCAGGGACTGCTCGTTCTCGTGGTCGAGCGCGTAGAGAGTCTGGGCCAGTTCCGGGTCGTCGTAGCGCCGTTGCAGACCCCGCAGGACGTCCTGGAAGCGGTACAGCCCGGCCTGGATCTCGCGCGTGGTGCCACGCATGCCGGCGCGGGCGGCCGCGTCGACCCGGGTGCGTTCCTGGGCCAGGGCCGAGCGCAGTGCCTCCAGCACCCCGTCGAGCCCGGCGGCGAACCGGGTACCGGCCAGCTGGGTGTCGAGCGGGCCCGGTACCGCGACGTGCGGGTGGGCGGCCTGGGTGGCGGCGGCCGGAACCCGCTGGCGTGCGAGGTGCAGGACCTCGGCGGTGAACGCCTCCGCGGCGCGGTCCAGTTCGCGGCGCGCGCCCTCGGCCTGGTACCGGGCGCCTTCCAGTTGGGTGCGGAGCGCGGCCAGCTCCTCGTCCTGCCTGGCCCGCAGCCGGCGGGAGCGGAGGAGACCGCCTCCCAGGGCGAAGGCCGACAGGGTGCCGGCGGCCAGGCCGCCGGCTGCTAACTCCGGTATTGCGATCATCTGAAGGATCCCGGGGAGGTCGGGGAGGGCAGGTCCACGGCCGCCACAGATGAGCGGCCCGGGCCCCAGTACACACTGTTGTTGTCTGCTTTCGCACTGTCTAACGAAAGATCGCTTCGAATTTGATCGAATAGAGATCACGTCTATTCCAAGTGCCCTGTTTTGACACGGGGGTTGATGCGTGCGGGCGCCGCCCCGGGGCACAAGGGGCACATGACTGTGCCGAAGACCAATGTCCTGGTGCTGGACTGCGCCGAACCCGAGGCCCTGGCCGAGTTCTACGCCGCGCTCCTGGGCGCACGGACCCGGCGGGGCGTCGACCCCGACTTCGTCGACGTCGTGACGCCCGACGGGATCCGCATGGCGATCCGGCGCGACCACGGGCACGCGCCGCCCAGCTGGCCCCGGCCGGACGACTCCCAACAGGCGCATCTGCACATCCTGGTGGCCGAGGCCGACATGGACGAGGCCGAGCGCGAGGCCATCGGCCTCGGCGCGCGTCCGATCGAGACGCGGGACAACTCCGGCCCCCGCGACACCCGCACCTACGCCGACCCGGCCGGCCACGCCTTCACCCTCACCGCCGGCGAGGGCCGCAGGCACGTCGACCCGGACACCGTGTGAGACGCCCGCGCCGGAAGCTACTCATGCGTTCCGCACGGCCGATTGCTGACGCCTGTGACTGTCGGCGGTCCGCCCCTCGATGACACCGTCGGTTGCGTCGTCTCCTCGACACCGACCGAGGGAGCAGATGTGATCAAGGGGTACGCGACCTTCTGTGACGCGGACCGCCACTTCTACGACGCCCCGCACCGGCTCGGTGCCGGCCGCCCCGGCCGTTCCGGCGCTCCGTACGAAGCGGCGCTCGCGCCCGTCCCGGAAGGATGGCAGCGGCACCGCAGCGGTGACTGGCTGGCCCTTCGCCCCCTCGTCCACGCACTGCCGTCCCAGGGCTGGAAGATCCATGTGTCGGCCCGGCTCGACAACGCGGAGACGATCCTGGAGCGTGTGCGCGCCTACTGCCTCGCCCACGGCGTCGCCTTCAAGTTCGTGCCGAGCCGCTATCTGCTCCACACCCGCAACGCCAAGTACGCGGACCGCGCGGCCAGCGGCAAGTTCATCACCGTCTACCCCGCCGACGACGAGCAGTGCCGGCAGGTCGCCGAGGACCTCGCCGCCCTGCTGGCCGGTGAGGAGGGACCGTACATCCTCAGCGACCTGCGCTGGGGCGACGGCCCGGTGTACGTCCGGTACGGCAGCTTCACCAGGCGCCACTGCTACGACGACAAGGGCGAACTGTGCCCCGCCGTCCAGCGCCCCGACGGGCGGCTCGTCCCCGACCTGAGGGGGCCCGCCTTCCAGATACCCGACTGGGTGCCCGTCCCCGCCTTCCTCCGCCCCCACCTCGACGCGCGCGGGGCCGTCACCGTGGCCGGCATGCCGTACACCGTCGAGCGCGCGCTGCACTTCTCCAACGGCGGAGGCGTGTACGTCGGCCGCGACGACCGCACCGGCGAGAAGGTCGTCCTGAAGGAGGCCCGCCCGTACGCCGGACTGGCCGCGGACGGCGCGGACGCGGTGACCCGGCTCCGCCGCGAACAGGCCGCCCTGGAACGGCTGTCGGGGCTGCCGTGCACCCCCGAGGTACGCGAATCCTTCGTCCTGGGCGGCCACCACTTCCTGGCCATGGAGTACATCGAGGGCAAGCCGCTCAACACCTTCTTCGCCCGCAGGCACCCGCTGATCGAGGCGGACCCCGGCCCCGACCGCCTCGCCGAGTACACCGACTGGGCGCTGCGGATCCACCGGCTGGTCGAGGAGGCCGTCGCCGCCGTGCACGACCGGGGCGTCGTCTTCAACGACCTGCACCTGTTCAACATCATGGTCTCCGAGGACGAGTCGTCGGTCGTCCTGCTCGACTTCGAGGCCGCCGCCCACATCGACGAGGGCCGCCGGCAGACGGTCGCCAACCCCGCCTTCGTCGCCCCGGCCGACCGCCGCGGCTTCGCCGTCGACCGCTACGCCCTGGCGTGCCTGCGGCTCGCCCTCTTCACCCCGCTGACCAGCCTCCTGGTGCTCGACCCGGGCAAAGCCCGGCACCTGGCGGACATCTCGGCGGCGCACTTCCCCGTACCGCGCCGGTTCCTCGACGAGGCGGTCGAGGAAATCCTCGGCACTCGGGCCGCCCGGACCGCGCCCACCGCCACCGCGCCGTACCTTCCCGTGGAGCCGGGCGACTGGCCCCTCAGCCGCGACTCGATGGCACACGCCGTCCTCGCCTCCGCCACCCCCGACCGCGACGACCGCTTCTTCCCCGGCGACATCGCCCAGTTCGCCACCGCGGGCGGCGGCCTCACCTTCGGCCACGGCACCGCCGGAGTGCTGTACGCCCTCGCCGAAACCGGGCTCCCGCCCGTCCCCGAAGCCGAGGAATGGCTGCTGCGCCGGACGAAAGAACCCGAGTCCGGCACCCCGCTCGGCTTCTACGACGGACTCGCCGGCCTCGCCTGGACGCTGGACCGGCTCGGCCACCCCCAGCAGGCACTCGAACTCACCGAACAGATCCTGCGGCGCCCCTGGCAGGGCATCGCACCCGACCTGCACAGCGGGCTCGCCGGCGTCGGCCTCGCGCTCGACTCGCTCGCCACGACCACGGGGGAGACCGCGCTCCACGACGCGGCCCTTCGCTGTGCCGGACTCGTCGCGGACGCCGCGCCCTCACTCGCCCGCGCCGGACTGCTCCACGGCAACTCCGGCCCCGCGCTGCTCTACCTGCGCCTGTACGAACGCACCGGGGACAGCGGCCTGCTGGACCTGGCCGCCGAGGCGCTCCGGCGCGACCTCGCCCGATGCGTACGCGCCGCCGGCGGCACCCTCCAGGTCGACGAGGGCTGGCGCACCATGCCCTACCTCGGCGCCGGCAGCGTCGGCATCGGCATGGTGCTCGACGACTACGCCGCACACCGCGACGAGGAGGACACCGAGCGCGCCCGGCACGAGATCGTGCAGGCCGCCCAGGCCACGTTCTACGCCCAGCCCGGGCTGTTCCGCGGCGCGGCCGGCATGGTGCTCCACCTCAGCCGCACCACCGTCCGCGGCCCCGGCACCGAACCCCGCGACATCCGCCGCCAGATCGATGCCCTCGCCCGGCACGCCGTGCCCTACCAGGGCCATCTGGCCTTCCCCGGCGAACAGATGATGCGGCTGTCCATGGACCTCTCCACGGGCACCGCGGGCTGTCTGCTCGCCCTCGGCAGCGCCGCCACCCACGGGCGCGCGCACCTGCCGTTCCTGCCGCCACCCCGGCGGCCCCAGAGCCGGCCCCGACCCGGGGCCGAATCCGAGCACCACGTCCCCAGTATGGAAAGGATTCGATCATGACGCTTCTCGACCTGCAGTCGATGGAGACCCCGAAGGAAGAGGCCACGGGCGACGTCGCCACCGGCAGCCGGGCCAGCCTGCTGCTCTGCGGCGACAGCAGCCTGAGCGTCACCACCTGCAACTGACCTTCTCACCCGCGCGGTACCGCTCACCGCGCGACGGGTCACCCGGTCCCG
>NZ_JBUEFZ010000029.1:0-84999 GCF_054963715.1 Streptomyces sp. STAM6 | reverse complement strand
GCCCGGTTGTGGGCCACTCGGGTGGTCGGCGGGTTGCCGGGTCCATCCCGTTGTGGGCAGTCGTTCCGCTGGGGTGATGGGGCCCCTGCTCGGGCGAGGCCGAGAGCTTGGGGAGGTGGGCGCAACGGGACCACCGGGCCGCAGACAAACAGGGGTCCGGGGCGGTGCGGTACCCGCGGGGGCCGGGGCGGAGCCCCGGCGGGGGTGCGGGGCGGAGGCCCCGCGGTGTTACGCCGCCGTGCCGAGGGCCGGCGCAGGCACCTGCTTGCGCACGAGCACCGGCTCCACGGCCCTGCGCTCCCGCAGCAGGTACCCCGCCCCGATCGCCCCCGCGATCAGCAGCCCGCCGGAGACCAGCGCGCCCCGCGCCCCCGCGAATTCCATGAGCAGGCCGAGCGCCGGCGGCCCGGCGAGCCCCCACACGGTCTTGATGCTGCCCCAGACGCCGAGCACACGGCCCCGCAGGTGGGCGGGCGGGTCGGTCTGCAGGACCGTGGTGCCGGCGGTGTCGGAGACGGACTCCACGACGGCCATCGGCAGGACCAGCACCAGCAGCACCGCGAGGGACGGCGAGAGGCCGGCGACGACCTGGAGCAGGGCCCCGGCGGCGGCGAGGATGCCGACGAGGCGGACGGACGGCTTGCGCAGGCGTGCGCCGAGGACGGCGCCCAGGATGCCGCCGACCGCGAGGACGGTGGAGACGGTGCCGAACGCCCCGGCGCCCCCGGCGAGGGGGCCGGTGACGAGGACCGCCAGAGTCAGTCCGTAATTGCGGCCGAAGACCGCGCTGATGCCGGTGATGCCTGCCAGGGCCACCAGCCGGGGCCGGCGGGCGAAGAAGACGAGGCCCTCGCGGACGCCCATGTCGTCCGCCTCACGGGGGCGCGGGGCGGCCGGCGCGGCGGCGCCCTTCACCGGGCGGAGGAAGGGGATGACCGCAGCGACGAAGAGGAAGGACACACCGTTGGCGGCGTACGCGGCGGACGTGCCGAAGAAGCCGACGGCGATGCCGGCCAGGGCGGCGCCCGCGAGCCGTCCCGCGTTGTGGACCAGGGAGCCCACGCCGATCGCCGACGGCACGTCCTCCGCGCGCACCAGGTCGTTGCCGAGGAGCGCGCAAGCGGGCCCGTCAACGGTGGCGATGAGCCCGGTGACGGCGGCCAGCGCCATGAGGATGCCCAGGTTGAGCTGGTCGAAGGCGACGAGGAAGGCCGTGACGAAGGCGACCGCGCCGAGCAGCGCCTGGCTGACGGCGGCGGTCATCTTCCTGGGCCAGCGATCGACGGCGGCACCGCCGGCCACGCCCATGAGCAGACCGGGCGCGGCCTGTACCGACAGGGAGAGGCCGGTTGCCGCCGCCGATCCGGTGATCTGCAGGACCAGCAGGTTCTGGACGGTCAGCTGCATCCACGTGCCGGCATTGGACACGAAGTTGGCGACGGACCACCAGCGCATGCTGCGGTACTTGAGGGAACGCCACGGCGAGTGGTCGGCGCGGGCGGGGACAGGGGTGGAGGAAGAAGGCACGGCGAATTACTCGGTGACGAAGTCCGGTGGACTCGGATGGCGGAATTCGGCGGAACTGGAGAAGACCGGCTGCGCTGCACGGCCGATCCACCGGATCTGTCTGCTGCTTCACCCCTCGTCGGAGGCGGTCCCACAGCGTCGCCCATGGTGGCAGACGGTCTCTCGCCGTGGCGGGGCGGCGCCGATCGCGGCACGGCCTTCCGGCCACCGTTCGCGTGCTGACCTGCGGGTTCGAACTTCTGGTGTGCTTGCTCACAGTGATCGCCCGGCATGCCCTGCGTAGTGGCCCAGGCCACAGTGGGGGTGTTGCACGGAAGAAGGAGGCAGCCATGAGCGGCGTGCGGATCGATCTCCGCGGCAGGCAGGCACTGGTGACGGGAGGGGCGCGCGGTCTGGGCGCCTCGATCACGCGGAGGCTGGCGGGCGCCGGCGCTTCCGTGCTGGTCGCCGACGTGCGCAAGGAGCAGGCGAGGGAGCTGTGCGAGGAGCTGGGGCAGGACGTGCGGTTCGTCGAGCTGGACGTACGGGACTCCGCGGCGGTCGCGGACGTCTTCCGTGAGCTGGACGACACCGGTCAGACGGTGGACGTGCTGGTCAACAACGCCGCGGTGGACGTCTCCAAGCCGATCGAGCACCTGACGGCGGAGGAGGTGACGCGGGTCGTCACCACGAACCTCCTGGGGCCGATGTATCTCTGTCTGGAGGGCTACCGCCGCATGGTGGCCCGGGGCGGCGGCCACATCGTCAACATCCTCTCCACCGCCTCGAACCGCACCTGGACCGAGGCGGGCCCGTACTCGGCGGGCAAGTCCGGGCTGCGGGCCTTCACCCACACGCTGTTCAAGGAGGCGCAGCGGGACTGCCCGGGCATCGGGGTGACGGGAATCATCGCCGGTGGCATGGAGACGCCGTTCATCATGGAGCGTTTCCCGGACGCGGACGTGTCGATGCTGCAGAGCCCGGACATCGTGGCGGACACGGTGCTGTACGCGCTGTCGGTGCCCGACGGCAGTGTCGCGTCGGAGCTGGTCGTGGTCCCGCGCAGGGAGCCGTCCTGGCCGTGATCAGCCGCTGGGCGGGCGCCCGGTCCTGAGCTTCCCGAGGACGGCCCGTTCGGCGGGACCGTGGGCGGGCCAGTTCGTCCGGGTCGCACAGCGGACGGCCCCGCGTGCCTCACGGGGAGCGCGTACCCCTGGCGGTGCGGGCGAGACGCGGCGGGGCGGGGCCCGGCCGGTCAGACGGGCAGGTGCTGTTCGGCCCAGATCGTCTTGCCGGTGGCGGTGTAGCGGGTGCCCCACTGCTGGGTCATCTGGGCGATGAGGAACAGCCCGCGACCGCCCTCGTCCTCGCTGCCGGCGCGGCGCATGTGGGGCGAGGTGTGGCCGCTGTCGGAGACCTCGCAGATGAGGGTGCGGTCGCGGATGAGCCGCAGCTGGATGGGGCCGGAGGCGTAGCGGATGGCGTTGGTGACGAGTTCGCTGACGACGAGTTCGGTGGTGAAGGAGAGTTCGCCGTCCAGTCCCCACGCCCCGACCTGGCCGGTGGCGAGGCTGCGGGCGTGGCCGACTTCCTCGGGGTCGGCGTCCAGGTCCCACATGGCGACTTCGTGGCGGTCCAGGACCCGGGTGCGGACGAGGAGCAGTGCCGCGTCGTCGTGGACGGGGCCGGCCGGGAGGGTGGCGACGATCCGGTCGCACAGTTCCTCGAGGGGGCGGGTGTGGTCGGCCAGGACGGCGCCGAGCGCGTCGAGGGCGGCGTCGCGGTCACGGCCGCGGCCCTGGACGAGGCCGTCGGTGTACAGGGCGAGGAGACTGCCTTCGGGCAGGGGGAGTTCGGCGCTCTCGTAGGGCAGACCGCCGAGGCCGAGGGGCGGGCCCGCGGGAAGGTCGGGGTAACTGACGTCCCCGGTGGCGGGGTCGACGACGGCCGGCAGGGGGTGTCCGGCGCGCGCCATGGTGCAGCGTCCGGCCACGGGGTCGTACACGGCGTAGAGGCAGGTCACTCCGAGCGCCTCGGCTTCCTGTCCGGTGTCGTCCCCGGTGACGGAGGCCTGCTCGTGGGCGTCCTGGCCGACCAGGTCGTCCAGGCGGGCGAGGAGTTCGTCGGGCGGGAGGTCGAGACGGGCGAGCGCGCGCACGCTGGTGCGCAGCCTGCCCATGGTGGCGGCGGCGCGCAGGCCGTGGCCGACGACGTCGCCGACGACGAGACCGATCCGGGTTCCGGAGAGGGCGATGACGTCGAACCAGTCGCCGCCGACGCCCCCCTTGGCGTCGGCGGGGAGGTAGCGGTGGGCGACGTCGGCGCCGGTGAGCCGGGGCAGGTTGCGGGGCAGCAGACTGCGCTGGAGGGTGAGCGCCGCGGTGTGTTCGCGGGTGTAGCGGCGTGCGTTGTCGATGCAGACGGCGGCCCGGGCGGCGAGTTCGTCGGCGACCGGCAGGTCGGCGTCGCCGAACGGGGCCGGGTTGCGGTCCCGGACGAAGGTGACGACGCCGAGCGGGGCGCCCTCGCTGCGCAGGGGCACGACGAGTCGGGAGCGGCCCGAGCCCGGCCCGCCGGTGGGCTCGACGACGGGCCGGCCCGAGGAGAGGCAGCGGGCGTGTGGTGAGCCGGGCGGGTAGTCGACCGGCTCGGGGTCGGCCGGCCCCGGGGAGCCGTTCGGGCGGCCGCCCCAGACGCGGAGGGCGCGTCGGGCGGTCGCGGTGCCGGGCGTGGGGCGTTCGCCCGCGAGGACCGCGTCGAGGAGGTCGACCGTGACGTCGTCGGCGAACTGCGGGACGCTGACGTCGGACAGCTCCTGAGCGGTGCGGACCATGTCGAGGCTGGTGCCGAGGCGGCCGCCGGCGCGTACCAGGAGGTCCAGTCGCTGCTGGGTGAGGTAGCGGTCGGTGATGTCGACGGTTTCCTCGCAGACGCCGAGCGGGGTGCCGTGGGTGTCCGCGAGGCGGTAGTAGGAGCAGGACCAGACGTGGTCGTGGTCGGGGTCGGCGGGCGGGCGGCCGCGGTAGTGGAGGTCGATGACCGGCTCGCCGGTGGCGAGGACCTGGCGCATCGTCTCCTCCAGGGTGGAGGGGTATCCGGCGGACAGGACGGAGCCCGCGCACACCATTTCGTCGGGTCCGAGGCCGGCGTACTGCGAGGTGCCCATCTCCTCGTAGAGCGCGTGGTTGGTCCACACCACCAGCAGGTCGGTGTCGTAGATGGCGAGGCCGACGGGCGACTGGGTGGCCAGTCCGCGCAGCATGGACTGGAGGGCCTCCCAGCGTTCCGTCTCACCCGCGTCGGCCAGGGCGAGCAGCCGGGCGGGGCCGGTGCCGAAGTGGGAGAGGGCGAGGGTGGCCGTGGCGAGGCGGACGATCCGGCCGTCCCGGTGACGCATGTGCATGAGCCGTCGGCGGGCTCCGGCCGCGCCGGGCAGATGGGTGGCCCGCTGGTAGGCCCCGGCCCGGTCCACGACGAACGCGCCGATGGGACGTCCCACCGCCTCCTCGGCCGGGTAGCCGAGCAGCGCCTCGGCCGCGGGACCCCAGCCGACGACGGTGCCGTCGGTGTCCAGGACGGCCGTGGCGGCTCGTGTGACGTCGAGGGGGCCTCGGAAGTCGGCACCCTCGGCTGCGTTGACCGCGCTCATGGCACCTGCCTTTTCCGTCTCCTCATGGTCGGTCCGCCGCCGCGGTGGCACAACCGGTCCCGGTCAGCCGGCGCGGACCGGGTGCGCCGGCGGCGGGCCGTCCGGTCGGCGTGCGGCGAGCAGCAGTGCGATGTCGTCGGGCCGGTCGGTGGCGTGCCGGGCCTCCCTGATCAGCCGGTCCGCCGCTTCGGGGAGCGAGGCGGTGCCGATGCCGGCGAGGGTGTCGCGGAGCCGCTCGACGCCGAGGTCGATGTCGATCCCGGGCTCCTCGACCAGACCGTCGGTGAACAGGGCGAGCAGGGCGCCCGGCTCCAGCGCCAGTTCGGTGACGGGGTAGGGGGCGTCGGCGTCGATGCCGAGGACGACACCGCCCGGCAGGTCGAGGACCTCGGTTCGGCCGTCCGGGTGGCGCAGCAGGGGCTGGGGGTGACCGGCCCGGACCGCCCGGGTGGCGCCGGTCGCGGGGTCGAGGGCGAGGTAGCAGCAGCTGGCGAACTGGCCGGGGTCGAGGTCGATCAGCAGCCGGTTGGTGCCGCTGACCACCTGGTCGGGGTCCTGACCGCTGAGGGCGAAGGCGCGCAGCGCGCTGCGCAGCTGGCCCATGGTGGCGGCGGCGGAGACACCGTGGCCCTGGACGTCGCCGATGATCAGGGAGACGCCGCGCGGGGTCTCCACGACGTCGTACCAGTCGCCGCCGACCTCCATGCCCTGGGTGCCGGGGAGGTAGCGGCCGACGGTCTCGACATGCCGGAGGCGGGGCAGCCGGTGCGGCAGGAGGGCGTCCTGGAGTCCGCGGGCGAGGGCGGCCTCGGAGTCGTAGCGCTGGGCCCGTTCGAGTGCCTGGGCGATGAGTCCGGCGAGTGCGGTGAGGACGGTGCGCTCCTCGGGGCTGAAGCCGCGCGGCTGGTCGAAGCCGAGGATGCAGGAGCCGACGGGCCGGCCCGAGGCGATCAGCGGCAGGAAGGCGCGGGCGCCGACGTGGGCGTCGAGGGGGATGCCGGGGTACGCGGAGGCGAGGCGCTGCATGGACTCGAAGAAGATGGGCCGGCCGGTGGTGAGTGTTTCGACGCCGGGGAGCCGGGCGTCGAGTGGGACGCCGTCGAACCGGTCGAGGAAACCCTGGGGGAAGCCGGTCTCCCAGGCCAGCTGCAGATGCCGCTCGCTCAGCAGGTAGATCGCGAGCTGGCGGCCGCCGAAGGCGGGCAACAGCTCCTCGGTGACGACGGCGGAGACCTGGCGGGCGGTGACGGCCTCGGTGAGGGCGATGGCGAGGGCGACGGGGCGGTAGAGCATGGCCGCCCGGTCGGCCGGGGAGCCGAGTGCGGCGGGCGGTGCGAGCCCGCCGCCGGGGGTGGTGACTCCGGCGCCGGGGGCGGTGCCCGGTCCGGCATCGTAGGTGGGCGCCTGTGCCGTGTCGATGGTGGCGGTCACGCCGTCGTGGCCCGGGTAGAGGGAGACGGCCAGCCACTTCTTGGGCCCCCGCTGGGCGAGGAAGTACACGGGGTCGTGGGAGAGCAGGGCGGCGCGGAAGTGGTCCTCGTAGGCGGGGCTGCCGAACCACGGCAGGGCCTCCCAGAGGACGCGGCCGACCAGCTCGGAGCGGGCGAGGCCGAGGAGGGTCTCGGCGCCGTGGCTGACGAAGGTGATCCGGCCGAGCCGGTCGAGGGAGAAGACGCCGCGCGGGAGGCGGTCCGCGGCGGCGGCGACGATCGGTCCGGTGCCGGGGTCGACGAGGAAGCCGGTCACATGGCCGTGCGGGGCGGTGGGTGGCGGCCCGTCGGCCGGCGTGCGGCCGGCCGCGGCCGGCGGGCCGCCGGGTCCGTGCCTGTCCGGAGCCCCGGGGCCCGGCACGGCGGGCGCTTCCGGCGGGGCCGGTGGGCCGACCCGGAACCGCAGGTCCGCCGGGTCGATGAGGCCGGGCGGGCCGAACAGGTCCGGGGGGCCGGACGGGGCGCCCGGGCGGGCGAGGGCGGACGGGCTCAGCGGTTCGTACGTGCCGGACCGCGCCGCCGCGTCGGACCGCCCGTACCGGCCGGCGTGGCCGGACGGCTCGGCCGGCACGGTGCGGCGGCCGGAGAGTTCCAGCAGGTACGGCCGCCCGTCGGGACCCTTGAGCCAGATCCGTCGGGTCACCGGCAGATCGGAGTCGGCGGCCTGGCGGGCCACGGTCCACAGGCCGTACACGTCCTCCGGGGCGAGCAGCGGGGCGAGGGCCTCCATGGTGGTGGGGAAGCCGTCCTCCTCGGCGCCCAGGATCTGGCGCAGCTCGTCGTCGGCGGTGACGGTGCCGTCGTCGATGTCCCAGTCGAGGTGGCCGATCCGCACGGGCGGGGTGGCGGCGGCGGGCAGCTGGACGGGCACGGGCTCGCGGTCCCATTCGACGGGTGTCCCGTTGGCGGCGAGTTCCGCGAGGTCGGCGCCGAGACGCTGGGCGGCCTGCTGGAGCCGCCGGCGGTCGCCCTGGTCGACCGGCTTTCCGGGGGTGGCGGTCCGGAGTACCACAAGGACGCCGAACCGGTCGTGTCCGCTGGTCACCGGCATGTAGAGGGAGCCGAACGGGAACGGCAGGCCGGCCATGAGCTGGGGGAAGCGCCGCATGGCCTCCTCCGCGTCGCCGAGCAGCACGGGCTCGCCGGAGCGGTAGGCGTCGGCGACCGGGTAGGGCCGGTTGGCGTGCATGCGCCACCAGGGGTGGAAGAGGGCGCTGGGGAGGCCGGCCAGCACGGCGAGCCGCAGCAGTCCCTGGGCGCGGGAGCGCAGATAGACGCCGCCGGCGTAACCGCCGACGGACTCGACCGCGCTCACCGTGGCCTGAGCGAGGACCAGTGCCAGGCCGTCCGGGACCCGGCCCTCGCTCGGCGGACCGCCCGGCATCGTCCCGGCCTCGCTCGGCGGGAGGTGCCCGGCGTGGCGGTACCAGGACACACAGACAGGATGCTCCTCGACGGTGGTGTCGCGCACCTTCGTGGAGCATCTTCTTCCACCTGGCTGTCGTCGCAGGTGAGCTATGTTGAGCAGGAGCTTGACAAGAAGGAGGCACGCCGGTGCCATCAGGGCAGCAGGCACGCGCACAGGCGGCCGCGATCACTCCGGGCCGCCGGAGCCCGGACGCGGAGGCGGCCCCTACCGATCCCACGGACCGGGTTCTGGCGCTGTTCGGCGGCAGCGGTCATCGGCTTTCGCCGGGCCAGCGGCGGATCGCCCAGTACATCATCGACCACCTGACCGAGGCCGCGTTCCTGTCCATCACGGACCTTGCGGAGCGCGTGGGGGTGAGCCAGCCGTCGGTCACCCGCTTCGCCACGTCCCTGGGGTACAGCGGTTTCCCGGCCCTGCGGGAGGCGCTGCAGCCGATCGCGCTGAGCGCGGTGGCGGGTACGCCGGAGGTCCGCGAGGAGAACCGCCGCAATGAGCTGCAGGCGGCCATCGACGCCGAGATCGAGAACCTGGAGAGTCTGCGGCGGGTGCTCGCCGACCCGGGCCAGGTGCTCGAGGTGGGCCGGGCGCTGGCTCATTCCGTCCCCTTGACGATCCTCGGTCTGCGTATTTCCGTGTCCCTGGCGGAATACTTCGCGTATGCCGCCAGGCGGATCCATCCGGACGTGCGCCTGGTCACGAGGGGCGGCAGCGTCGCTTACGACGCGCTGCTGCAGTCCCGCGAGGCGGGTGGCACCTGGGTGCTGGCGTTCGCGATGCCGCGGCACGCCAACGAGACGCTGGGGGCGATCAGGGCCGCCCGGCGGACCGGGCTGAAAGTGGCGTTGATCACGGATTCGACGCTCGGACCGCTGGTGGACGAGGCGGATGTGACGCTCGCGGCCGGTACCGGCTCGCGGCTGGTGTTCGACTCGTACGCGGCTCCGGGGGTGCTGTCCGCGTCAGTGCTGCAGGCGATGGCCGATGCCAATCCGGAGCGCACCCAGGTGCGGCTGGAGGGGTACGAGCAGGTCGCTGAGCAGCACGATTTCTTCCTGGAGGACTGAGGCGGCAGGCCCTCGGAGAGGGGCGTTTTCACGCCATCGCGGCGCATGAAATTTTTCATGCTCTTGCTTACTCGACGGTATATATATTTACTGCTCGCACAACCCCGGCGTACCACCGGGGCACACCCCCCGAACACTTCCGGGACGGCGAACCCTCCTCATCGTCGTCCAGATGGTGTTCCACAGCGGGCGTCCGCGTCGCGGATGCCCATGGCGGCCCCGGTCAACCCCTGGGCCGGGGCCGCCAGACTTCCACCCGGGCTCAGGTGGCGGTGGCGGCCAGTCTCGCGCGCGCCACGGCCAGGGCCTGCTCCAGCTGCCGCGTTCCGGTCGTCACGCACAGCGTGTACGTGACGTCGTCGAGCCGGCGTTTGAGATCGGGAGCGAGAGCCAGGTCCTGGGATGCGGTGCAGAGGGACTCGTAACGGGCCACGAGCTCACGGAGCACCGCGGGATGCGCCAACAACATGGACGTACCTGCCTTTCCCACAGCAGAAAGCACAGAGAGACAGAGAGAGGGATGTCGACGCGACGTCCCTGAGGCCGGGCGTTGCGCCGGCCGCCGAACCGGGGACGCCCTCCCCGCACAAGGATGTGCCCGCGCTTTCCGCTCCTCACACGACATTGTGATGCAACCGTGACGGATTTGCGCATCAAGGACACAGGCCGCGACTCCGCTCCCTTCACGCTCCGGCCGTCGCCCGGATCCTCGGCCCGCTCGGCCGGGATTTCACATCGTCGCCGGCGCTTCCCGGCTCACCCGGGTGGCCGCCATGAGGTGTCGTCCGCTTCCCGGCGCGCTCCACTGGAACCCCGCGGCGAGTTGGTCGCCCGCGGCAGGCAACCCCGGCGGCCGTCCGCACATCCTCAAGGACGGTGGGCCCGAACGGGGAGGCGCGCCGCCCGCACAGCCCGTGCATGGAGTGAGTTGGCAATGGTCCATATTTCGGTCGTCGTCCCGTGTTTCAACGAGAGCGAGGTGATCGACGCGTTCCACAACGCGCTGATCGCCGCCCTCGAACCGACAGCGGTGACGTTCGAGGTCTGCTACGTCGACGACGGCAGCAGCGACCGGACCATGGAGCGGCTGAGGGACCTCGCCGCCGCCGACCCGTCCGTGCGTTACACGTCGTTCAGCCGGAACTTCGGCAAGGAGTCCGCGCTGCTCGCCGGGATGCGGATGTCCCGCGGCGCGGTGGTGGTCCTCATGGACGCCGACCTGCAGCATCCGCCCGAGCTCGTCCCCCGCATGCTGGAACTGCACCGGCACGGCTACGACCAGGTCATCGCCCGGCGCGACCGCACCGGCGAGGGCGCCCTGCGGGCCGCGGTGAGCCGGGCCTACTACCGGCTGGTGCGCCGCTTCATGGACGTCGAAATCGTCGACGGGGCGGGCGATTTCCGGCTGCTGTCGCGGCGGGCGGTCGACGCCGTCCTGTCGCTGCCCGAGAGCAACCGCTTCTCCAAGGGGCTGTTCTCGTGGATCGGCTTCGACACGGTCAGCTTCGCGTACGAGAACGTCGAGCGTGCGGCCGGCCAGTCCAAGTGGGGCGGCCGGCGCCTGCTGAACTACGGCATCGACGGGCTGCTGTCGTTCAACAGCCGTCCGCTGCGCCTGGCCATCCACACCGGTCTGTGGCTGTTCCTCTCGGCGTTCGCCTATGCGCTGTGGATCGTCGCCAACGTCGTCCTGAACGGGGTCGAGACCCCGGGATACGCGACGCTCATCACCGCGATCGTCGCGCTCAGCGGCATCCAGCTCGCCACGCTCGGCGTCATCGGCGAGTACGTGGGCCGGATATACCACGAGTCCAAGCGCCGGCCGCACTACGTGGTCCGCGAGACCGACGAATCCACCCCGGCCAGGGCCACGCACGCCCGGCTGGAGACCGCGGGACGGACCCGGCCCAAGCGATGAACCGGCGCTCCCTGCGCCAGTTCGCGTCCTTCGCGGTCGTCGGACTGGCCAACACGGCGGTGTACTACGCCGTCTACGCGACGCTGAACATCTGGCTGCCCTACCTGGCCGCCCATGCCGTGGGGTACGCGGTGAGCGTCACCGGGTCGTTCCTGCTCAACTCGTACGTCACCGTCCGCACCCGGCCCACCTGGCGCGCCTTCGCCCGCTATCCGCTGTCGGGCGCGGTGAACGCGCTCGGCAGCGGCCTGCTGCTGCACCTGGCGGTCAGCCGGCTGCACATGAACGAGAACCTCGCGGCGATCGCCGCGGGCGTGCTCGTCACGCCCCTGTCGTTCCTGCTCGCCCGCTGGGCCATCACCTCCGGGGCGGCCGCCACCCGTCGTTCCGGGTCACGGCCGCCGGAGGACCGGGTCAGGGAAGCCGCGTCCCGCGAGTGACCCGGTCCAGGTGGTAGTAGTCGGCGACGCACTGGGCGGGCCAGATCTTGCGTCCGTTGTCGCCGAACGGCTCCAGCATCTTCGCCACCGAGACCGGCTTGTACGGCAGGACCTCGGCGCCCTCGGCCGCCCGCTCGCGCAGCCACCGGTCCTGGCGGTCCCACTTTTGGGCCCGGACCTCCATCGCCCGCCCCAGCTCGTGCAGCGGACCGGCCAGCCCCAGCACCGTCACGGCACACACCGCGGCGGCGAGGGCGGTCGCCACGGTGCCGGTGCGGGGCGCGGCCGCCCGCGTCCGCAGCGCCCGCCCGGCGAAGGCGCCCAGGGCGACCAGCACCAGCACGTACAGCAGCAGGTAGTCGTTCCACGTCCGCTCGGTGGTGATCACACGGTTCCCGAAGACGGGGTAGGTGATGACCGTGCACAGGTAGCCGGAGAGCAGGAAGGCGAGCACCCCGAGGCCGCCGAGGAGGACGGGCCGGCACGGCAGCAGGACCGGACGCCCGGGGGTGCCCTCCGCACGCCGTGCCATGAGCCCCAGCAGTACCCCGGCCGCGATCGCGCCCACGTACTGCCAGGTGGTCAGGACCGTCTCCAGGATGCGCGCATAGGCGCGCAGGGAGCCGGCCAGCGTCTCGGGGGAGAGCATCGAGGCGGTCTCGGCGCCGTACCGTTCGCGGCGGTTGCGCGAGCCGGGGGACGTCACCAGCACGATCGTCCCGATCGCGATGCCGGCCATGCCGGCCAGCGACCAGCCCCGGGCGAAGGCCCGGACCCGCTCGGCGAGGACCAGGTGGCCGAGCACGACGACACCGCCGAGGACCACCAGCGCCACGACCGACGCCTCCTCGGACAGCGTGCCCATGAAGACGCCGGACAGGAACACGACCACGAGGGCGGTGACGCGGCCCCGGCGGCCGCGGGCCGCCAGCAGCGGGACGGCCGCCGCGCAGGCCAGTACCGGGGCGAGGGTGTGGGAGACGGAGGCCGCCGGCCAGTAGAACGTCTTGTAGGTGTTCGGCGTGGCGAACAGGAACACCGCCGTGATCATGGACGCGACGAGCAGGGCGACGCCGCGTGGCACGGTCAGCCCCGCCCTGCGCAGCAGCCGCACGGTCAGGGCCCACAGCAGGACCAGCATCAGCACGCCGCTGACCAGGGCGTACCACTGGTGGCCGGCGACGGGGAACTTCGCGTACGGGCCCACGAGCAGTCCGTTGGCGATCCTGCCGTTGTCGGTGAAGTAGAACTTGTCGACGAGTCCCCAGATGCCGTGGTCGCGCACGTGGGGCAGGAAGCACCATTCGTCGGCGCTGGGCCGCACATGGCGGCCCAGCCACGAGGCGGCGGCCAGTAGGCCCAGCGGCAGCAGCGCGAGCCCCACCGGCCAGAGGGTCGTCCATGAGCGGCGCCGGCCACCGCCGTCCTCCCCGCGTCCCGCTCCCGGGTGGTCACCCGGGTCTCTCGGGGCGGTCACACTCGATGCGCCGACGGCCATCTCTTTCACCACTGCCTCTCGGGAAACTACTGGTCCGACACCGAAGAGGTGTTTCCGCGCGATGTCGTTCCTCCTCCACCCGACGCGTCGGCCGCCCGGCGCGCAACCGCCGCTGGATCGGGTGGAGCAGTGCGGCTACGCCGCGAGGAGGCGGTGCATGGAGGCCGTCATGTTCGCGACGAAGGTGTCGCGTACGTCGTCGCCGACCAGGTCGAGGGAGAGGTAGGGGTTGAGGTCCTCCAGTTCGACGAGGAGGAGCTCCCCGTCGGGGGTGCGACAGGCGTCGACGCGCTGGATGCCGTGGTCGACGGTGTTCCAGTCGACGAAACGCTGGGCGAAGACGAGATCGGCGCCGGTGGGCGCGTACGGCTCCAGGACCCAGCGCCGGTCCGGGTCGGGGGCGTGGAGGGCGTACTGGAAGGCCCGGTCGACGAAGTAGAACGAGACCTCGTAGCGGAAGCGGATGCGGGGCTGGACGAGGACACCGCCGTGGGTGAGGGCGGGGAGCCGGTCCCGGGGAACGAACCGGAGGCCTATGGAATCGGCGCCGAGCTTCGGCTTGACGACGTACTCGTCCGCCTCGGGCAGCCGGTGGAGGTCCTGCGGCCGGTCGACGGTGGGGATGACGGGGTGACCGGCGGCACTGAGGTCGACGAGATACTGCTTGCCGGCCATGTCGGCCCTGCCGGTGAGCTGGCTGTGGACGCGCACGCCGTCGCGGAGCGCACGGGCGCGGAACGCGTCGTACTGCTCCTGGTAGTGGATGACCGGTCCGCTGTTGCGGACGACGACGAGGTCGTGGGCGTCCATCGGGGCGGCGGCGTCCAGGGGGTGGCACAGGGCGATGTCGAACGCCTCGCGCAGCCGGGAGGTGAGGAAGATGTCCTCGTCGCAGTACCGGCGTCCGCGGGCCTGGTAGGCGAGGTCGGTGACGTACAGGACTCTGGGGCGGGGCGCGACGGGGGGCACGTTTCTCCTGGTGGTGGGGCCGGCTGAGCAAAGTACCCGACCGGCTCGGGGCCCTCCCGCCCGGGTTCAGGGGCGGCGGGCGACCACCAGGCGGCAGCGGGGGCTGCCGTCGGGACGGCGGCCGAGCGCCTCGAGGGGGAGGAGCCGCACGTCGAAGCCGGTCGTGGTGAGGTCCGCGACGACGTCCGGGAGGCGGAACGTGCGGTAGTACATGATGAAGCGCGGGCGCCACACCAGGTTGCGCAGGCGCATGCCCGCGTCGAACCCCCACAGCGCCCAGTAGGGCAGGGAGCCGGTCCGGGGCGGCGCGGCGACGGGGAACGCGAACCGGCCGCCGGGCCGCAACGCCGCCCGCACCTGGGCGAACAGGGCGGGCCGTTCGGCGGGCAGGAAGTGGCCGAACGCGCCGAAGCTCACGGCGAGGTCGAAGGTGTCGCGGAAGGGCAGGGCGAGGGCGTCGGCCCGCACCCAGTGCGTCGCCGGCGCCTCGGAGGCGGGCGGCAGGCCGGTCCGCGCGCGGGCCCGGGCGAGCATGCCGGCGCTGAAGTCCACCCCGGTCACCTGTTCCCGGCACAGCCCGCGCAGCACGTCCGTGCCGGCGCCGGTGCCGCAGCAGACGTCGAGGCCGGTGCGGAAGGGCCCGAGCGGCCGCAGGGCGCCCGCTACGGCGTCCAGGACGGCGTCCGGCGTCCGGAACGGGGTCTCGTCGAACTTGGGCGCCAGCAGGTCGTAGCCCGCCTGTGTGGAGGAGAGCGCCTGGACGGCCAGTTCGCGGAAGGTGGGTCCGTCGGGGGTGAACATCGGTGGCCAGCTTAGTGCGCGGGCGTCAGATGATCTCGGCGTCGAAGAAGTCGAAGGGCAGCACCGCCTCGGTTCCGCCGTTCTTCGGGGTGCTGCCGGGGAGCGCCAGTTCGGCCCAGATGACCTTGCCCTGGGGGGTGTAGCGGGTGCCCCACCGTTCGGCGAGCTGGGCGACGAGGAACAGGCCGCGGCCGCCCTCGTCGGTCGTCGCGGCGTACCGCAGATGGGGCGAGGTGCTGTTGTGGTCGGCCACCTCACAGGTCAGGACGCGGTCGTGGAGGAGGCGGACCTTGACGGGTGCGGCACCGTAGCGGATGGCGTTGGTGATGAGTTCGCTGAGGATGAGCTCGGCGGAGAACGCCAGCTCGGACAGACCCCACTCGTCGAGCTTGCGGACGGCGGCGGAGCGGATGGGGGCGACCGCCTCGGGGTGCATGGGGACGTCCCAGTCGGCGACGCGTTCGGCGCCGAGGACCCGGGTGCGCGCGATGAGCAGGGCGACGTCGTCCTTGGGGTGGGCGGGCAACAGGGCGTCGAGCACGACCTGGCAGCTCTCCTCCGGGCTCCGGTCCGCATGGGCGAGGGCGTCGCGGAGCAGTTCGAGCCCGACGTCGATGTCGCGGGTGCGGTCCTCGATGAGCCCGTCGGTGTAGAAGACGAGCTTGCTGCCCTCGGCCAGTTCGAGTTCGGTGGTCTCGAACGGTATGCCGCCGAGCCCGAGAGGCGGTCCGGCCGGCAGGTCGGGGAACTCGACGGTGCCCATGGGGTGGACCAGCGCGGGCAGCGGATGACCGGCCCGTGCCATGGCGCAGCGCCGGGAGACCGGGTCGTAGACCGCGTAGAGGCAGGTGGCGCCGGTCATTCCGGCGTTGGAGCCGCTGGTGTCCAGCTCGTCCTGGTCGATCCGGCCCACCAGGTCGTCGAGACGGCCGAGGAGCTCGTCGGGCGGCAGGTCGAGGGTGGAGAAGTTGTGGACGGCGGTGCGGAGCCGTCCCATGGTGGCGGCGGCGTGCAGGCCGTGCCCGACGACGTCGCCGACGACGAGGGCGACCCGGCTGCCGGGGAGCGGGATCACGTCGAACCAGTCGCCGCCGACGCCCGACTGGGCGGGCAGATAGCGGTGGGCGACTTCGAGGGCGCTCTGTTCCGGCAGTGCGCGCGGCAGCAGGCTGCGCTGGAGCGTCACCGCCATGGCGTGTTCGCGGGTGTAGCGGCGGGCGTTGTCGATGCAGACGGCGGCCCGGGTGACGAGCTCCTCGGCCAGGGCGAGGTCCTCGTCCTCGAACGGTTCGGGCTTCTCCGAGCGCCAGAAGTTGGCGACGCCGAGGACGACCCCGCGGGCGGTCAGGGGCACGGTGAGCAGGGAGTGGATGCCGTACTCGACGATCCGGGCGGCCCGCTCGGGGTCCTGGGCCTGCCAGCCGGGCGCCCGGGAGAGGTCGGGGACGATCTCGGCCCGGCCGGTGCCGAAGCCGCGTGCCTGCGGGGTCGACGGCAGGAAGCCGATCATCCGGCCGCGCGGGTAGAGGGGGTGGTCGTCGCGGATGCCGCCGACGGCGGTGCGGCGCATGTCGGCGCTGGTGCCGGTCGGTTCCTCGCCGCGGAGGACGGCGTCGGCGAGGTCGACGGTGACGAAGTCGGCGAAGCGCGGGACGGCGACCTCGGCGAGCTCCTCGGCGGTGCGCGCCACGTCGAGTGTGGTGCCGATGCCGACCCCGGCGTCGTAGAGCAGGTTGAGGCGCTTGCGGGCGACCTCGGCCCGGCCGGTGAGGGCGCGCAGCTCGGTGGTGTCGCGGATGGTGGCGACGGTGCCTGCGGGGCCGCCGTGCCGGTCGGTGGGGCGCTGGTTGACGGCGAGGAGCCGGTCGGCCGCGGGGACGACCTCGTCGGTGGCGACGCGGCCGGAGCAGATCAGTTCGGCCATCCGGGGGTCGAGGCCCGGGAGGTCCCTGATGTTGCGCCCCTCCGCGTGCGGGGGCAGGTGGAGCAGCCGCTCGGCCTCGTCGTTGGCGAGCAGGAGCCGTCCGTCCTCGGCGACGATGACCACGCCTTCGCGGACCGCGTGCAGAACGGCGTCGTGGTGTTCGTACACCCGGGTCATCTCGGCGGGGCCGAGGCCGTGGGTCTGGCGTTTCAGCCGCCGGGCCACGAGTGCCGACCCGGCCGTGGCGACGGCGAGTCCGGCGGCGCTGGTGGCGAGGATGACGGGCAGCTGGCGGTTGACGACGCCGGTCACGTTCTTGACCTTGAGTCCTGCCGAGACCAGGCCGACGACCTGGTCCTCGTTGTTGGTCACCGGGACGACGGCCTGCACTTCGTCGCCCAGGGGGCCGTTGACGTGTTCGGTGTGGACTTCACCGGCCAGCGAGGGCTCTATGGTGCCGACGAAGCGGCCGCCGATGCGCTCGGGCTGGGGGTGTGTGTAGCGGATGCCGCCGGTGTCCATGACGACGATGAAATCGACGCCCGCGCGCTTGCGGGCGGTCTCGGTGAGCGGTTGGAGAAGGGCGGTCGGGTCGGGGGATCTCAGCGCGTCCTGGAGGCCCGGCGAATGAGCGAACGTTTCGGCGACCGCGATCGACCGGTTCCTGGCTTCCCGGTCACTGTCGTTCCTGGACTGGAGGAGCAGCGCCAGCACGGCGCCGAGAACCAGCAGCACGACGAGCGCCACCTGCAGGACGAAAACCTGCCCCGCGACGCTCCGTGGACGTCTCTCGATCAGTGACCGGACCGAAACACCGCGGAATCGGTCGAGAAGTTTGACCACGCTCAATTACTAGCACTGCACGCCCGTCGTGGACCATGAGTGACCGTCGGTCACGGAGCGACCACGAAGCGGAAGAGCGGGTCCGGTTCCGGTTTTGCCGTCGACGGCTGGAAGCCGCGCTTCCCCCATGCCCCGGACAACGTTGCGCCAACGAAGACCCAAATCGAACGCCGTTCGGCCGTGCGGTCATACTTTTCGTGGCGTGACATCGATATCAGACGGCATAGCGGAGGGCGGGCCGCGCCGGCGTCCCGCCCTCATCCCCTCCCCCACCGCCCGCCGCACCCTGCTGCGCGCGGCCGTCGGGGGCGGCGCGGCGATCGGCGCGGGACTGGCCCTGGGTCCGGGCAGCGCGGGCGCGGTGGCGCCCGGCCGCCCCGTGGGCGCGCGCCCGGCCGGCGCGACGCGCCCGAGGACTCCCGCCGCCGCGCTGCGGGAGCTGCTCCACGGGAACGCCCGCTGGCGGACCCGGCACCAGACACACCCGCACGAGACGGAGGCGGACCGGATGCTGGCGGTCTCGGGTCAGCATCCGTTCGCCGTCGTGCTGGGCTGCATCGACTCGCGCGTGGCCCCCGAGCTCGTCTTCGACCAGGGCCTGGGTGATCTGATGACCGTCCGGTCGGCGGGCGAGGTCCTGGACGAGGCCGTCCTCGGCAGCATCGCCTACGGTGCGCTGGAGCTGGAGATCCCGCTGATCATGGTGCTCGGCCACCAGTCGTGCGGCGCCGTCGCGGCGGCGGTGCACGCGGACGAGACCGGAGAGGAACTGCCTGCCCACATCGAGTACGTCGCCGAGCAGATCCGGCCCGCCATCGACCACACCCGGACCGGTCCGGCCCGTATCGACGCCACGATCACGGCGAACGTGCGGCGCGTACGCGACCTGCTGGCGGCCGAACCCGATCTCGCCGCCAGGGTGGCGGCCGGGAAGCTGGCCGTCGTGGCCGCGCGCTACGAGTTGACGAACCAGCTGGTGCACCACATCCGCTGACCCGCCGGAGCTTTCCCCAGGGGCCGGACGCGGCCGGGCGGGCCGGTCCTGGGGAATGTCACGCGACATGGCCTCGTCCGCGCGCCGGCGCGGGTGCGGTGGGGCCCGGTGCGTGCGCTCGTGAGGCGGAGGAGGGGGCCACGCGTCGAGGGCACATCCGGCGCCCGGGGGCCACGGGAACACGGGCGACCGACGACACCCACGCGGCAGCCGCGCGTGCCGGGGCTCGCGACCGACCCGGCACGATCCGAAAGCAGCGCCTTAAGCGACCCCCTGGGGCCGGAACTGGATGCTGATGCGGGGTCCGACGCCCTTCGCGGTCTTGGGGATCGCGTGCTCCCAGGTCCGCTGGCAGGAGCCGCCCATCACGATCAGGTCGCCGTGACCGAGCGGCACCCGGCGGGCCGCGGCGCCGCCACCGCGGGGCCTGAGCGCGAGGTCCCGCGGCTCGCCCACGGACAGGATCGCCACCATGGTGTCCTCCCGGTCCCCGCGGCCGATGCGGTCGCCGTGCCAGGCGACGCTGTCCCGGCCGTCGCGGTAGTAGCAGAGGCCGGCGGTGGCGAACGGCTCGCCCAGTTCGCCGGCGTAGTGCGCGGACAGGGCGTCCCGGGCTTCGCCGAGGACGGGGTGCGGGAGGGCGTCGCCGTCGCGGTAGTACGCGAGCAGCCGGGGCACGTCGACCTCGTGGTCGTACATCCGGCGCCGTTCGGCCCGCCAGGGCACATGGCCGGCGAGCTCTTCGAACAGGGCGTCCGCCCCGTGCAGCCAGCCCGGCAGCAGGTCGATCCAGGCGCCGCCGCCCAGCACGGTGCGGCGGACGCCGTCGAGCGGACCGAGGCGGATCTCGTCGGTCTGGTCGAAGAGCGAGCCTTGCAGATGTGCGGACATGCCCCCAGCGTAACCAGAAAACCGAACGTATGAGCTATTCGGTGTGCGGGGCGGCCGGTGGAGGGTCAGACGCGCAGGCGCTGCCGCGCCCGCACGCCCTCACCCAGCGGAGCCACCCCGTGCGCCTTGCGGGAAGGGCTGCTTCCGGCGGGGCGGCGCGTGACGGCCACCCAGGCCGAGTACGAGGAGTCGCATCTGCGCCGGCTCCGTCTGGTCCGGGCGCTGGTCCAGGTCGGTGGCCTGCCGGTGGCGACCGTCCGCGAGGTCCTGGCCGCGGCCGACGACGAATCACTGGGCCGCACGATGCGGCTCGGGGCCGCCCTGTGGGCGCTGCCCCGGGGCGCCGAGGCCCCGGAGGACGATCTCGAGACCCTGGAAGCCGACGAGGAGATCGGCCGGCTGCTGGCGGAGCTGGGCTGGACCCCCGCCCGGGAGCTCGGCCGGCTCTCCCCCGCACACCGCGCGCTCGCCACCACCGTGGCCACGCTCAAACGGCTCGGTTTCCCCTGCGGTCCGGACGAACTGCGCCCCTACGCCCGGCGGATGGCCAAGGTGGCCGCACACGACCTCGACGTCCTGGACAGCCTGCCGACGGAAGGGGAACAGGTGGAGACCACGGTGGTCTCGGCGGTACTGTTCGATCCCGTGCTGCTCGCTCTCCGGCGGCTCGCCCAGGAGGAGGAGAGCGCACGGAGGTACGGCCTGTGACCACCCCCCGTCACCCACGCCGCGCCGCCCGCGTCGCGGTGCTCGCCCCCGACGGGGCGGTCTTCCTGCTGCGCTACGACAACGAGGAGGTCGGCGTCCACTGGGCGATGCCGGGCGGCGGCCTCGACCCCGGCGAGACGCCGCTCGCGGGCGCCCTGCGCGAACTGCGCGAGGAGACCGGCTGGACCGACCTGTCCCCGGGCCCGCTGCTGTGCACCTGGGAGCACGACTTCACCCGGGCGGGCGTCCCGGTCCGCCAGCACGAGCACATCTACCTCGCCCACGGCCCGCACCGGCCGCCGGCCGCCCATGCGGCGGCCGCGCATGCCGAGGACCGGATCCTGGGCTGGCGGTGGTGGTCCCCGCACGAGCTGGCCACCTCCCCCGACGCCCTCTGGCCACCGCAACTCCCCGACCTGCTGGCGCCCTTGCACCACCGCCCGGAGCGCCCCGTCCCACCACCGGTCGATCTGGGCTTCGTCGCGCAGAACGCGTGAGGGCGGGACGCACCCCGGGACGGCGGGCTGCGGGATAATGCGGGCATGCGCATTTCAGCCAGGGCCGACTATGCGGTGCGTGCCGCGCTGCACCTCGCCGCCGCCCAGGACACGGGCCCCCTCAAGGCTGAGGCGATCGCCGAGTCCCAGAGCATCTCCCACAAGTTCCTGGAGGGCATCCTCAGCGACATGCGCCGCGGCGGGCTGGTGTTCAGCCAGCGCGGCGGCAACGGCGGCTACTGGCTCGCCAAGCCCGCGGACTCGATCTCCATCGCCGACGTCATCCGGGTGGTGGACGGCCCGCTCGTGTCGGTGCGCGGAGTCCGGCCGCCGGAGCTCTCGTACACCGGTCCCGCGGAGTCGCTGCTGCCGCTGTGGATCGCGGTGCGCGCCAATGTGCGGCAGATCCTGGACCGGGTGACCCTCGCCGACGTCGCGTCGGCCGAACTGCCCGGCCATGTCACCGAGTTGGCCGAGGACCCGGCCGCCTGGACCAACCCCTGACCCGAACTCGGGCTCACCGATCAGCATACGGAACGGATTGTCCACCCTTCGAACGCCCTCTGTGGTGGACGGCCCGCCTCTGCGAGTATCCCTACCAATCCGATGGGGAAACTAGGATTCTTGTGAGGTCACTCCGTGCATACGACGACCGCGCCACACCACCCGGCCGGCGAGACGATCTGGCCACGTGTCACCCGGGAACTGGCGGACGATCTCGCGTTCGACGCGCCGGCCCGGGACCGGGCGGGCAAGCCGCCGTTCGACGAGGCCGTACGACTCCGGGAGGCGGGGCTGATCACGCTGCTGACGCCCCCGGGCCGTGACCGGTCAGGCGCGGACTGGCACACCGCGTCGGCCGTGGTGCGGGAGATGGCGACGGCCGACAGCTCCATCGGCGAGCTCCTGGCCCACCACTACGTCCTGTCCTGGAGCGCCCGATTCTTCGGCGGCAACCGCGACGCCCGGCGCTTCGAGCGACGGGCCGCGCAGGAGGGCTGGCTACTCGCAGGGGGCTTCGAGCCGCCCGAGGCGGAGAGGGGGACCGGACTGACGCTGACGCCGGCCGACGACGGGTACGTCCTCGACGGACGCCGCGACTTCAGCACGGGAGTCGCCGTCGCGGACCGCCTCGTGGTCGGCGCCCGTTGTGCCGGCTCCGGGGACTTACTGGTCGTCCTGGTGGACCCGGCACACCCCGGGGTGACCGCCACGCCCGCCGGCGACCGGCTCGGACAGCGGCTCTCGGGGGGCGGCAGCGTCGTGTTCGACGGCGTCCCCGTCGAACACGACCGGGTTTTCGGCGCCCTGCCCCGGGACGAGCACGCCGTCCCGCCGTTCACCGCACTGGCTCCGCTCGCGTCGCGGCTGGGTCTCGTGCAGGTCGCGCTGGGCATCGCCGAAGGCGCCCTGGCCGAGGCTCGCGACCTCAGCCGCGCCGCACGGGCCGAGTGGCCGCCCACCGGCCCGGACGACGGCGCGCCGGACGCGCGCCTCGAACGACCGAGCGACGACCCGTACCTCCTGCTCGCCTACGGCGAGCTCGCGACCTCGGCGCACGCGGCGTCGTCGGTCGCCGAGCACGCCACGGAGGCGCTCGCGGAGGGGCTGCGCGCCGGCCACGCCCTGGGCGCCGGCCAGGGGGCCGACATAGCCGTCCTGGTGGCCGCCGCGGAAACCGTCGCCGGCCGGTCGGCCGTGGACCTGACGACCCGCGTACTGGAGCTGACCGACGGCGCCGGGCTCGACCGGTTCTGGCGCAACGCCCGGGTTCTGACCGCCCGCGGTTCCTCCGCCCACGCCCTGCGGGACATAGGCGACCACTACCTCAACGGCAGACACCCGCGCCTCACGGCACGGGGGTGAGACCGCCCCGGGCCGGGCCCTCCCGGCCCGTGCTCAGGGAGCCGCTCACGGTCCGGAGCCGGTGCCGGGCAGGTACTCCTGGTCGTGGGCGGGGGCGTTCGGAAGCTCGCGGTCGAGCGACTCCCGGTAGGCGACGCACCCCCGCAGGAACCGCGGCCACGGCGGCACGGCCACCTCGGGGTCGGCGGGCTCGGGCAGGAGCGCCCACAACCGCGGATGGTGCCAGCACAGGTCGTGGCCGGTGCTGTCCCGGTGGGCGCGGATGCCGGCGCGGAGCCGCTTCACCTCCTCGATGAGCTCGTCCCGGCCCAGCTGTCGCAGATCGCCGTCAAGGTCCACGCGCGCAGCGTAGGCGCGGCGGCCCTCGTTCACACGGAGGTGACGAAGCGGTCGAGGAGCGTGTCCAGGCCGGTGACGAGCGCCTCCTCACCGGCCCGTTCCGCGAGCGCGGGCGCGGCGGCGCGCAGACGGGGCAGCTCTCTCGCGGGCATGCGCTGCAGGCCCAGCCGGATGGCGGGCTCCGGCTCGTCCGGGTCGTCCACCACGGCGGCCAGTTCGACGAGCACATAGCCGAGGACCCAGGCGACGACGGAGCGGTGGGCCAGCTGGGTGCGGTGGTCGCCGGCCCCTGCGTGGTCGAGCAGCGCCAGGATGTGCTCATGCCCGCGCAGTACCGTCCGCGGGCGCCGGGCGAGGGGCACGGCGAGCATGCGGGTGGCCAGCAGCGGGACGACCTGTGGGTGGCGGAGCGAAAGACGGTAGGTCTCGCGAGCCGTTCGGTGCAGCTCCGCCCTCCAGTCGGCGCCCTCCGTGCCTCCGGCGGCTCCGGCGGCTTCCGTGTCTCCGGCGGCTCCGGCGGCGGAGACGCCGCCAACCCCGAGGGTGTCCAGCAGCTCACCGAAGAACGCCTCGACCAGGCCGTCCAGCAGGGCGTCCTTGCCGTCGGCGTACCGGTAGAGGGCCATCGCCTCGACCCCCAGCTCCGAGGCCAGGCGGCGCATGCTCAGCGCCGAGAGGCCCTCCCGGTCGACCAGTGCGAGGGCGGTGGCCAGCACGAGCTCCCGGCTCAGCCGGCCGCGCCGCCGGGGCCCCTCGGACCTGGTCCGCTTCGGCATCTCACGCCTCCGAGAGCGCTGCAGCCGCCTTGACCCCCCTTACACATCGGCGCAAAGTGTACGTATACGCCGTAAATATAACCCGAACGGACGTATGGGTGGAGACGGGTG
Source organism: Streptomyces sp. STAM6 (assembly GCF_054963715.1). Taxonomy (NCBI): domain Bacteria; kingdom Bacillati; phylum Actinomycetota; class Actinomycetes; order Kitasatosporales; family Streptomycetaceae; genus Streptomyces; species Streptomyces sp. STAM6. The sequence continues at coordinate 61,286 of NZ_JBUEFZ010000029.1, read as the reverse complement.
GACACGATCACGCGTCGTACAACGGGGGCCGTGCCGACCGGCCGGTACACAGCCGGCGGAAGGCCGGGCCCGCTCCTACGGCGTCTGATGACCGGTTACGTCCTCTTCGTCGTCCCGTTCACCGTCGGCTATCTGCTCTTCCCGTCCCTGCACACCAGCATGTGGGCGACGATCGGTGTCGCGGGGGTCGCGGCGATCCTCGTCGGCGTCCACCTCAACAAGCCGGCCCGGCGCTGGCCGTGGTTCATGCTCGCCGCGGCGAACCTGGCCTTCACGGCCGGTGACACGACGTACAACCTGCTCGAGGCGGTCTTTCACCAGTCCAACCCGTTCCCGTCGCTCGCGGACGTCTTCTACCTGTCCACCTATCCGCTGTTCGCCGCCGGGATCTTCGGCTTCGTCCGCCACCGCACCGAGGCCCGCGACCTGGCCAGTCTGCTGGACGCGCTGATCCTGACGTCCGGGCTGGCGCTGCTCTCCTGGGTACACCTGATCAATCCGCTGGCGACGGCCGAGGACCAGACCTGGGTGCAGCGGGCGGTCGCCATCGCCTACCCGCTCGGCGACGTACTGGTCCTGGCGATGCTCGTCCGGCTGCTCGCCTTCGGCGGCACCCGTGAACGGTCCGTGCAGCTGCTCGCCCTCGGCACCTGCGGCATCCTCGTCTCCGACGTGCTCTACGGACTGCTGCAGCTGGAGGGCACCTGGCAGGTCGGCACCGTGATGGACCTGGGCTGGGTGGTCTTCTTCACCGCCTGGGGCCTGGCCGCGCTGCATCCGTCCATGGTGCGGCTGACCGAGCGCGTCCCGCAGCCGGCGGCCGGTATCGCCAAGCGCCGCCTCGCCGTCCTCGCCGGGGCGTCCCTCGTCGCACCGCTGATGCTGCTGACCCAGTCCCTGAGCGGCAACACCCGTGACGCCGCCGTCATCGCCGGGTTCTCCGGCGTGATGTTCCTGCTGGTGATGGCACGGTTGCGGGAGCTGGTCTCGGAGCACCGCAGGGCCGTGACCCGCGAGCGGAGCCTGCGGATGGCCGCCGCGTCACTCGTCGGCGCGGTCACGCCCCAGGACGTCTCGCGGTGCGTCGAGGCGGCCGCCGACACGCTCTTCGGCGCGGGTGTTCCCCACCGAGCCGTGCTGCTGGTGGTGGACGACGACCGGCGCCTCCGCCCGGTCGCCGGCCCGGAGAATGCGTGGAACCGGGGCGTCGACGACGACCCCGGGAGCGGTGGCCCCGCCGGCGCCGGCGGCGGCACGGGCGAGGGCGCCGAGGAGCGGCGGCACGACGCCGAAGAGAGCGGCGCGACGCCCGAGCCGCTCACCGGCGGGACCCGGCTCGTCGACGTCGCCGAGCTCGGCCCGGAAGCGGCGGCCGTGCTCGCGCCCTCGGCCGGAGCGCTGCTCTGCCCGCTGGCCCTGCGGTCGCCCGAGTCGCCCGAACCCATGATCGGGGCCCTGGTGGTGGCGGGGCCGCCCCGGGACCTGGAGAGGCTCGCGATCTCGGTCGAGTCGCTGGCCGCCCAGGCGGCGCTGGCGCTGGAGCGCGTCGTCTTCAGCGAGGAGATCAACCGCCGCCGCAGTGAAGCGTACTTCCGGACGCTTGTGCACAACGCGTCCGACGTCATCCTGATCGTGGACGACGACGACACGGTCCGCTACGCCAGCCCCTCCGCCGAGGGGATGTTCGGCGGAGCGGTCCTCTCCGGGACGCCGCTCGCCCTCCTGGTCGACACCCAGGACCGCGAACGCGCGATCCGTACGCTCGACCGGGTCCGCGAGAGCCGGTCACGGGACGTCCACGACAACTGGCGGGTCCTGCGCGCCGGCGACCAGCGGCTGGACGTGGAGGTCCGGTGCAGCAACCTCCGCCAGGAGCGGACCGTCCACGGCATCGTGCTCACCCTGCGGGACGTGACGGAGCAGCGGCAGCTGGAACGGGAACTCACCCACCGGGCCTTCCACGACTCGCTGACCGGGCTGCCCAACCGGGTCCTCCTGCTGGAACGCATCGAGCGCGCCCTGGTGCGCGGGCGGCGCGAATCCACCCTCGCCTGTGTGCTCTTCGTCGACCTCGACGACTTCAAGGTCGTCAACGACACGCTGGGGCACTCCGTCGGCGACGAGCTGCTGGTCTCCGTGGCACGGCGGCTGGCGGCGACCCTGCGGCTCAGCGACACCGCCGCTCGGCTCGGCGGCGACGAGTTCGCCGTACTGATGGAGGGCGCCGAGGGGCCCGACGACGCGGAGCTGCTCGCCGCCGAGGTGGTCCGGGCGCTGAGTCGCCCGTTCCGGCTGACCACCGGCTCGACCAGCGTGTCGGCCTGTGTGGGGGTGGCCACGGCGCTGGACAGCGACGAGGCGGAGGAGTTGCTCGGCCACGCCGACCTCGCGCTGTACGCGGCGAAGACGGCCGGCAAGCGGCAGTGGCAGCGCTACCGGCCCGATCTGCACACGGGCATGGTGGAGCGCCATGAGCTGCAGGCCGGTCTGGACAGCGCCATCGACGAGGAGGCGTTCGCGCTGCGTTACCAGCCGATCGTCGAACTCGCGGACGGTTCGGTCACCGGCTTCGAGGCACTGATCCGCTGGCCGCACCGCCGCCGTGGTCTCGTCCCGCCCGAGCAGTTCATCACCCTCGCCGAGGAGACCGGGCACATCATGCCGCTCGGCGCGTGGGTCCTCGAGCGGGCCGCGAGTGACGTCGCCCGCTGGCAGCGGTCCCGGTCGCGCAGGGCCCCGCTGCGGCTCAACGTCAATGTCTCGTCGCGGCAGTTCGTGGATCCCGCCTTCGTCGACGACATCCGCCGGGTGCTCGACACGTCCGGACTCGCCCGCGGCTCCCTCGTCCTGGAGATCACCGAGTCCGTGCTGATGCGGCGCGACGAGCAGATCCGGGCCTCCATGCGCACCCTGCAGGACCTCGGGGTCTCCATCGCGATCGACGACTTCGGGACGGGGTTCTCCTCACTGAGCTACCTGCGGGAGTTCCCGATCGACGTCCTCAAGGTCGACAAGTCGTTCATCGACGACATCGTCACGGACGGGCAGCAAGTGGCCCTGGTGGAAGGCATCGTCCGCATCGCCGACGTCCTGGGACTGCAGGTGATCGCCGAGGGCATCGAGAACGCCGGGCAGTGCGACCTGCTCTCGGCCATGGGCTGCCGGCTCGGCCAGGGCTATCTCTTCGCCCGGCCGATGACCGCCGACGAGGCGCAGCGGTTCCTCCTGGTGTCCCACGGGCGTGGCGGAGGCACCCCGCCACGGCCCGCCCGGCACGAGCGCGTGACCCGCACGGCGGTCCGCGACGAGGAGCGGGTGGCCGATCTGGCACGGCTGCGGAAGACCAGCAGGATGTGCGACGCGGTGATCGACGAGGTGCACGGCAGGCGCATCCGCAGCGGCGACCGGTGGCTCGCCGACTTCGCCTCCTGCAACTACCTCGGCTTCGACTTCGACCCGGAGATCAGGGCGGCCATCGCTCCCTGCGTACGCCGCTGGGGCACCCATCCGAGCTGGTCCCGGCTCATCGGCAGCCCCCGCCTCTACAACGACATCGAGGAGCGGCTGGCGGGTCTGCTCTGCGCGCCCGACACCCTGCTGCTGCCGACCATCACCCTGATCCACGGCTCGGTGATCCCGGTGCTGGCGGGCGGCGGGCTGGTGTGTGTGGAGGCCCGTGCCCACCGCACCGTGTACGACGGATGCGTCGTGGCGCGCGGGCAGGGCGCCTCGGTGCGGCGCTTTCACGCCGACCGGCCGGGGGAACTGGACCGGTTGCTGGCCTCGGCTCCCGCCGGGGCACCCCGGATGGTCTGTGTCGACGGCGTGAACAGCATGACGGGGAACCTGCCCGACCTGCCAGGACTCGCGCGCATCTGCAGGTCGCGGGAGGCCCTGCTGTACGTGGACGACGCCCATGGCTTCGGGGTCATCGGGGAGCGTGGCCCGGGCGAGACCTCTCCCTACGGGTCCAGGGGCAACGGCATCGTGCGCCACGCCGGGGAGTCGTACGAGGGAATCGTGCTGGTCGCCGGGTTCTCCAAGGCGTACTCGTCGCTGCTGGCGTTCGTCACCGCACCACCCGACCTGAAGGCCCGTCTGAAGGTCGCGGCAGGGCCGTACCTGTACTCGGGGCCGTCGCCGACGGCGTCGCTGGCGACCGCCCTGGCCGGGCTGGACGCCAACGAGCGGCGGGGCGACGCGATCCGCGCGGACCTGCACCGCAAGACGCGGCGGGTGCTGGACCATGTCCGCGCCATGGACGTGGCCACGCCGAACACGGACGGGCTGCCCATCGTCGAGATACCGCTCGCCGACGGCTGGGACCTCGACGCCGTGGGCGACTTCCTCTGGGACCGCGGCATCTATGTGACGCTGGCTCCCTATCCGCTGGTGCCGCGCGGCCAGGTCGGTTTCCGCATCCAGATCACCGCGCTCAACACGGACGGCCAGATCGACCAGCTCAACGCCGCGCTGACCGAGCTCGGTGAACGGTTCCCGCTCAAACGGGGCATGACGCCGCCCGAGCCGCAGAACGGCCCGGAAACACACGGTGGGAGACGGCCATGACCCCCGACCCGCAGGACGACGACGGGGAAGTCCCGCGGCACAACGCCGACGCGGACTGGGACCGCTGGCCGGTCACCGCCTACCTGGCGGAGAACTACCGGCGGATGCACGCTTCGGACGCCACGGTCATCCGCCACCACTCCTCCTTCTACCGGCAGTTCGCGCCCGGCTCCGTCGGGCGTTCGCTGGAGTTCGGGGCGGGCCCGAACCTGTACCCGCTCATGGTCGCCGCCGCGGCCGTCCGGCGCATCGACGCCCTGGAGCCGAGCGCCGGCAACGTGGCCTACCTGGTGGGGCAGCTGGACCGGCCCGACGAGAGCTGGCAGAGCTTCTACGCCCTGTGCCGGCAGCTCGAACCCCGGCTGCCGGGCACGCTCGTCGAGGCCCTGTCGCGGGTGCGGGTCGTGCGGGCCGACGCGACCGCACTGCCGGAGGGGGCCTACGACCTCGCGTCGATGAACTTCGTCGCCGAGAGCGTCACCGAGGACGCCGATGAATTCGCGGCGCTGTGCGGCATGTTCATCGGGGCGGTGCGGCCGGGCGGGCATCTGGTCGCCGCGTTCATGGAGAACATGCCGAGCTACCGGATCGGCGCCGGGCTCGTCTGGCCCGCCTTCCCCGTGGACTCGGCGGCCGTCCGGGAGGTCTTCGCCCCGTATTGCGACGTGCTGCGGGTCACGCGCGTCGACAAGGACCCGACCCTGCCCGACTACGGCGACACGGGGATGGTGCTGCTCCAGGCGGCACGGCGCACCGATCGGTAGGCGGCCGGGCGGGCAGGGCGGAGAGCGACCCGGCCCGGACGGGCGGCCCGGCCCACGGGCGGCCCGGCCCTCGGAAGGCGGCTCAGGCCAGCATGTCCCGGTACAGGCGGGCGTACTGGGCGCCGATCCGCTCCGGCCCGAAGCGCTCCTCGACGGTCTCCCGGCCGCGCCGGGAGAGGACCTCCCACCAGTGGGGGCGCTCCAGGAGCTGGCGCAGGAGGTGGCCGGTGCGCCGGGCGTCGCCGACGGGGGCGCGGAGCACGGTGTCACCGAGCGCCGCGAACTGCGGGTGGTCGCTGAGGATGACCGGTCGTCCGGTGCTCAGTGCCTCCAGGACGGTGAGGGGGATGTCGGTCTTGACGCCGAGCGCGCGGGGGACGAACAGCAGGACGTCCGAGGCGGCCAGCAGCGTGCGCATGTCCGCGACGCGACCGAGGATCTGGACGTCGTCCAAGCCCTCCTGCTGGGCGAGCAGTCGCAGCGCACCGGCGAAGGTGCGGACGTTCTGTCCGGCGCGGGCCCGCAGGGCGAGGGTCAGCCGGAACCGCGCACCGGCGCGGGTGGCCACGGCGGCGGCCCGGACGGCCTCCTCGGCGCCTCCGCGCGGGTCGTGGTGGCCGGTGACCAGGACCACCGGTGTGGGCCCGGAAGGGCGGGGGGTGTAGGGCCACTGGTCGAGCCGGACCGCAGGGGGGACGACGAGCACCTCACCGAAACCGGCGGTGCCGAGTTCCGCGGCGGTCACCGTGGACAGGGCGACGGTCTGGCCGAGCGGGCGTGAGCGGCGCAGCAGACGGCGGTCGCGGACGCCCGGGACGGTGTGCAGAACCGGCGTGCCGCGCAGGAGCGGTGGCCACAGGCGGGAGAAGAGTGGGTAGCCCTCGCCGATCGACAGCACGGCGTGGACGAGGTCGACGCGGTGGGCGAGGACGGCCGCCGCGGCTGCCGCCTGGAGGGGCTCGTGGATGCCGTGGAGGGCGTCGGGGGCGAGCAGGGGGACGGGACGGCCGTCGGGGACCGGCGGCGGGCCCGCCCGGCGCGGCCGGCGCGTGAACCAGGTGAACTCGGTGTCCGGGAGCACTCCCGCGACGACGGTGGCGAGTTGTGCGTCCGCGCCCTTCCGGCCGTCCAGGGGGCCGCCGGTGAGCAGCAGGACGCGGGTACGGGGCGCGCTAGTGGCCACGAGCTGCTCCGGTCCGCGCGGTGCCCCCGGGGGGACCGCGGCGCGCCGTTCCGGCACCGGGCGGGGCCCTTCGGGCGCGTTCCGCGGCGATGGCCGTTCCCGGGGCCGGCGGGTGGCCGGCCCGGGGTCCGGCGGGCCGGGGGCGGCGGCCGCTCCCGGTCCGGTGGCCCCACCGGACGGGAAGGGGCCGCGCCACGGTACCGGGGGCCACGGGGGCGGTCGTGCCGCTCAGCCCCAGCGCGGGCACCGGCCGCGTTCCCGCGGCGGTCCCCGGTACCGCTTCCCCGGTAGTGGTGCGGGCGGGCGTCCGCATCCGCCCGGATTCCCGCGACCACCCGGCTGTGACCGTAGTCACGTGGCTTATTGGGGTGTTGGCGCCCGCCCTGCTCGCCACGCCGCTCGTGCGGACCGCCGGGTCCGTGCGGTGGGCAGTGGTGGCCGGGCCGGCGGTGGTCGTACCGACCCCTCCTCGGGGCCGGTGAGAACGTCCAGCCGGTTCACCGAGGGTCTCGGGCACGCCGTGGACGGCTGCGGAACCGGCCGGCGGCAACCGGTCATTGCGGCGGTGGCGGACCTGTCGTGCGTCCGGGGAGTACGGGCGTGGCACACGGGCCGCCGGAGCGAGGGGGCTCAGGGCCCGGTACGGCCCGTGGCGGGAGGGTGCGGCGGCTGGGCCGCCGTCGGAATCTTCGTTGCGCCGACCGCGTGCGGTGTGCGACGAGGTGACCCGCGCCCTTCGGCGCCGGGCCGACGCGCGGGGCCTGTGGACGGCCACGCACCGTACGGTCGCTACGGGCACCAGGCGGTCGGAGGACCGGCGGGCGGGATGCGCGGTGGCGTGCGGCGCCGCTTCGTCCGGCGTACGGCGGGGGAAGCAGGCGGCGGGCCAGTCGGTCGCCCGCCGCAGCGGGTGAGGGACGGAAGGCGCCGGCGTCCGGCTTGCCTGGAACGAGGACACGGGGACCTCTTCCTGCGCATGCTTGCCATGAATAACTGCCCGAACTCCACCCTTAGCACATGACTTACGTGCAGTCAATGAGATCGGCGGGCACAGCAGCCGGTACCCACGCCACGGCAGGGGAACCCTCTTCGCCGGAATGCCCACCCGCTGCACGGTTCCGGGTGAGCCCCCGAAGCGCGCACCGCTCCCCCGCCAAGCGCCCGCACCCCTCTTCTGCCTGTCCCGGATGGCGGAATGTCCGGAAATGCCTATTGGATGGTGCCGAGCGCGCGTCCTCCGGCGCGCACTACCGACCAGGTGTGTTCCTCACCGAACGCTCGGCGAATGGAGCCGCGCCATGACAACCGATCCCACAACTCCCGAAACGCCGTTCGACGACGGCCGGGAGAAGCCGCCCGACACCATCGGCACCGGTCCCCGGGCATCCGGCTCGGACACGGGCGAAGAACCCATACGCACGCTGCTCTGGACGGCCGCGACGTACCGTCCGCTGGAGGAGGTCGCCGCACTGGTGAGCCTGCTCAAGCGGACCGGCGAAGTACCCAACCCCGGCGACGAGGCGCTGCGTGCGGCCGCCGTCGCCCGCCCGCTGGACGAAGTGCGGGAACTGGTCGCGATGCTGGGCGGCCCGCCGCACGAACTCGACGAGGCGGACACGACCCTGAGGGCCGCGGCCGTCGGCCGGCCCATCGAGGAAGTGGCCCAGCTGGTGACCATCCTCGGTACCGAGGGCGCCGAGGGCTGGCCCGGCATCACGGCCGCCACCGCCATGGCGCGGGAGAAGAAGCCGGAACCCGAGGCGGCGCTCGACCTGGCGAAGAAGCCCGCCGGCCGGCCCTCCGACGCCCCCGCAACCCCGGCCGCGGCCCCGGACCCGGACCCGGGCGCCCGCCCGGCATGGCCCGTGGCCGGCACCCGCGGTGCCACCCCGTCCCTCGGCGCCCCGGCGGTGGCCGCGGAGAGCGCGAAGGCCACCCCGGCCGCCGCCGACAAGCGCGGCGCCCGGCGCCTGCTTCCGGCGTTCGGCGATGTGCGCGGCACCCGGCCGCCCCGCCCCCGGGGCGAGTCCGCCGCCGCGCCGCGCACCGACGTGCGCCGCACCGACTCGCCCCCGCTGCGCTCCGTCCTGCGCTGGCCCGCGGCGCTCCTCCTGGTGGTCTGCGGATTCATCCACCTGCCGACGGACTTCGCGAACCTGCGCTCCGGCGGCTACGCGGACGCCCTCTCCCTCGCCGTCACGGCGCTGGGGCTCGCCATCGGCGGGTGGCTGGCCGTGCGGGACACCGCCGGTGCCTGGGCGGCCGGCGCGGCGGCGGCGATCGGCATCGTCGCCCTCCATGCGCTGGCCGGCGTCGGCGGACTCGATCTGCTGGCGAACAGTACGCTCGCGCCGTTCGTCTGGGCGGACGCGGTGGCGGTGCTCTGCGCCGCGGCCGGAGCCGTTCTGGCGGGCTCCGCCCTGCTGCACCGGCCACCGGACCCGAAGCAGGCCGACGCGGCCAACAGCCCCTGAGCGAACGGACTTCGAGCCCGTGAGCCCCTGAGGCCAGGTCACGAGGGGCGCCCCGCGGGGAACTCCGGCCCCGGGCCCGCCGCGGGAGTGCTCCGGAGCCGCTCGCCCGGCCGGTACACCAGCCGCCGCAGCACCGTCTCGGCCGGGCCGCGGCGGCCCGCGCGCTCCAGTGCGTACGCCCCGGCCACCGTGGCCAGCCACACCCCGGTCGCGAACAGCGCCATGGTGGCGCTGGACAGGTGTGCTCCGAGCCCCAGTCCCCAGGCCGCCAGCAGCGGCGCGAAGAGCAGGGAGTGGGCGAGGTAGCAGGACAGCGACCGTTTCCCGACGGCGGCCACGGCCGTGACGGCCGTTTCGCCGCGGCGGCCCGGCCGTCGGGCCCACCAGTGGGCGAAGAGGGCGGCCGCCGCGACGTAGCCGAGCCCGGCGGCGTTCCCCGTGACGTCCCGGAGCACCGTGAGCGCCCCCGTCTCGCTCTGGGCGTCGGGCGGGACGTCGAGCGCGCCGATGTGGGCGAGGGCGGCGGGCAGACCGCCGAGCCAGCCGACCGCGATGCCGGTGATCGCGGTGCGTCGCAGCAGCGGTAGGTGGCGGCCGGGTTCTTCCAGCACACGGCGCCGCGCCGCCCAGAAGCCGAGCAGGAAGATGACGTAGGAGCCGCCTATCAGTGCCCCGGGCGCGCCGATGAAGGTGACGAACAGCCCGGTGGCGAGCCGGGTGCCCGCCGCGGCGAGCCAGCTGTCCTCCCCCGCCGCGTACGCCACGTACCCCGCTTCGGCCCCCGCGTCGCCGAGGGTTCCGAGCTCTCCCCGGGCCATGGCCATGACGACGGGTACGACCGCCAGCAGCACGAGCTGTGCGGTGGCCACGCCGATCCACCATTTCAGCGCCCGGTCGCCGCGGCGCAGGAAGAACCATCCGAGGATCAGGCCCGACAGGCCGTAGTAGCCGAGGATGTCGCCGGCCATCAGCAGGGTGGCGTGGGACAGCCCGATGAGCAGCAGCCACAGACTGCGCCTGCGCAGCAGTCCGGCGGCGGCGCGCCCGGAGGTTCCGGCGGCGGTCTGGCGCAGGTACATCTGCGTCATGCCGTAGCCGAAGAGGAAGGCGAACAACGGGTAGACGCGCAGGTCCAGCACGGTGATCATGGTGAACTGGACGGCGCGGTCGGCCCGGGAGCCGTCGACGGGATGCCAGCCGGAGGGGCCGTGCCGCGCCGCCCAGAGGTGGAACGCCGTGTTGGACAGCACGATGAGCAGCAGCATCATGCCGCGCGCGAGGTCGGGTGCGAGGGCCCGCTCCTCGGGGCGAACGGCCCCGCGCCGGCGCGGCGGTTCTTCGGTCTCTACCGTCATGCCTCGACGCTAGGGAGGCGACCGGTGCCGCCACATCCGCCGCGCGTCTGCCGGTGCCCGACCAACGGATGACGCCGGGGCGCGGGGGCCGCGACGAAAGTAGCCGGCCGGATGCGCGGACGGGCCGCCTCAGGTGGTGCTCGGGTCTCCCTTGATCAGGGCGAACACCGCGCCCACCGGGTCCTTCACCATCGCCAGCCGGCCGACGCCGGGGGTGTCCATCGGCGGGATGAGGACCGTCGCCCCGTTGTCCGTGGCCCTCGCGAACGCGGCGTCGCAGTCGGTCACGCCGAAGTACGGGTGCCATTCGGACGTGGAGCCCGCGTCCAGGTTCTCCTGGAGCAGCTGCATGATGCCGCCCTGGCCCGAGTCGTCGCCACGGCCGCCGCCGGGCGAGGAGACGACGCCGTAGACGATGCCGCCGCCCATGTCCATGTCCTGGTACGTCCAGGAGAAGACGGAGCGGTAGAAGTCGCGGGCCGCGGTCGCGTCGGTGGTGTACAGCTCGGTCCAGCAGAGGGTGCCGGGCTCCATGACCGCGTCCAGGCCCTTGGTGTCGCCCGGTTGCCACACGGCGAACTCGGCGCCGGTCGGATCGGTGAAGGCCGCCATGCGCCCGGCGGTGAAGACGTCCTGCGGCGCGACGCGGACCGATCCCCCGGCCTGTTCCACCGCCCGGCGGGTGGCGTCCGCGTCGGAGGTGTGGAAGTAGACCGTCCAGGAGGAGTTCGCGCCCTCCTCCGTGAGCGGGCCGACGGCGCCCACGGTCCGGTCGTCGAGCTGGAGGAAGCCGTATCCGCCGGCGTCCGGGCCGGCGGATCGGAACGTCCAGCCGAACACCTGCCGGTAGAAGGCCGCGGCGGCTTCGGGGTCGGGGGCGCCGAGGTCGATCCAGACGGGCGCGCCGGGCACGTAATCGGTCGTCAGCACGGTTCCTCCGAGGTCCTGCGGGTCGTGGTTCAGGGGTCGCGGAGCAGCGCGTACGCCGCCGGCATCAGCCCGTCCTGGCGACGGTAGCGGCGGGTGGAGACGGCCGCGACCGCGGTGCCGGTGCCGGGGTGGAAGCCCAGGAAGGTCAGTTGCCCGCTCGTGGCCCCCGAGTGGAAGTACATCGGGCCCCGGTCGGTCGGGTGCCGGAACCAGGTGAGGGTGTGCTCGTGCCGGTGGCCCCAGCCCCTGCGCAGCAGGGGGCGGCGGACCTCGCGGAGGGCGTCCGCCAGCGGGGTCTCCCGCGGGCCCGGGGAGTCGGGACGCAGATGCGCCTCGAGGAAGGTGAGCAGGTCGTGCGGGTCGGCCCGGACGGCTCCCGCCGCCTGGAACCCTCCGATGCGCAGCGGTGGCGTGGTGGTCGTGCCGTCGGCCCGGTGCCCGGTGGCGTCGGTCTCGGGGCCGGCCCCGGCGGCGCCGGGGCGTTCGGCGGGCCTGAGGGTCGTACCGGTCAGGCCCAGGGGTTCCAGTACGCGGCCGGTGAGGAGGTCTTCCCAGGGGGTGGAGGTGGCCGCCGCGAGGGCGTGCCCCAGGACGGCGACGCCGAAGTTGGAGTAGCGCCACCGGGTCCCCGGGCGGTGGCGCGGCCTGCAGCGCAGGAAGGCGCGCACGACCCGGCCCGCCGGATAGTGGGCATAGGGGTTGGTCGACCAGTGCGGCAGGGCCTGCGGGTAGAAGTCGGGGGGCAGCGGCGGCAGTCCGGAGGTGTGGGTCATCAGATGGGTCAGTGTGATGGGGTGCCGGCCGGCCGGCCGGTCCGGGGCCAGGTGGGCGACGGCCGGGTCGTTCCCGGAGAGGACGCCGGTGAGGGTGAGATGGGCCAGGAGCAGCCCGGTGAAGGTCTTGGAGGCCGAGCCGATCTCGTAGCGGAGCCGGTCGCGCGGAACGGTGGGGGGCGGTGCCGTGCCCCCGCTGCGGAAGGTCCGCACACCGTCGCGGGAGAGTGCGAAGACCACGTCGGGGGCGTCGACGGCGCGGACCGCCTCGTCGAGCCGCGCCGCCGGGCCGGCGCTCACGCCGGTGTCCCCTCGGCCAGGCCCGTCAGGACGCGCGAGGTCGCCAGTACGGAGGCGAACGCCGCGACCAGCGTGGGGTGGTACACCTGGTCGAAGACGTCCTGCGGATCGCCTTCGGGCATGGTGCCGAGGGCGGGCATCGCGCCGTCCGGCTGCTGGGCCGCGGCGAACCCCTCCCAGGCGCGTTCGTCCAGGGTGGGCCGGGCCAGGCAGGCGTCGACGACGAGGAGTTCGCCGAGGAGGTCCCAGCGCTCCAGGTCGAGCCAGTCGTCGAGCCAGACCGGCAGCCACAGTTCGAGGTGTTCGGCGATGGCCGGGGGCAGCCGGCCGGGGTGCTCGCCCCAGTCCGTGAGGTGGAAGACGGTGTGCGTGATGTCGTAGGCGATGTGGGCTTCGACCGTCCACGGCTCGGGCGTGCGGGCCAGCCAGGTGCCCCGCAGCGCCTCCTCCAACGGAGTGCTCGGGGGCAGGCCGAAGCGGCGCTGGAAGGCGCTGAGGCAGAGTCTCCGTACGGGCTTGACCTCGAACGCCCGCCAGCTTTCGGTGCGGTGGTTGAGGCGGATCGCCTCCTCCAGTTCGGGCTGGCTGTAGCCGAGTTCCCGGAACGGGACGTACACCTCGAAGGGGATGGGTGAGATGGGCTCGGTGCGCTGGCCGCGTACGAGCATCCGCCCGCCGTCCAGGACCTCCCGCCATGCGTGGTCCAGCAGCCGGCGGGCGAGGTCGGCCTGGCGGGAGCCGGCCACGCCCTCGCGGAACAGCACCTTGCAGATGACGGCCAGTTCACCGACCGGCTTGAAGCGCTCCAGGAAGCCCACCTCGGGGGCGGCGTCCGGCTCCAGCCGGAAGCCGTCCCGGTGCGCGTGGAGCCACTCCAGGGCGTCGGCGCCGACCTTGTGAATGAGACTGGTGCTCGTCATGCCGGCGCTCCTCGGTCCGGTCCCTCTGGGGTGCGGGCGGCGGTCAGGACGGCGGCGAACAGCGCCATCAGGGTGGAGTGGTAGCAGTTGACGAAGACCCGGGGGACGGCTTCCCCTCCGGGTCCGGAGCCGATCTCGGTGAGGGCCCCGTCGTCGTCCTGGGCCGCGGCCACGACGTTCCACGCCTCGTCGGCCATCGCCCGTGACGGTGGCCGGGGCAGACTGGCCGCCACCGCGAGCAGTTCGCAGGACAGGTCCCACTGCCGGTCCTCCAGGCAGGTGTCGAGCCACGGCGGCAGCCAGGTCTCCAGGTAGGAGGCGATGCCGGGCGGTACACCGCGTACGTCGCGGCCCCAGTCGGTGAGGTGGAAGACGACGTGGGTGAGGGTGTATCCGGACGTCTTCTCGAACGTCCAGGGCTCGGGGAGGGCGGCCAGCCAGGTGCGGGGCAGCACCGCGGACATGGTCTCGGAGGACGGAATGCCGCCCCGGCGCTCCGAGTTGAGGACCGCGAGGCGCCGGTTGGGCCGCTGCTCCGTCACGCGCCAGTTGCGGGTGCGCGCCAGCATCGAGACGAAGTCCTCGTAGGCCGGGTTGCGCAGTCCGGCCGAGGCGAACGCCGCGTAGGTCTCCAGCGGGTAGGTGGCGCAGGGTTCGAGGCGCTGCAGATCGAGGAAGAGCGCGCCGTCGTCCGTCTGGTGCCAGGCGTGCAGGAGCAGGTCGGACGCGGTGTCGTGGAGGGCGGAGCCGGCCGGGGTGTGCTGCTGGACGGCGACGCACACCTGGGCGAGTTCCCCGACGGGTTTCCAGGTGAGGTTGACGTTGGTGTCCGGTTCCAGCGCGTCGTCGCCCAGCCGGAATCCGGCGCGGTTGCGGGAGAGCCAGCCGAGGGCGGACGCGGCCAGGGACCGGACGTCGGTCGCGGTCACGCCGTGGCTCCGGCCCGCAGGTGGCGTGCGGCGTGGAGGTGCAGTGCCACCCGCGGGTCCGCGCCGCCCATGTGCGCCACGAACTCCAGCCCGGCGTCCAGGCCCAGGGACTCCGGCACGCCGTCGAGCACGGCCAGCCAGCGGCCGGCGCCGGCCGCCTGGAGCCAGCCGCGGCGCCGCACGGCCCGTACGAAGCCGCGGGCGACGTCGACGGTGCGCGCCCCCGCCGCGCGGGCGAGCGCGTGGTCGGCACCGGGCACGGCGAGCGGGGCCAGGAGGGCCAGTTGGTGCGTCAGGCCCTGCCAGGGGAGGCCGGCCGTCCAGTCGGCGTCCGGTTCGGGCTCACCGGCGGACGGCACGACGGCGGACGTGCCGAGACCGGCCAGCGTCCGCGTCATGGCCCAGTGGCTCCAGCGGGCGGTGACCGAGGCGTCGGGGGCCGGCGGGTGGGCGAGGACCGCCTTTTCGAAGACGGCCACGTCGCCGGGGGGCGGCTGGTGCCCGAGGAGAACGCTCGGCAGCAGGACGTCCGCTCCCAGGACCCGTACGGCCGCGAGGCCGATGTCGTCGTCCCCGGGGGCGCCCGCGGCACCGGCGCACACCCCCAAGTGGCCCCCGCCCTCAAGGGCGGAGACCACTTCGGAAGCAAGGTCCCGCACCGCGCCCGTCAGCCGGGTGGGAGTGCTGGGCTGCTCCATTCAGGTTCCTCCGTCAGCCCTTCTTCGGCCGGGGCGTCGGAGGCGACAGCAGGGCCGCGCCCTGACCTGCGGCGAGCGCGAGGATCGCGCACTCGCGGGTGTCCCGGTAGAAGCCTTCTGCCTCTCCCGGATTGAGGGCTGCTTCGATGTCGGTGTCCTGGACCTTGGTCCGGTCCGGGATCACAGGCTCGAACGAACGCATACAACCATCCCCTTATGCGGAGGAGTGTTTGTTGGTTCTTCCAGTGGAACGCACTGTCGGAACCCTCGCAAATCGCGTCGCCCGTCCCCCGTGCGACGGTCCCCTTCCGACCGGGCGTGCCCAAAGGCCGGACAGGGGCGCCGCCACGGCGACGACCAGCGCGTGCGCGCGGCCCTGCGGCGGTGGAGCATGGGGGTGATGACCGGATCCGTCACCCTGATCAGTGAGAGCCCGGAGGACCCGTTCTCGCTGTCTCGCGCCGCCTCTGTCGTACTGGACGACCACGGCTCGGTGGTCGGCTGGAGCGACCGTGCGCGTGAGCTGCTGGGATACACGGCCCAGGAGGCTCTCGGCCGGCGCGCGGCCGATTTCCTCGTGGACCTCGCGGACCACGAGGTCGTCCGCGAGGCCGCGGCGTCCGGCGTCCAGCACGGGGGCTGGTTCGGTCTGTTGCCCGTTCGGAGCAAGCACGCCGGGAAGATCGGGCTCGGGGTGCGGGCCCGCCCGGTGGTGCGGGGCGACGGGGCGGTCGAGTGGTTCCTGGTGGCCGCTCCCGCCGAGGAGGTCGCCCAGTGGGAAATCGACCAGACCATGCTGGACGGGCTGTTCCGCCGGTCGCCCATCGGCCTGTCCGTCCACGACCCCGTGCTGGACGTGCTGCGGGTCAACCGGGCGATCGCGCACATCGCCGGCATCCCCACGGAGGAGGCACGCGGGCATCGCATCGGTGACTTCCTGGTCCGCCCGGACGCCGACACGATCGAGAGCCGGCTGCGGCAGGTGCTGGAGACCGGCAAGCCGATGATCTTCACCGAGCAGTCGTGCCGGCTGCTCAGCGAGCCCAACCGGGAGCGGTTCGTCGCCGTTTCCGCCTTCCGTATGCAGGATTCCAAGGGCCGGACCCTCGGCGTGACCCAGCTGGTCGAGGATGTGACGGACCGGCACCGGGCGCGGCGGCGGCTGGCGATGCTCAACGAGGCGAGCGCCCGGATCGGCACCACGCTGGATGTGACGACGACGGCGCGGGAGCTGGTGGAGGTGGCGGCCCCGGACCTGGCCGACTGTGTCGCGGTCGACCTGCTCGAACCGGTCAGCCTCGGCGGTGAGCCGGCCCCCGGCGCCGTGGGCCCGGTGCGCAGGACCGCGGTGAAGGCGGCGCTCCCGCAGGCCGCCGACTTCCTCTATCCGGTGGGAACGGTCCGGTCGTACGCGGCCGACACACCGCAGGCACGGTGCCTGGCGAGCCGGCGTCCGGTCCTGGTCGCGGACTTCGACCCGGTCAGCCCGCTGTCGGGCATCGGCGAGGACAAGATCCAGAAGGCGGTGGACATCGGGCTGCACTCCCTGATGGTGGCGCCGCTGACGGCGCGCGGGCTCGTGCTGGGGCTGGTGAGCATGTGGCGGTACCGGCTCCCGGAGGCGTTCGAGGAGGACGACCTCACCCTGGCCGGTGAGTTCGCGGCCCGGGCGGCGCTCTCCATCGACAACGCCCGCCGCTACACCCAGCAGCACCGGACCGCGCTGGCGCTCCAGCGCCGGCTGCTTCCGCGGGCGTTCCCCGAGCACCCGGCGGTGTCGGTCGCCCACCGCTACCTGCCGGCGGGCGGTACGGCGGGGGTGGGCGGCGACTGGTTCGACGTCATCCCGCTGTCCGGTGCCCGCGTGGCGCTGGTCGTGGGGGACGTCGTGGGTCACGGCATCAACGCCGCCGCCACGATGGGCCGGCTGCGCACGGCCGTGCACACGCTGGCCGATCTCGATCTCGAACCGGACGAGGTGCTCTCGCACCTGGACGACCTGGTGACCCGGCTGGCCGGCGAGCAGGAGGCCGACGACGAGGTCTCACCCGGTGAACAGGTGGTGGGCGCGACGTGTCTGTACGCCGTGTACGACCCGGTGTCCCGGCTCTGTTCGGTGGCCCGGGCGGGCCATCCCCCGCCGGCCGTCGCGACTCCGGACGGCGCCCTGAGTTTCCCGGAGCTGCCGGCCGGTCCCCCGCTGGGCCTGGGCGGACTGCCGTTCGAGGCCGCCGAACTGGAGCTTCCCGAGGGCAGTGTGCTGGCCCTGTACACCAATGGGCTCGTCGACAGCGAGGAGCACGACATCGAAGCGGGCCTCACCCGGCTCTCCAGGGCGCTGAGCGGGCCTCCCCGGCCGCTGGACGACACCTGCCAGGCGGTGGTCGACGCGCTGCTGCCCACCCGGCCGAAGGACGACGTGGCGCTGCTGCTGGCCCGGACCCGCACCCTGGCGGCCGACCAGGTCGCCACCTGGGAGCTGGAGGCGGAAGCCACCGCCCCGGCCCGCGCCCGTGAGCTGACCGCCCGCCGGCTGGCCGAGTGGGGCCTGGACGACCTGGTGTTCACCACCGAGCTGGTCGTCAGCGAACTCGTCACCAACGCCTACCGGTACGCGGGCGGGGGCCCGGTGACCCTCCGGCTCATCCATCATCACCGCCTCATCTGCGAGGTGTCCGACCGCAGCAGCACCTCCCCGCATCTGCGGCGGGCGCGGAGCACCGACGAGGGCGGGCGCGGGCTGCTGCTCGTCGCGCAGCTGACGGACCGCTGGGGCACCCGGCACGCGAGGCGGGGCAAGACGGTGTGGACCGAGCAGGAACTGCCCGCCGCTTTCCGCCGCCCCGTCGTGTGAGGCCGCCGGCCTCACGGCCGGCGTCCCGGCGCCTCGCGCCGCCCTTCCGGCGTCCCTGTCAGCCGCCTGTCGCCTTGATGAGCAGCAGGGCGATGTCGTCGCTGCGCGGCGCGGCCTGCATGGCGTAGCGGACGATGCTGTCGGCGAGTGCCTCCATGGGCAGTTCCCGGCCTTCGGCGAGCTGTCCGGCGAGTTCCGCGGTGGCCTCGTCGAGGGTGACTCCGGGCGCCTCGACGAGGCCGTCGGTGTACATGGCGAGGACGGTGCCGGGCGGCAGCGGGACCTCGGTGGTGGGGTAGTCGGCGTCGGCGTCGATGCCCAGCAGGAGTCCGGGGGACAGCTCGGGCACGGACGTGCTCCCGTCGGGATGGCTCAGGATCGGCGGGAGGTGGCCGGCGGTGGCCAGGTGGGCGGCGTGGGCGTACAGGTCGATGTGGGCGTAGAGGCAGCTGGTGAACAGGCCCGGGTCGAGATCGGTGAGCAGACGGTTGGTGCGGCCCAGGACCTCGTCCGGGGGTGCGCCGGCGGTGGCGTGGACGGCGGTGCGGACCTGGCCCATGAGGGCGGCGGCGTCGACGTTGTGGCCCTGTACGTCGCCGATGGCCGCGGCGACGGTGGTCCCGCTCATGCGGATGAGGTCGTAGAAGTCGCCGCCGATGCCCATGCCGCGGCGGGCGGGCAGATAGCGGGCTGCCGCTTCCAGGCCGTGGACGCGGGGCAGCTCGTGGGGCAGCAGACCGGCCTGGAGGTGGTGGGCGAGCCGGTGCTGGTCGTCGTACATCCTGGCCCGGTCCAGGGCCTGGGCGAGCAGCCCGGCCAGGGAGCTGAGGACGGCGCGCTCCCCCGGGCTGAACCGTCGCGGCCGGTCGTAGGCGACGATCAGTGAGCCCACGGGGTGGCCGGAGGCGATCAGCGGCAGGTACGCCCACGCGGCCATGTTGTCGACGGCCGCCGGGTAGGCGCGCTCGAGCTCGTGGACGTCCTTGAAGAACAGGGGTGTGGCGGTGGCGAGGACCCGCGCGGCGGGGGCGTCCGAGGTGATCGGGGCGGCGTCGTAGTGGTCGATGTAGACGGCGCTGTAGCCGCGGTGGCCGATGACCCGCAGCCTGCCGTCCTCGACGGTGAGCAGGGCCAGGGCCTGGGCGCCCAGCGCGGGGACGATCTGGTCGGCGGCCTGGTCGACGACGTCCTGCACCCCGACGGCCTCGGTGAGGGTCGCGGCCAGGTGCATGAGGTGGTAGAGCACCGCCGCGCGGCTGGGCAGGCCGGGTTCCAGGGGGCCCGCGGCCCCGCTGGTACCGGTGTCCGGGGCACTTTCGCCCGCCGGGGTGTCCTCCGCCTCGGCGGGCGCCGGTGTGATACGCACGCTCAGCCCGGTGTCGTCGGGGTAGAGCCGGAAGGAGAGCGGCTGGTCGGGGGGTCTGACGGCGGTGAAGGAGGTGGGCCGGCGGCTGATGACCGCGGAGCGGTAGCGGTCCTCCACGACGGGGGTGTCCAGCCAGGGCAGCGCCTCCCACGGCAGGGCGCCCATGAGGTCCCAGACGTCGGCGCCGAGAAGTGCGGCGGCGGAGTCCGTGACGTAGGTGATGCGGCCCTCCAGGTCGACCGAGCAGCTGCCGCCGGGCAGCCGGTCGATGAACTCCACCGCCGACGCGGCCTCCGTGGGGCCGGGCGCCCGTCTGCGCCGCTGGGCGACGAGCCGTGGCGCACGTCCGGGGAGGACCGGCCGTCCTCGGTCGGTCGCCCGGCGCAGGGTCTCGGCCATACGGGCGCAGCCGGTCAGGAGCCCGTCCCGCTCCTGCGGGGAGAGCTCCGAGGGGTGGTCTCCGGGCCAGAGCAGGACGAGGCCGCCGCGGGGCGTGGGGTCGGTGTCCGTGGTGAGGGGGGCCGCGGCGAGGGCGAAGCGGTAGGGGAGGACGAGCCCCGGCCGGGGGTAGCGGCGGGCCATCTCCTCCTGGCCGCCGATCCACACCAGCCGTCCTTCGCCGACGGCGTCGGCCACGGGGACCGGTTCGCCGAGCGCCACCCGGGTCCAGGGGGCGGCGAAGTCGCGGGAGATGCCGCTGAGCGTGGCGAGGCGCAGTACGTTCTGGCCGGGGGGCAGCAGGTACAGCATGCCCGCCGACGCCCCGGTGCCCGCCAGCACGTCGACCAGAGGGGCGTCCAGCTGCCACAGGCCCGGACCCTCGGGGGGCTCGGGACGCCCGGGGGGCCCGGCGCGCTCAGACACCGGTCGCTCCTCCTCGTGGGGCGCCCGCCCCGGCACGAGGTCCGTTCATAGGGGGACGATACGCCGATCCGCGGTGGGTCACACGCGCGGCGGGGTTCCGGCACGGGCGGCGCGGGGGCCGGTCACCGGTGGTGTCCCGGCCCTCGCGCCGCCGCGGTCACGGGGTCAGCGAGGCCCAGCCGGCCGGCTGGGCGGGGTCGAGCGTCCGCCACTGGGCCAGGACCTTGGGGTCCTGTGCGTCGAGCCAGTCGGTCAGTTCACGGAAGGAGACGCAGCGGGTCTCCTTGCGCCGGCAGACGTCCTTCATCACGTCCTCGACGGCATCCATGTAGATGCCACCGTTCCAGTTCTCGAAGTGGTTGCCGATGAACATCGGCGCCCGGCTGCCGTGGAACACCCGCTCGAATCCGGCGAGGTAGGAGTCCCGGGTCTGCTTCCGCCAGGTGGCGTATTTCGCCGGATCGCCGTTGGTGAGGCCCTGGGACTGGTTGTAGAGGTAGTTGAAGTCCATGGACAGCACCTGGAAATCCTTGCCGGGGAACGGAAGCATTTGCAGGGGGAGGTCCCAGACGCCGTTCTTCTTGGACGGCCATATCTGGAAGTCGCCGGAGGAGCTGGCGTCGTAGCGCCATCCGAAGGGCTTGGACGCCGATATGAGGGTCTTCTGTCCTTCGAGGCAGGGGGCGCGCCCGCCGACCACCTCACGGGTGGGGTCGAAGGGCAGTGGGTCGATGTCCTGGAAGCCGGTGTTGGTCTTCCAGTTCTGCACGAAGGAGTAGAACTGGTCGATCTCACTGGTCCACTCGGCCGTGCTCCAGTCGCCGCCTCCCTTGGCCCCGCAGAAGTGGCCGTTGAAGTGTGAACCGATCTCGTGGCCCTCCTTCCACGCCTTTCCGAGCTGGTCCAGGGTCATCCGGATGTGCTCACGGGTGGGGTAGGAGATGGCGGCCGAGCCGACGCCGTGCTGCGGCGGCCGGTAGAGGTTCTTCTTCTCGTCCGGCAGCAGGTAGATGCCGGTGAGGAAGAGCGTCATATGGGCGCCGCTCTCCTTGGCCACGCGGCGGAAGCGGGAGAAGAGCCGGTCGTCGCCCTCCAGGGCGCCGTCCCAGGAGAAGACCACGAACTGGGGAGGCTTCTGCCCGGGCTTCAGCCGTTCGGCCTTCAACTGTCCGGGCTGCGGGCCGGTGTAGCTGGTGGACCCGTCTCCCAGGATTCTGACCTTCCCGTCCCACTGCTCGTCCTCGGCGTTCTTGCCGCTCCCGCCCTTCTGCCCGGCCGGCGGCCGGGGCGCGGGTGCGGTCGTGCGTGTGGCCGTCCCCGCCGGGTCGCCGTCGGACGCGTCACCGACGGCGAGCGGGATCAGCGTCGCTCCGGTGGCGACGAGCACCGCGGCGACGCCCAGGCCGACGCCGCGCGTGCTCGCGCGGGCCCACAGGCGCCGCACGGTCGGGTGGTTCCGGATCATCTCGACTTCTCCCGCTCGGTTGCGGCGCGGCCGGTGCTGCCCTTCACCGCGTCCGTGTACTGGTTCCAGATGGCGGCCGGCCGCAGTGCCTCGGCCGGGGAGTCTCCGCCGAGTCCCTTCAGCGGCAGCGGCGCGAGGCTCTTGGCGAGGTCCATGCGGTAGACGACGACGGCCGTGGATTGGGTGCCGTCGTAGCCGGCGTACCAGCGGGCCGTGTCCTCACGGTTGCCGCCGGCCTTCCCCGCAGTGCCGGGGCGCCCCTGGCGTGCGAGGGCGTCGGTGACCTGGCCCGCGACCGCGGCGCTCACGGCGCGCTCGGCGCGGGGCTTGACCAGGGGCACCGGCTCGCCGTTGCGGGTGACGCGCAGGACCGAGTACGGCTCGGTGTGCGTGCCGCGGGCGGCGAACATGCTGTACGCGCTGGCCATGCGGATGGCACTCGGGGTGGAGTTGCCGAGGGCGAAGTCCGGTACGGGCGGCCCGAAGCTGGAGGCGAGCAGTCCGGCCGACTCGGCGGTACCGCGCACCCGGTCGAGGCCGACGTCCATGCCGAGCTGCAGGAACGGCGCGTCCGCGGATTCGGCCATGGCCCGGCGCAGGGTGATGCGGCCGTGCGAGCGGCCGTCGAGGTTGTGCCCCTTGAGCATCTTGCCGCCGCGGTCCCAGTAGGGGCCTTCCGGGGTCATCAGTGGGGTGCCGTCGTCGCCGTCGTAGAGCGTCGAGGGGCTGACCGGGGTGCGGGGGCCGGTGCGCTTGCGCTGGACGCCGTGTTCGAGGGCGGAGGCGTAGACGAACGGCGTGAACACGGTTCCGGCGGGGACGGTGGCCGCGTTGGACTCGTTGAAGGCCTGTTTCTGGAAGTCGGGACCGCCGTGGACGGCGAGTATGCGACCGTCGGGGGCGACCGAGGCGGCACCGAACCGTGTGTACTGGTCGGCCTTGCGGTCCTTGGGGTCGAGGGACGTGCGCGCGTCGTTGACGGCCTTCGTGAGGGCGGTCATGCGCGGCTTCTCGAAGGTCGTGTAGATCTGGTAGCCGCCGAGGTCGAACTGGGCGTCGGTGATGCGTCCGGCCCGTTTGGCGTAGGCCTCGGCGAGTTCGACGAGGTAGCCGTCCTGTCCGCCGGCACTGTGGGGCCTGGTCGGTTTCCTGGGTTCGGGGAACTTCGTGTAGCGGGCCCGCTCCTCCGGGGACAGCTTGCCGATCTCGACCATCCGGTCCAGGGTCCACGACCACCGTTCGACGGCGCGCTCGCGGTTCTTCGGCCCGAGCGCCGGGTCGTAGAGGGAGGCGCCCTTGAGCACCGCGGCGAGGAAGGCGCCCTCGCTGGCGTTCAGCTGGGTGACCTCCTTGCCGTAGTACGCCTGGGAGGCCCGCTGGAGGCCGTAGGTGCCCCGGCCGAACCAGCTGGTGTTGAGGTACTCCTCGAGGATCTGGTCCTTGCTGAGGTGCCGGTCGAGCTTGATGGCGAGCAGCATCTCGGTGAACTTGCGGGAGAACGACTGGTCCTGGCTGAGGTAGACGTTCTTGACGTACTGCTGGGTGATGGTGGAGCCGCCCTGGGTGTCGCCCTCGCCGACCGTCCGCCACAGGGCGCGGGTGACACCGCCCACCGAGATGCCGGGGTCGGAGTAGAACCCGGCGTTCTCGGCGGCGAGTACGGCCCACCGGACGTCCTCGGGGATCTTGTCCAGGGGCATCTCCTGGCGGCTGACCCAGCCCGTGCGGGCCATCCGGGTGCCGTCCGCCCAGTAGTAGACGTTGTCCTGCTGGGTGGCGAAGGCGTTGAGGTCGTCGGGTATCTCCGTGCGCGCGTAGGCGACGGTCACGATGCCGACCAGGGTCGCCGTGACCGTCAGGAACGAGGCGAGGAGCTGGCGCCACGACGGTATCCAGCGGCGCCAGCCGGCTCTGCCGGCGCGTGGATAGTCGGGCCTGCGCGGACGGAACCCGCGGGAAGCGCGGGGCTTCGCCCGCTTCCCACGCGCCCCGGTCGCTGGCCTCACCGCCGCACGCAGGGTGTCGACGGCCTTTTTGTAGTTGATGTGCCTGGTCATCCCCGTCCAGCCATGACTTGCGGCTTGGCGCACGCAACCGCGGGCGTCCGTCCGACATCTGTATTACCGGCGCGACGAATCCACCACGGAACCACTCCCCAAAGCATGACCGAGAGTCACGTCCGCGACGTCACGCAAAGATAACAGGCTCGTTCGAAAGTCCCATTGGAACAGGGCATCCGGTACGTCACACCCGGAACGGGAAAGTGCAACCGCATGACCACCTCCGTGCACGAACCGGCCGGATCGCCCGACCCCGCCGACCCTCCTGCCGGGAGCGCCGCCGGGCACCCCGGCTCCCGCCGGGCGCTGGTGGCGGGATCGGTGGGCAACCTCGTCGAGTGGTACGAGTTCGGCGTCTACGGATACTTCGCCACGATCATCGCAGCCAACTTCTTCACGCCGGACGGCGGCAGCGACGCGGAAGCCCTCGTCAGGACGTACGCGGCGTTCGCGCTGGCCTTCTTCTTCCGCCCCGTCGGCGCCGCCGTGTTCGGCCGGATCGGGGACCGCGCGGGCCGGCGCCCCACCCTGGTCCTCGTCCTCCTGCTGATGACCGGCGCCACGACCCTGATCGGCCTGCTGCCGACGTACGCGACGGCGGGCGCCGCGGCCCCCTGGCTGCTGACGTTCCTGCGGATCGTCCAGGGACTCTCGGCCGGCGGGGAGTTCGGCGGGGCCGTCGCGCTCATGACGGAGTTCGCGCCGCCGGGCCGGCGCGGGCTGTACGGCTCGTGGCAGTCGTTCACCGTGGCGCTCGGCCTGCTCTGCGGCGCGGGCACGGCGGCACTGCTCGCCACCGTGCTGAGCGAAGCCCAACTCGTCTCCTGGGGTTGGCGGGTGCCGTTCCTGCTGACGCTGCCGCTGGGTCTGGTCGCCCTGTGGCTGCGGCTCAGGCTCGAGGAGACCCCTTCGTTCCGGCGGACGCGGAGGACGGGGCGGACGCGGGAGGAACCGGCCGGCTCCCCCGGCGGGAGGGCGAGCGGGCGCGAGGTGGCCGCGGCGATCGCGCTGGGCACCGGACGGCTCATGGGGTGGTCCGCCGCCGGCTACACCTTCCTCGTCGTCATGCCGTCGTATCTGCAGGGCGTGCTCGACGCGAGCTTCCGGCAGGCGCTGCTGGCCACCGTCCTCGCCAACCTCGGGTTCGCCGCCGCCATCGTCCCGGCCGGCGCCCTCAGCGACCGGATCGGCCGGCGTGCGGTGATGACGGGCGGGGCGGTGCTGGCCGCGGTCCTCGCGTTCCCGCTGCTCGACCTGTTGCAGGACGCCGGTGCCCCGGCGGGCGCCAAGGGGCTCGGGGTGGTCGGCGCGGGGGCGGTCGTCGGTCTGATGGCGGGCCCCGGCCCGGCGATGCTGGCCGAGATGTTCCCCACCCGGGTCCGCCACACCGGTCTGGGTCTGGCGTACGCGCTGTCCAACGCCGTCTTCTCCGGTTGCGCGGGGCTCGTCATCACCGAAATGATCAAGCGGACGGGAGACGCCGACATCCCCGCGTTCTATGTGGCGGGCACCTGTGCGGTCAGCGCGCTCGCCCTGACCACCCTGCGCGGCGACGACCACCAGCGCGCCCTGCGCGACTGACGGAGGAGGACGGGATGCGGGTCGTCGGGCTGATGTCGGGAACCTCCCACGACGCGGTGGACGCCGCTGCCGCGGACCTCGCGTTTGACGGAGACACCCTCGTTCTGACCCCGCTGGGCACGGTGAGCGAGGCCTACCCCGACGACGTGCGTACCGCCCTGGCCGCCGCACTGCCGCCGGCCGCCACCACGATGCGGGACGTCTGCCTGCTCGACACCCGGATCGGACAGGCGTTCGCGGCCCTCGCCGTGCGGGCGGCACGGGAACTGTGCGGCCGCCGCCACCCCGACCTGGTCGCCTCGCACGGCCAGACCCTCTATCACTGGACGGAGGACGGCCGAGTGCACGGCACCCTGCAGCTGGGGTCCCCCGCCTGGATCGCGGAGGCCACCGGCTGCCCGGTGGTCTCCGGCTTCCGTCCCCGGGACGTCGCCGCCGGTGGCCAGGGCGCGCCCCTGGTGAGCATCGTGGACGTGCTGTGGCTGCGCGGGCGCCCGGGCGTCCCGGTCGCCCTCAACCTCGGAGGCATCGCCAACATCACGGTGGCCGGCGGTGCAGCGGGCCCGGTCGCCCACGACACCGGTCCGGCGAACGCGCTCGTCGACGCGGCGGTCCACCACTTCACCGGCGGTCGCCGCTCCTTCGACGAGGACGGCGCGCTCGCCTCCCGGGGCCGGGTCGACCCGGGGCTGCTGGACCGGCTCCTCGACGAGCCGTACTACGCGAAGGCCCCGCCGAAGACGACCGGCAAGGAGCTGTTCCACCCCGCCTACCTCCGCCGGGCGCTGACGGGGCACGAATCGCTCCCGCCCGAGGACGTCGTCGCCACCCTCACCGCCCTCACGGCCCGCACGGTGGCCGACGCGGTCCGCGGGGCTGCCGCCACCGAGGTCATCGCCTCCGGCGGCGGCACCCGCAATGCGGCGATGATGGCCATGCTGCGCAGGGCCCTGCCCGGTGTCCCGCTGCGCACCTCCGACGAGCTCGGACTGCCCTCGGCCGCGAAGGAGGCCTACGCCTTCGCGGTCCTCGGCTTCCTGACGGCCCACGGCCTGCCGGGCACGGTCCCCTCCTGCACGGGCGCCCGGGGCGCCCGCGTCCTCGGCTCGATCACCCCCGGCCGCCGGGCCCTGCGCCTGCCGCGCCCGGTGGACACGGCACCGGTCCGGCTCAGGATCGCGGGAACCGCAGGGGCAGTGTCTTCAGCCCGTTGATGAAGTTCGAGACCAGCCGCGCCGGCCCGGCCGCCAGGGTGTACGGGGGCAGGGCACGCAGCGCCTCCTCGTGGAGCACGCGGAGCTGGAGGCGGGCGAAGTGCGCGCCCAGGCAGACGTGCGGCCCGTCGCCGAAGGAGACGTGCGGGTTCGGGGTGCGGGCCAGGTCCAGGCGGTGGGGGTCGGGGAAGACGCGTTCGTCATGGTTGGCGGAGGCGTGGAAGACGACGACCTTGTCCCCCGCGCGGACCGGCTGCCCGGCGAGCTCGCGGTCCTCGGCGGCGGTGCGGCGGAAGCTCAGCACCGGCGGGTGGACGCGCAGCAGCTCCTCGACGGCGGTCGCCGGTGCGGCGTCCCCGGTCCGCAGCCGCCGCTGCTGGTCGGGATGTTCGGCGAGGGCGAGGAGGCCGCCCGGGGCGGCGCTGCGGACGGTGTCGTTGCCGGCGACCGTCAGCAGGAAGAAGAACATCTCCAGCTCTCCGTCGAGGAGCCCGGCGTGCGCGAGCGAGGTGAGGACGTCGTCGGCGGGGTGGTCGCGCTTGTACGCCGCGAGTCGCTGGGCGTAGTCGAACATCTCCTTGAGCAGGGCGGGCGAGCGCGGATTGACGGGTCGGCCGTCCGGGCCGAGGACCGCCGGCTCGTCGGGGTCCTGGTAGGCGATGACGCGCTCGGTCCAGGCCAGCAGCAGGCCGCGGTCGGTCTCCGGCACACCGAGCAGATCGGCGAGGTTGAGCAGGGCGTACTCGTCGGTGACGGCACGGACGACGTCGACGCTGCCGTCGCCGTCCCGGGCGGCGGCGACGGCCGCCTCCAGCAGCCGCCGGGCCCGGGCACGGGCGTTCGCCTCGAAGCGGTCGGTGCGGCCGGGGGTGAAGGCGCGGCTGACGAGCCGTCTGAGCCGACCGTGGCCGGGAGGGTCCTGGTTGAGCATCATGCGCCGGATGAACGGCAGGTCGGCCGGGTCCGGGTCGCGGATCTGGGTGGCGCCGAGGTACGAGGAGAACCGCCGGGCGTCCTTGAGGACCCGCACCACGTCATGGTGGCGGGTGACGGCCCAGAAGCCGGGTCCCGCGGGCCAGCCCAGCACCTCGTACTCCTCCTGCCAGGCGACGGGCGCGTGGTCGCGGAGTTCGCGGTAGGCGTCGTGCGGCAGTCCCCGGGCGTAGACGCGGGGGTCGAACACGTCCGTGCGTACCGTCACGCGGTGCCGTCCGCACGCAGGAAGTCCTCGACGGTGCGCAGGAGTTCGAGAGGTGTCTCGTCCATGGCGCAGTGCCCGGCGCGCGGCAGTTCGGTGAGCAGGCCGCCGGCGTACCAGCGCAGCCAGGTGCGGCGCATCAAATCGGCGCCGAGAGCCGGGTCGAGTGCCCCGACCACCGCGAGGGCGGGCACCTGACTGCCGTCGATCTCGGTGTGGAAGTCCTCGCAGGCCCAGGAGTCGAGCCAGGCGCGCAAGGCCTTGGGATCGCTGCGTTCCAGGGAGCGGCGCACCATGCGGTCCAGCCAGGCGGCGGGGCGCTGACCGCCTGTGGTGGTGTCGATGATGATCCGTCGGTTCTCGGGACGTTCGGCGGCCCCGGCGAACAGTTCCCACTGCTCCGGCGGCAGGGGCAGTCCGGCCGCGGGGACCGGGGACACCCCGACGAGCCGGCGGACCCTGCCGGGCGCGGCCGCCAGGACGCGCTGGACGACGCTGCCGCCCATGGAGTGCCCGATTAGGGAGAAGCGGTCCCATCCGAGCCGGTCGGCGAGCCCGAGCAGGTCGGTTGCCGCCTCCTGGGTGGTGTACGCGCCCGCGGCGTCCCTGGCCTCGCCGTAGCCGCGCAGGTCAACGACCGCGTAGGTGAAGGCGGTGCGGTCGAGGTCCTGTAGGACCGGCGCGTAGGCGTGGCGGTCGGCGAGCCAGCCGTGTACGGCGAAAACCCGGTGGGGCCCGTCGCCGATCAGCTCATGGGGCAGGACGAAAGGGGTCACGGGCGCTCCTACCGGGAGGGTTCGGCCGGACGCCCACCACCTTGGCCCCGTCCCCGGTGGGCCACAAGAGCGCGTGCGAGCGTACACGCGAGCGGCGGTGCGGGCGGCAGCGTCCGCCGACCCTCCGCCCCACGCGGACCGGGCCGAGCACCGGGCCTACCGGCCTGACCGCGCACGGTGCACGCCGACCGGGCCCGCCCCGGGCCGGCCGAGCGCCCCCACCCCGGATCGCCCACCCGGCTCCCACCAGGCACACCCGGCGTGCCACCGGGCTGGCACCCTCGGACCGCCGACCGGGCGCGCACCGGACCAGCCGACCCATGCACCACCCCCGACCGGCCGAGCGGCCCCACCCTCCTCAGGCACACCCCGGCTCGCCCACCCGGCAGGCACCGGGCGCGCCGACCAGGGCGCCCACCAGAAGCACCGCCACAGGCACAGGCACGCTGCCCCAGGACCCCGGCGCGCCGACCAGACACACCTCCCGATCGCCCACCGGGCATGCACCGGACCGGCCGACCCACGCACCACCCCGACCGGCCGAGCGGCCCCACCCCACGGATCACCCATCCGGCACACACCAGCCCCGCCAACCAGGCGTCCACCCTGCACGCCCCAAACACGCACCTGAGACGCCCGCCAGGCAGGCCCCCGGCACGCCGACCGGGCATCACACCTCCCGATCGCCCCCCTGGCATGCACCGGACCGGCCCCCGACGCACCGCGGCCCCGGCTGGCCGCCCGCGCACCGGCCCGGCGGCCGGGCGCGCGGAAGGGCGGCATCCGTGGCGGATGCCGCCCTTCTCGGCGGTCGGCGGCCGGGGCCGCTGTCCGGCCGGCGCGATGGCCGGCCGTTGGGTCAGAGGGTGGCCTTGATGCGGCGCGGCGCGTCCAGCAGGCGGCTCATGGCCTCGACGGCGGCCGGCGGCTGCTCCATCTTCTCGTCCTTGCTCGACAGCGCGTACCAGACCTGCTCGATCGACGGCGGGCCGACCGCGAGGTTGCGCAGGGCGGCCTGCGTGTTCGTCGCCTCACCGGTGCGCACGAGGTAGGCGGCGGCCATGGAGCCGGTGCGGCCGACGCCGGCGCCACAGTGCACGTACACCGGGCCGGACGAGGATTCGACCGTCTTCATGAACTGCTCGACCTGCTCCTTCGTGGGCGTCTGGCCGTCCCGGATGGGCAGGCGGACGACGTCCAGGCCGGCCGTCTGCGGCAAGGCGAGCTGCTTGGCGGTCATCTTCTCGGCGCGAAGGTCGACCACGGTATGGATGCCGCGCTCGGCGAGGGCGCGGTAGCCGGCCTCATTGGGCGCGGAGCCCCGCCACACCCGGTCGTCGACCGCCGTGAAGTGGTTGATCCCTTCCAGCCGCACCCCTGAGGTCTCCTTCTGGGCGGCCAGCGCGTGGATGCCGAGCATGCCGAGCGTGGCGACGAGCCAGACGGCGACGTAGCCGAGGGCGCTCAGAAGCAGGATCTTCACCGTCTTGCGGAGGGCCGGATGGAAACGGCCGGCCCGGGAGGCCGTGGTAGGGGTGAGCGGGGCGGTGGGGGCGGGCATCACGAGGGCGATCACCTTGGGGCGTGGGAGGGGTGTCCTCCGCGACGATAACCCGAGCGGGGGACCAAAGGTCGAAGTTTGTGACGTAGCGCACATTCACCCCAAATCAGACATTTCATAAAGTGGGGCTCTCGTCAGGGCGTCGGAAGCGCCTGCCCCTCCCCGAGCACGACCGCCTGCGCCCGGTTGGCGGTGAGGTCCTGGAGACAGCCTCGCAGCCGCACCAGGTCGTGCGGCGCCAGCGCCGGCCGCAGCACCCCCGCGTACACACCCGTGTCCAGGGAGGTGAGCGGCGCGTTCTTGCGGGACTGGGCGGTGGACCGGCGGCAGGTCTCCCACAGGTCGCGGGCGGCCAGGTCGAGGCCCGTCACGCTGTGACCGCTGCGCACCTCGACGCGGAAGACCACGGTGGTGCCCGCGGAGGCCGGGGGCCGCGTCTGGCGGCTCTGGATCGTGTCGGCCAGGAAGAACGTGAGGTAGGCGAGCAGTCCGGCACCCGCCAGTCCCAGCCCGACCCGGAGGAGGGCCCGTGCGGGCCGGCCCGGCGGAACGGCGGGCCGCTCCTCCAGCCCGGGCCCGGCCGTCCGGACGCCGCCCGGCGGGGCCGCCAGGTTCACCAGGCGGCCGGCCAGCCGGCGCTCCGCCTCGGCGCGCCCCGTGGCGCCCGCGATCTTCTGGATGACGAAGGCGACGGCGGAGAGCGCGACCCCTGCAGCCATCAGCACCGGGATGAAGACGAACGTGCTGTTGCGGTCCTCCTCCGGCCGGGTGTCCAGCCAGCGGAACCGCTCCGCCGCCGCTTCCCGGCTCTGCTCCATGCGCTGGCGCACCTCCTCGGCCCGCGCCTCGCTCTGGGCGATCCTCTCCTCCAGGCGCCCGATCCGGGACAGCAGCACCGTGGCCACCAGGAAGACCTCGACGATCAGCAGCAGCACACCGCTGGTGAGCGCGCGCTGCCACTCCCAGCGGTAGAGGTACACGAAGAGGTAGACGCCGGCCGCCACCGCGGCCGCGCCACCCAGGAGATAGCTGACGTACTTCACGCCGCGTCCTCGTCCGCGGCCGGGTCCGTGGGGGTCACGGCGCCGCTCGTGCCGTCCACGCTCAGCCGTGTGCCCTGCGGGTACCGCTCGACGGCGTCCGGCACGCCGACGACCGTGGGCACCTTGTACTCGCGCGCGAGTACCGCGAGGTGGGACAGCACGCTGCCGGTCTCGGCGACCAGACCGGCCAGGTCGGGGAGCTCGGCGGCCAGTGCGGGGTCCAGTGCGCGCGTGATGAGGACCGGGTGGTCGGGCCGCGGGCCGTGCCCGTGCCAGGCCGTGCCGGTGCCGTAGCCGCCGCCCGCGCCCTGCCCGTCGCCGGTGCCGCGCGAGCCGAGCCGCTCTGCCACCGGTCTGCCCTCGGGCGAGAGGCGGAACGCCGCGGGGAGCGGGGGCGCCTCGGGCCGCGGCCGCCGCTCGTCCAGGTCGGCGGGGGCCGGGGAGCCGTTCAGCAGGGCGACGAGTTCCTCCCAGCGCAGCGCGGCGAGCTCGGACAGCGCGGCCGGTCGGCCGGAGCCCTCCAGGCGGGTCGCGCACTCCCGGACGAGGCTCGCCTGCATCTCCTGGACCCACCTCGCCCTGAGCCGGAGTCCCTCACGGACCGGGAGCGAACCGACACCGCGGGTGGCGCCGGTCCAGCCGGTCCGCTCGGGCAGCCGGGGCCGGCGTGCCAGCGAGGGCGGTGACAGGCACAGCAGGACGGGGTGGCGGCCCAGCAGCTCGTCGTCGGGCGTACCGCGGGCCCGTCCCTCGGCGAGCAGGGCCAGGGCCTCGCCGACGGCCGTGACGCCGCTGCCCTGGCCGAGCAGGGACCCGGCCAGGGATTCCTGGGCGTGCAGGGCCGACAGGGTGTTGCGGCCCCAGTTCAGGGCGGCCAGGATCTGGCCCGACAGCATCGCGCGCGGCGCCGGGAGCTCGGCCAGCTCATGGTCGACGTCGGCCATCAGATCGACCGCGAGAAGCGGCAGCACGGTGCGCAGCCGTCCCACGCGCCAGGCCGCCGAGGCGCGCCGGGCCCCGGGGACGGGGTTGATGAAGTCGAGGACGGGGTGTGCGGAGGGTACCGCGCCGAGCAGCCTCAGATCGGCCGCCGCCCGCCCGTCGACCGTGGTGACCACTCGCAGGCTGCGCAGCCGGCGTCGAGGGGCCGTCCCGGCGGCGTCGAGGGCCAGGGTCAGTCCGTGGGACATGGGTGTGAGCCACAGGTCCTCCTCCAGGGGCTGGAGCACACCCGGGAACGTCTCGGCGACCGGGCCGGGCCCGAGCAGCCGGGCGCCGCGCGCGGCCCGCAGGCCCATGGCGGTGATCGGGCGGGCCTGGAAGAGCCAGAGGCGGTTGTCGGCGTCGAAGCCGAACTCCATGTCCTGCGGCCCGCCGAAGACGCGCTCCGCGTGCCGGGCCAGCCGCACCAGCCGGCAGACGTGGCGGCGGCCGAGCAGCCGGCCCCGGCGGGGTTCGCGCGGCTCGGTGCCGACCAGCCTGCCGTGGCGGGTCAGCTGGTAGCGCACGCCCTGCGCGGTCCCGGCCAGCAGCTGTTCCGGGCCGCCGCGGACGACGCTGACGAGGATGCGGTCCTCGCGGCCGGCGACGGGGTCGGCACCGAACATCACTCCGCCCACGGCGGTGTGCAGCATGGGCTGGACCAGGACGGCCATTCCGCCGGGCGCGACACCGGGGTCCGCGCGACCGGCCGGCGGCGGCACGTTCAGGCGGAGGGCGGAGTCGAGGACCGTGCGCACCGCGGTGACGAACCCCTCCCAGCCGCGGACGTCCAGGACGGAGGCGAAGAGGCCCGCCATCGAGGAGTCCGTCGCGTCCTCGTGTGCCGAAGAGGACCGTACAACCAGGGAGGGGCCGCTTTCGCCGGTCAGGTTCCGCCAGGCGGCCCGTACGGCGGCCTCGCCGCGCGCCGGTCCGGCCGCCGGGCGGTCGTCGGCCACCGACCGGTCGGGGACGAGGGCGAACCCCGGCAGAACCGGCAGCCCGGCCGCGGCGGCACGGGCGAGGTTCGCCGCCTTGGCCCCGGTCACCGCCGGGTCCCGGGCCTCCTCGGCGTCCAGCGGGATCACCGCCAGCCGCTCCAGGCCGATGCCCACAGCAGCCTCCTTCGGTCACGCCGACAGTCGCACTGACGGCCTGCGTACGGGCCGCGCCGGAACACGGCCTTTCGCCCACTCTGTACGCCTTGCGCCGTCCCCGCGATCGGTGGATCGCACCCGGGGGCGGGCCAGCCGCCCGGTCCGAGGGCCCCCACTGCCCAAGTCCCGGTTCTGGACGCCCCGATGGGCCGCTCCCGAGGCGCATCACGCCCCTGCCCTTGATCGACTGGTGACGTTCCCCCGCCGGGCTTACCTTCGAATGGTGGACGGCCACGCCGCCTGGTCCCAGGCACCGTCCACCCGCCCTCCGACGGAGGGCGATCTCGCCATGACCACGCCTCAGCCGACCCCTGCCCCGCAGGCCGCCACCCCCGAGAAGGGCGGCGGCAGGGGAATCGCGCTGCTGGTCATCGCCTCGTGCCAGCTGATGGTGGTGCTCGACATCACCATCGTGAACATCGCGCTGCCGCACATCCAGAGCGCGCTGGACTTCTCGACGACCTCGCTCTCCTGGGTGGTCAACGCCTACACGCTCACCTTCGGCGGCCTGTTGCTGCTGGGCGGTCGCATGGGCGACATCCTCGGCCGGCGCAGGGTCTTCATGTTCGGCGTGGTGCTGTTCATCGTGGCCTCCCTGCTCGGCGGGCTGGCGCAGAACGAGGCCCAGTTGCTGGCCGCGCGCGCCCTGCAGGGCGTGGGCGGCGCGATCGCGTCCCCGACCTCGCTCGCCCTGATCAGCACGACGTTCCCGGAAGGCCCGGAGCGCAACCGGGCCTTCGGCGTCTTCGCCGCGGTGTCGGCTGGCGGCGGCGCGATCGGGCTGCTCGCGGGCGGCATGCTCGTGGAGTGGCTGGACTGGCGCTGGGTGTTCTTCGTCAACGTGCCGATCGGACTGCTCATCGTCCTGGCCACGCCGCGCTGGATCAAGGAGTCCGAACGCCATCCCGGCAACTTCGACTTCGCCGGTGCGCTCACATCGACCCTCGGCATGGTGCTGCTGGTCTACGGGTTCATCCGGGCCGCGCAGGAGGGCTGGCGCGACGCGCTGACGATCGCGTCCTTCGTCGCCGCCGTGGTGGTGCTCGGCCTGTTCATCCTGGTGGAGAAGCGCTCCCGGCAGCCGATCACACCTCTGCACATGTTCGCCGACCGCAACCGGGCCGGCACGTACGGCATGATGCTCAGCCTGGCGGCCGCGATCTTCGGCATGTTCTTCTTCCTGACGCTCTTCGTGCAGAACGTACTGGACTTCAGCCCACTGGAGGCCGGCCTGGCGTTCCTGCCGGTGAGCGCGGTCATCGCGGTGGGCGCGGGCCTGGCTTCCCAGTTCCTCCCCCGGTTCGGGCCCAAGCCGTTCATGGTGATGGGGGCGCTGCTCGCGGCGGTGGGTCTGGGCTGGCTGACACTGACGGACGTCGACTCGACGTACCTGGGCAGCATCCTGGGTCCGATGCTCGTCTTCAGCCTCGGCATGGGCATGCAGTTCGTGTCGCTCACCCTGATGGCGCTGTCCAATGTGCCGGTCCACGAGTCGGGCGCCGCGTCCGGTCTGCTGAACGCCACTCAGCAGGTCGGTGGAGCGCTCGGACTGTCCATCCTGGTCACGGTCTTCGGCACGGCCAGCGCCAACGAGGCCGAGAAGCAGGTGGCGAACTACCTGGCCCAGGCGACACCTGTGGAACGGCTGCGGTTCCAGCGGACCGGAGAACTGCCTCCGCCCTGGGCCGACGAGGTGCTGACGGCGGGCGTCTCCCTGGCGTTCATCGTGGCCGCGATCTTCACCGTGGTCGCCGCGCTGATCGCCGTCCTGGTGATCCAGGTGCGTCCCTCGGACATCGAACGCCTCAAGGGTGGAGTGGGGCCCGGACAGCTCTGACGCCGGTCGGCGACGGAATCCGGACACACCGGCCCGGCGGGCGAACGGGAGTGATCGAGGCATAACGGAGTGGCGCACGCGGCGGCCTGCCCACCGGCCGCCGGCGCGTGTCCACGTCCTTCCGGTGCCGCCGCACCCGGGCCGGACGCGGAACGGCACTCCGCCGCCGGGGGGCCGCCGTTGCAGGAGCCACCGCCCGGCTGACGCACCGGCGTCTGTCCCCGCCCCGCGTCGCCGGCCACCGGCGGCGATTCGCCGGACGCACCTTTCCCGGCTGCCAGTTGAAGCATGAACAGCACAAACGGCATACTTCCTTCCGCTTATTGATCACCACTGCCGGACACCACCCCGCAACTCCCCGCCCCTCTCCCCGTGCCGCGTACATGACCTGACGGGCTTTCAGCAAACTGGCGCCCTTTGCTGCACACCGGACCTCCCGCGCGGCGGGGCCCCACCGCCCCCGCGATCCATGCCCCGGCCGCCGCGCCTCCCCCGGCCCCCGGGCCCGCGCGGGACACGAACGCGCGTAGCGCGACCGAAAGGCGATCTTGCCCGTTCGATGACCGAAGCCCAGGATTCCTACCGCGCCGGATTGTCAGGCACATGACGGACACTCAGCCGTCGGGTGAAGGCCTCCGGCGCGCCCTCGGGCCCGCCCACCCAGCGGGCCCCGGATCCCCCACCGGAGGATGTAGTGAACACCAAGCGCTTCACCCCCCTCGGCGCCAAGGCGAGAGGCGCGCGGCTGACCGCCGTCGCAGCCGCTCTGCTGACCGCCGCCGCGCTTGCGAGCCCGAGCGCGGCGGCCGAGCCGACCGACCACGCGCGGGTCACCACGGCCCAGCTGGCCCGGGCGAGCGAGGCCGTCCTGGGAGCCGACGTCCCGGGCACCGCGTGGTACACGGACGCCGCGTCGGGCAAACTCGTGGTGACCGCGGACTCCACCGTCTCGGCCGTCGAGATCGCCCGTATCAAGGAGGCCGCCGGCAGCCGCGCCGGCGCTCTGGAGATCAAGCGCACCCCCGGCACGTTCAACAAGCTCATCGCGGGCGGCCAGGCCATCTACGCGGGCGGCGGACGCTGCTCGCTCGGCTTCAACGTGCGCAGCGGCAGCACCTATTACGCCCTGACGGCCGGCCACTGCACCGACATCGCAAGCACCTGGTACACCAACTCCGCCAACACCACACTGCTCGGAACCCGCACCGGGTCCAGCTTCCCCGGCAACGACTACGGCATCATCCGGCACTCCAGCGCCTCGGCGGCCGACGGCCGGGTCTACCTCTACAACGGCGGCTACCGGGACATCACCTCCGCCGGGAACGCCTACGTCGGCCAGTCCGTCCAGCGCAGCGGCAGCACCACGGGCCTGCGCGGCGGCACGGTCACCGGACTGAACGCCACCGTCAACTACGGCAACGGCGACATCGTCTACGGCCTGATCCAGACCAACGTCTGCGCCGAGCCCGGCGACAGCGGCGGCGCCCTCTTCGCCGGCTCCACCGCGCTCGGACTGACGTCCGGCGGCAGCGGCAACTGCTCCTCCGGCGGCACCACGTTCTTCCAGCCCGTGACGGAGGCGCTGAGCGCGTACGGCGTGAGCGTCTTCTAGGGCGGTTTCGAAAGTCCCGTCCAGCCGGGGCCCGCCCCTCCGGGCGGACGACGCTACTTTCGAAACACGCCCTGGGCACCGCGCTCCCCCGCTCCACGACCGGACCGGCGGCCGCCCCGGGCGGACCGCCGGTCCCCCGGCATCGCGGCCCGTGCCCGCCCTCCGGCCGTTCCTGCTGGAGAGCGGTTCGGCATGCGCACGGACACTGCACGGCGCGGCTCCGACGTCGCGGGCCGCTCGACGCGCCGTACGACGTACGCGAACCAGGAGCCCAGTGCCCCGCAGAGCGCCCGCCCTTGCACTCGCGCCTGCCGTCGCCGTGGCCGCTCCGGGCGCCCCGACGCGCCGGCAATTCGCCGATGCGCCGGGGCGACAGCCTGTTGGTGGAGAACAACTACGGCTGTGCGAACCCCACATCACCGGCCTCCGGACGCGGCGCCGCCGACGGAGCCACCCGGATCGACGCAGGCCGGGACGGCAGCGGCCGCGACGCGGTGGGAGGAGAGCGGCGTCCGCTCCCCCTCCACCGCGCCCAGACTCGCCACCGCGAGCGGGCCGCTGTACTCAACTTCTCCGACAAGGAACCGAACAGGCTGGGCATCGACGCCCGGCACCTGGCAGCGGTCGATTTCCGGACCGGGGAGCGCCGCTGGCGCACGCTCACGGAACGGCCCGCGGGACGACAACGACCGGCCACCGG
The DNA here is from genome assembly GCF_054963715.1 of Streptomyces sp. STAM6. Taxonomy (NCBI): domain Bacteria; kingdom Bacillati; phylum Actinomycetota; class Actinomycetes; order Kitasatosporales; family Streptomycetaceae; genus Streptomyces; species Streptomyces sp. STAM6. The sequence goes on along the minus strand of NZ_JBUEFZ010000029.1, from coordinate 24,122 downwards.
TCACCGTCGGCAACGACGGCACCGCCTGCGCGGGAGTCTGCCACGGCATCGTCGCCGTGCGGGACGGCGGCAGACTTAGCCTGTCGCAGCGCCGGGTGTTAGAAAGGAGACATGGCCGGACCTTTCGGCCGCTTGCGCTCGCTGTTGAGTGTGCGAGCCGTCGCCACTCAGGTGTTCCTCCTGCAGGCGGTGGTGGCGGTGCTGCTCGTCGTCGCGGCGGTGGTGACCCTCGTGCTGCAGTCCCGGACCGACAGCGAGCGCGAGGCCCGCAATCGGTCGATTTCCGTGGCCGAGACCTTCGCGTACGGTCCGGGCCTCCGGGCAGCCCTGGCGGGCCGCGATCCCACGGCGGCGCTGCAGCCCCTGACCGAGGAGGCCCGCAAAGCGTCCGGGGTGGACTTCATCGTCGTCATGACGCCTCAGGGCGTCCGCTGGACGCACCCCAACCCCGCTCAGATCGGGAAGCGGTACATCGGCACGATCGCACCCGCGGCGCGCGGCGGGATGGTGACGGAGACGGTCACCGGAACCCTCGGCCCGTCCATCCGCACCGTGGTCCCGGTGACCGGCGCCGACGGCCGGGTGGTGGCGCTCGTGTCGGCCGGGATCACCATCGAGAAGGTGACGTCGGTCGTCGAGCGGCAGCTGCCCCTGGTGTTCGGTGCCGCCGCGCTCGCCGTGGCGCTCGCCACCGCCGGCAGCGCCCTGGTCAGCAGGCGCCTGCGGCACCAGACGCACGGCCTGGGCTACGCCGAGATGAGCCGGATGTACGAGCACCACAACGCCGTCCTGCACGCCGTGCGCGAGGGCGTGCTCATCTTCGACGACGGCCACAAGCTGCTGCTGGCCAACGACGAGGCGCGCCGGCTGCTCGGCCTGCGTGCCGACGCGGACGGGCGCACCCCGTTGGACCTGGGCATCTCTCCGGAGCTGGCGCTCCTGCTGGACTCCGGACGTCCGGTCACCGACGAGGTGCACCCGGTCGGGGACCGGTTGGTGGCCGTCAACCAGCGCAGGACGCGTCTGGACGGCGGGCCGTCCGGCACGGTCGCGACGCTGCGGGACACCACCGAGCTCCAGGCGCTCACCGGCCGCGCCGACATCGCCCAGGGCCGGCTGGAACTGCTGTACGACGCGGGCGTGGAGATCGGCACCACGCTCGACGTGGAGCGGACCTGTGAGGAGCTGGCGCGGTTCGCGGTCCCCCGGTTCGCGGACTTCGTCACCGTCGATCTGCCGGAGGCGGTGCTGGGCGGCGAGGAACCCGGGAACAGCGGCACGAAAATGCGCCGGGTGGCGTCCGCCGGCATCCGGGACGACACACCCCTCTACCCGACCGGCCGGCTGATCCACTTCGTCCGGGCCACCCCGCAGGCCGCCGCCTTCGAGACGGGGAAGGCCGTCATCGAGGCGGACATGCCCGCGTTCTCGGGCTGGCAGGAGCAGGAGCCGGAGCGGGCCCGCAAGCTCGTCGCGTACGGCATCCACTCCATGATCGCCGCACCGCTGCGGGCCCGCGGCGTCATCCTCGGCGTGGCCACCTTCTGGCGCCGGCGGAAGCCCGAGCCGTTCGAGGAGGACGATCTGTCCCTGGCCGAGGAGCTGGTGGCCCGGGCCGCCGTCAGCGTCGACAACGCCCGCCGCTTCACCCGCGAGCACACCATGGCGGTCACCCTGCAGCGCAGCCTGCTGCCGCGCGTCCTGCCCGAGCAGACCGCCCTGGAAGTGGCCCACCGCTACCTGCCCGCCCAGGCGGGGCCCGCGGGGGTGGGGGGCGACTGGTTCGACGTCATTCCGCTGCCCGGCTCCCGGGTGGCGCTCGTGGTGGGCGATGTCGTCGGTCACGGGCTGCACGCGGCGGCCACCATGGGCCGGCTGCGCACCGCGGTGCACAACTTCTCCACCCTCGACCTGCCGCCCGACGAGCTGCTGTGGCACATGGACGAACTGGTGACCCGGATCGACCAGGACGAGGACAGTGAGGGGGCGATGACCTCGGTCACCGGCGCGACCTGCCTGTACGCGGTCTACGACCCGGCTTCCGGGGTGTGCGCGCTGGCCCGCGCCGGGCACCTGGAGCCCGCGGTGGTGGACCCGGACGGCACCGTGGAGTTCCCCGCCCTGCCTGCCGGTCCGCCGCTCGGTCTCGGCGGGCTGCCCTTCGAGACGGCCGAGCTCCGGCTGCGGGAGGGCAGCAGCCTGGTGCTGTACACCGACGGGCTGGTCGAGGACCGCACCCGCGGCATCGACGAGGGGCTGGAGCTGCTGCGGCGCACCCTGGCGCGGCCCGGCCGGTCACCGGAGGAGACGTGCCGGGCGGTGCTGGACGCCCTGATCCCGGGGCGGCCGCGGGACGACGTGGCCCTGGTCGTGGCCCGGACCAGGGTCCTGGGCGAGGACCACACGGCCGCCTGGGACGTGCCGTCGGACCCGGCGGCCGTGGCGGTGGTGCGGGCGGATGTGTCCCGGACGCTGGAGTCGTGGGGTCTGGCGGAGGAGGCGTTCACCACCGAACTGATCCTCAGCGAGCTGGTCACCAACGCCATCCGGTACGCGGTCGAACCGATCCGGGTCCGCCTGATCCGCGACGGGGCGCTGATCTGCGAGGTCTCCGACGGCAGCAGCACCGCCCCGCATCTGCGCCGGGCGGCCGCGACCGACGAGGGCGGCCGGGGCCTGTTCCTGGTGGCGCAGTTCGCCGAGCGGTGGGGGACGCGTTACACCGGCAACGGAAAGGTCATCTGGACCGAGCAGCCGCTCGTCGCCGCTCACGCGGGCCGCGGGTAGACCCTGGACTGCTTCACGCTGCCGAAGGCGAAGCTGGATTCGATCGACGCGATCCCCGGAATGGCGTGGATCCGGTGGCGCACCAGGGCCTCGTACGCCTCCAGGCTCTCGATGACGACCCTGAGCAGGTAGTCGCTGGTTCCCGCCATCAGATAGCAGTCCTGGATGTGCTCGATGACGGCCACGTGTTCCTCGAACACCCGGACCGCCTCATGTGTGTGGCGGTCCAGGCGTATCCGGACGAACACGGTGATCGGGAGCCCGAAGGCGACCTGGTCGACCATGGCGGTATAGCCCCTGATCAGCCCCGCCTCCTCCAGCCGTCGCACCCGGCGCAGGCAGGGGGACGGCGAGAGCCGGACCCGGTCGGCCAGGTCCTGGTTGGAGAGCCGCCCGTCGGCCTGCAACTCCCGGATGATCTGCAGATCGACCGCGTCCATCACCCCTCCTTGGCAGATTCTGCCTCAAAGCTATGCCCGAGCGGCAGAACTGGCAATCGGCTGCCCCGGTCCACGCTCTACCGTTGCCCCATGGCCGGAACCGGCCCCTTCCCGGACTGGAGGAGCCCCCTTGGCCACCGCTGAGACCGTTCCCGCGCGAACGCGCGGCAGCCGGCCTTCCCCCCACGCACTGGGGATGGCGGCGTTGCTGGTGACCGTGACGATCTGGGCGGCCTTCGCACTGAGCGCCCGCGCCCTGAGCGCCTCGTCGCTGCTGCCCGCCGACGCGGCCCTGCTGCGCTTCGGTCTGCCGCTCGTCGTGCTGGCGCCCGCGCTGTGGCGGCGGCGCCGCGACATCGCCGCGGTGCGCCCGGCCGCCGCGTTCAAGATCATCTGCGGTGCGGGGGTGCCCTTCTTCCTGGCGGCCATGTTCGGCGGGTCGCTGACCTCGGCGGCGTTCGTGGGCTCGCTGATCCCGGGAATGGTCCCGCTGTTCGTCTCCGCCCTCATGGTGGCCGCCGGCAAGGGTGTACCCCGGGGGACCGGGGCGGCGGGCCTCGCCCTGATCACGGTCGGGGTGGCCGCGCTGGTCTGGCGTTTCGTGATCCCGCTCGACACGCAGGTGCTGGCCGGCTCCGGCATGCTGCTCGTCGCCAGTGGGCTGTGGGCGCTGTACACCGTCGGTCTGAAGGAAGTGGACCTCGACCCGGTCGGCTCCATAGGACTGTTGTGCCTGCCGTCGTTCGCCGTGGTGGCGCTGCTGGTGCTGACCGGGGTGCTCCCCACCGGCCTGGCCTCCGCGACGGGCGGCGACATCGCGCTGTTCCTGGTGGTGCAGGGACTGGGAGTGGGTCTGTGCGCGGGCCTGCTGTACGCCTTCGCGATCCGCAGGCTGGGCGCGGAGCGCAGCTCCGTCGTGGGCAGCCTCAGCCCGGTCGCCGTCGTCCTGCTGGCCGTGCCGCTGCTCGACGAGGCCCCGACGCTGTCCGTCCTCGTCGGCGTACCGCTGATCACCGCGGGCGTCGTCCTCGCCAACCGGCGCCCCCGGCCCGCGGCGCCCGGGCCCGTGTCCCACGCCGAACCCGAGTCCGGTGCCCAGCCCGAGTCCGGCTCCGGGTCCCCGCTCCCGTCCCAGTCTCCGTCCTCGTCCCCCTCCCGATCCCGAGCCAAGGTGTCCGCAGATGCTTGAGCTTCTCCTCCCGCCGCCCGTCGACCCCTTGTGGGACCTGACGGAGGCGTACGGCGCCGACAACCGGCCCGAGCGCCTCAACCTCGTTCTCGGTGTCTACCGGGACGACACGGGCGGCACTCCGGTCATGGCGGCCGTCCGGGAGGCCGAGCTGCGCCTGGCGGAACGATCCGTCTCCAAGGAGTACCGGGGCCTCTCCGGCAACACCGCGTTCAACCGCGCGATGCTCACGATGGTCCTCGGCACCGGTGGATCGGCGGAGCAGGCGGTGGCGGTCCAGACCGTCGCGGGCAGCGGCGCACTGCGGCTGCTGGCGGACCTGATATTCCGGACCCGTCCGGGCACGACGGTGTGGATCAGCGACCCGGCCTACGTCAACCACCGGCCCATCCTGGAGGCGGCGGGCCTGCGGGTACGTACCTTCGGCTGGCTCGACGCCGAGGGCCGCGCCGACACGGAGGGCATGCTGCGGGACCTCGCGGGCGCACGCCGCGACGATGTCGTCCTGCTCCAGGGCTGCTGCCACAACCCCACCGGAGTCGACCCGTCCCCGCAGGCCTGGGACGCGATCGCCCGGCTCGCGGCCGACAACGGCTGGGTGCCGTTCGTCGACCTCGCCTATCACGGACTCGGCGACGGGCTGGAGGCGGACCTGGCGGCGACCCGGATGCTCGCGGAGCGGGTGCCGGAGATGTTCATCGCCATCAGCTGCTCGAAGAACTTCGGTCTGTACAGCGACCGCACCGGCTGCGCCGTCGTCGTCGGCGGGTCCCGCCAGTCGCTGCGGCACGCCGAGACCGCGCTGCAGAACGCCGCCCGCACCCTCTACTCGATGCCGCCCGAGCATGGCGCCGCGGTCGTCACGGCCATCCTGGAGGACGACGGTCTGCGCGCCACCTGGCGGGCCGAACTCGACGCGATGCGGGCACGCATCGAGGGGAATCGGACGTCCCTGGTCGCGCACCTGCGGGCGCTGGGCCTGGACACCCCGGCCGGGTCCATCGCACGGCAGAAGGGCATGTTCTCCATGCTGCCGCTCACGCCCGACCGGATGCTCCGGCTCCGCGACGAGTGCGCCATCTACGGCACGACCGCGGGTCGCGTCAACATCGCGGGGCTTCCGGCGGACCGCGTCCCCTGCCTCGCCGAGGGCATCGCGAAGGTGCTCGATCGCCCTTAGGGCGTGTTTCGAAGGTCCCGTCCGGCCGGGGCCCCGCCCTCCGGGCGGACGACGCTACTTCCGGAACACGCCCTGGCGGTCCGGTCGCCCCGGGTCGTGGCCCCTCGGGGTCGCTGGGGCGTGGACGACCGCGACGGTGTGGGCCCAGCCGGCGGCGAGCGCGGGGACCCGGGACGTGGTGGTCCCCTCCGGGTGGGTGGCGAGTTCGATGGGAGCGGGCCGGCCGTGGCCTCGGCTGTCGGGGGCGGTGCCCCAGGCCAGACAGTGTTCGGCGCCGCCGGGGCCGTCGGGGGTGAGGACGGCGAGGTTGTGCCGGTAGCCGGCGGCGAGCCGCGCCACGTCGCGCAGACCGGGGACGGTGACCGGGGCGGTCGGCTGGCGGCCGGACGGGTGCCCGAGCTGACCGCAGTGGTTGTTGCCCCAGGCCCGGACGGTCCCGTCCCCGATGAGGGCCAGGCCGTGGTGCCACCCGGCATCGATCGAGGTGGCCCCGTGGACGTCCCGGACGGCCACCGGGCGGGAGCGCTCGTCGTTGGTGCCGTCACCGAGCTGGCACCAGTGGTTGGTGCCCCAGGCCCGTACCGTCCCGTCCTTGAGGAGGGCCAGGCTGAAATAGCCGCCTCCGGAGACGGCGGTGACGTCGCCGAGGTCGTGCACCGGCACGGGGGTCCGGTGCTCGTCCTTGGTGCCGTCGCCCAGCTGGCCCCGGTTGTTCGACCCCCAGGACCGGACGGTGCCGTCTTCGAGCAGTGCCAGGTTGTGGCCGCCGCCCGCCGCGACGGACACGACGTTCCGCAGGCCGGGGACGGGGACCGGGGCGTACCGGTCCTGCCGGCCGGCGTCGCCGAGCTGGCCCCAGTCGTTGGCGCCCCAGGTACATACGGTGCCGTCCGCGAGCAGGGCGATGCTGTGCCCGCCGCCGGCCGCCACGGCGGTGACGCCGCCGAGGTCCCGGACGGCGACCGGGCGGCAGCGGTCCTGTCTGGTGCCGTCGCCCAGCTGCCCGTAGTGGTTGGCTCCCCAGGCCAGGACCGTGCCCCGGGATGTGAGTGCCAGGGTGTGGTGGGAGCCGGCGGCGACGGCGGTGACGTCGGCCACGTCGTCGAGGGTCACGGGGGTGAGCCGTTCTTCCCTGCTTCCGTCGCCGAGTTGTCCGCAGTGGTTGGCGCCCCAGAGGTGAAGGCTCCAGCGCCGTTGGGCATCGCTCTCCATGAATCCTCCGTTCCCGGTGGACGGTCCTGCTCCACGGGTGAGTCATCCCACCGGCGGGCCGCACATCCGCGGTGACGTGGCGTCAGTCACCCGTACGCGCGGCACGGAAGAGGCCCGGAACGCCCCCGGCCCCGTGCACGCGAGGGTGCACGGGGCCGGGGGCGATGGGGGGGATTCGCCGTGGGGGTCAGTTGAACTGCAGTCCGCCGCCGACCTGCAGTCCGCCGTCACCCTGCTGGTCGTCACCGGCCTGCTGACCGCCGTCCTGCTGACCGTCACCGGCCTGCTGGCCGCCGTCCTGCTGGGCGCCACCGTCCTGCTGGCCGCCGTCCTGCTGGGCGCCGCCGTCCTGCTGACCGCCGTCCTGCTGACCGCCGCCGCCCGCGCCGATCTGCGCGCCGACGGCGGCGAGCGCGGTGGTGACCGGCTGGAAGAACGTCTCGCCGCCCGCGTCGCAGTTGCCGCTGCCGCCCGAGGTGAGACCGACGGCGTTGCCGTCCCGGGTGAACAGGGCGCCGCCGCTGTCCCCCGGCTCGGCGCAGACATTGGTCTGGATGAGCCCGGTGACCGTGCCCTCCGGGTAGTTCACCGTGGCGTTGAGACCGGTGACCTGACCGTCGTTCAGCCCGGTGGTCCTGCCCATGCGGAACACCTGCTGGCCGACCGCGGCATCGGCCGCCTGCCGGATCTCCACGAGCTGCCCGCCGCCCACGTCGACCGCGCTGGGCGCCTCGGCCGCCGGGTCGTCATAGGTGACCAGGGAGAAGTCACCGTTGCCGGGGAACACCGACTCCTGGGTGGAGCCGAGCGGCTCGCCCGTCTGCTCGTCGGACCACTGCGACCCCGCGGGCCCGCAGTGCCCGGCGGTGAGGAAGCCCTTCTGCCCCTCCTGGGTCGTCACGTTGAAGCCGAGGGAGCACGCGGCACCGCCTCGGGCGATGCCGTCTCCGCCCTCGATGAAGGGCTTGAACGCCCCCTTGGACTTCTGGATCCGGGCCACTCCGTCGCCCAGCGACTTGACAGTCGACTCCAGTCTGTCCCACCGCTCGCCGGTGACCGTCCGGTCGGCGGTGACGAGAACCTGGTTGGTCCTCGGGTCGACCGCCCACGCCGTGCCCGGGATGGTGGCCCGGGCCGACAGGGTGCCGGTCGCCGACTTGAGAGTGGCGGTGTTGTTGCGAACGCTGCGGGCCACCGCGCCCGCCTCGCTGACGATCGACTTCTTGTCGTCACCGACCACGTTGACGACGAGCTGCTGCTTCCCCGCGTCGTAGTAGGCGCCGCCGTACGAGTCCCCCAGGTTCTTGCCGAGCTGCTGGGCGAGCTGTGCGGCGGCCGCCGCGTTCAGCTTCTTGACACCCGACGGGCCGGGGCCCGAACCGGACTGGGACGCGTTGGCGTTCGGCAGCAGGATGGCCGCTGCGACGATGCCGATCGCCCCGGCTCCTGCGACGACGGCCTTCCGCTTGGTTATTCGCCTGTGACTCAACTCCACGTCTCCTGGGGGTGGTTCGGACTCCGACTGCCGTCGGCAGCCGGGGGACGCGTCCGCCCCTAGGTACGGAGCGAGCGGGAGTTGTGTTCAGTGGAGGCCGGAATTCCTCAACGGCGGTGCGACGGTGTGCGGGGCAGCGGCTGTTCCGTCCAGATGGTCTTGCCCCGGCGGGTGTAGCGGCTGCCCCAGCGGCTGGTCAGCTGGGCCACCAGGAAGAGCCCGCGCCCGCCCTCCTCCGTGGTGTGGGCACGGCGCATGCGCGGCTGGGTGCCGCTGCGGTCGGACACCTCGCAGATGAGGGTGCCGGCGCGGACCAGCCGCAGTTCCACCGGGCCCTCCCCCGCGTACCGGATGGCGTTGGTGACCAGCTCGCTGGCCACGAGCTCGGTGGTGAAGAGCAGTTCGTCGAGCCCCCAGGCGACCAGTTGCCCGGTGAGCAGGCGCCGGGCCTCGGACACCACTTCGGGGCGGGGCTCCAGCACCCAGGCCACCGTGCAGTCGTCGGGTACGGCGCGGGTGCGGGCGAGCAGCAGGGTGACGTCGTCGTCCAGCCGGCGGGGGGCGAGCGTGTCCACCACCGCACGTCCCACGTCCCGCAGCGACCGCTCGAGCGGTCGTGCCGCCTGGAGTTCGCGCCGCAGCATCGCCATGCCCACGTCGACGTCGGAACGGCCCTGTTCCACCAGGCCGTCGGTGAAGAGGGCCAGCACGCTGCCCTCCTCGATCCGCAGGTCGAGCCGCTCGAAGGGGAGGCCACCCACCCCGAGGGGCGGGCCGGGGCTGACCCGGGCGTAGGAGGCGGAGCCGTCGGGGGCGAGCACGACGGGCGGCGGGTGGCCCGCGCTGGCCATGACGCACTGCCGGGTGACCGGATCGTAGGTCAGGTAGAGGCACGTCGCACCGAACGAGTCATAGGTGCGTTCCGTTATGTCGCCCTCCAGGGGTCCCGGGTGGCCGGCCGCGTACTCGTCCGTCGTGCCGGCCTCCTCACGGCTGTCCTCCAGGGCGAGCTGCGAGACCAGGTCGTCGAGGTGGGCCAGCAGTTCGTCGGGTTCCAGATCGAGGTCGGCCAGGGTGCGCACGGCGGTGCGGAGCCGGCCCATCGTCGCCGTGGCCTTCAGCCCGTGGCCGACGACGTCGCCGACGACGAGGGCGACCCGGGCCGATGACAGGGGGATGACGTCGAACCAGTCCCCGCTGACCCCGGTGGCCGCGTCGGTGGGCAGGTACACACTGGCCGTCTGGACGGCGACGCTGTCGGTCACCGCCGGCGGCAGCAGGCTGCGCTGGAGTCGTACGGCCACGCGGCGCTCGCGGGCGTACCGCCGGGCGTTCTCCACGACGAGGGCGGCGCGGGAGGCGATCTCCTCGAGCATCGACAGATCGTCGTCCTCGAAGGGCGGGCGGCCGGCCGCCCGCCAGACGGTGACGCGCCCGAGGACGTGCCCCCGGGCCCGCAGCAGCACGCTCATCCCGGCGTGGACGCCCGCACCGGCGGGGGTTCCCTCGGGGTGGGCGGTGCCCTCGCGGCCCGACCACATGACGCTGCGCGCCGCCTTGGTGAGGTCGACGCCGAGGGCGGTGCCGGTCAGGAGCTCCGCGTCGCCATCGCCCACGGCGGTGGCGACCCGGCGCAGCGGCAGCCACGGCCCGGCCCCGGCCTCCCGCGGTTCGTCGCCGGTGAAGACGAAGTCGGCGACGTCCAGGGCGGCGAGGTCTCCGAGTCCGGGGACCAGCACGTCGACGAGGTCCTGCGCGGTCTCGACGACGGAGAGGGAGCCGCTCATGACGGCCGTGGCGAGGTGCAGCAGCCGCAGCCGGCGGCGAGCGCGCCGCTGGTCGGTCACGTCGGTGAAGAGCACGGTGACACCCATGACGTGCCCGTCCGGTCCCTGGAGCCGGAACGCGGACATCGACATGGTGCGGCCTTCCCGCGGGTCGACCAGCGTGCGGACGTGCACTTCCCTGGTGACCATCGGGGCGCCGGTCTCCAGCACGCGGAGCAGCTCGCCCTCGATGACGCGGGCGTCGTCGTCCTGGAGGAAGTCACCGAGGCGGTGGCCGCTGAGCTCCCCGGGCAGGCCCGTGTAGGGCAGCAGCGGGGTGTTCGTCCGTACGATGCTGAGCTCGTCGTCGAACACCGCGAGGCCGACGCGGTCCTGCAGGAACAGTTCCTTGGTGAAGGCTTCGTCGTGCCGTCTGCGGGAGACCACGTCCAGCGGAGCTCCCATGACCAGGCACTGGGAGTCCCGGCCGGCCGGTCGTCCGGTCCGCAGCGGCAGCACCCGGAAGGCCACGTCGAGCTCCGAGCCGTCGCCGCGCCGTACGCGGGTCTCGCCCTCCCACATGTCCCCGGTGTGGCGTGCCATCAGGTCGGTCCACCGGCCGGGCTCGGCCAGCAGCCGTGGCGCGAGCAGTCCGCAGAGATCGTCGGCCGACCGCCCGAACAGCCGCTCGGCGCCCAGGGTGCAGCGGGCGACCAGTCCCCGCTCGTCCAGCACCAGTGCAGGGATGTCCACGTCGTACGAGCGACTCTCGCTGCCGGCGCCTCCCATACACACCTCACTCAGCGGCCTGTACCGCCCATTCTGTCGCAGGGGTGGTCGGCGGGCCCGGTGAGCGGCGGCCCCCTTGGGCCATTCGGCGGTCGTGGCGCCGCGGCTCCCGGCCCGCCGACCGGCGGTGTTCCGCCCGGTAGCGGCCGGGAGTGGTGCCCAGGTGACGGGTGAAGGCGTGGGAGAGGGCGTACGGGGAGCCGTAGCCGACCCGCCGGGCGACGGTGTCGACGGGCTCGTCGGTGTCGCGCAGGAGGGCAGCCGCGCGGGTCATGCGCCACCAGGTCAGGTACGCCATGGGCGGGCGGCCCACTCGGGCGGTGAACCGGCGGGCGAGTGTCGCGCGGGACACGCCCGCCCGGGCGGCCAGGCGCTCCATGGTCCACGGGCGGGCGGGGTCGTCGTGCAGGGCGCGCAGGGCGGCGGCCACGGCGGGGTCGCTCAGGGCGGCCGGCCAGCCGGTGGCGGTACCGGCCGGGGTCCGCGTCGTCCAGGCGCGGACCATGTACACCAGCAGCAGGTCGAGCAGACCCGGGAGGACGACGCCTGCCCCCGGGCGTTCGGCGGCGGTTTCCCGGCCGAGAAGATCGATGGCGGCGCGCAGTTCGGGGTCGCGCCCGGGGCGGTCCGGCAGATGGACGACGTCCGGGAGCTCGGCCAACAGGGGGTGGCCGTGGGTCCGGTCGAGCCGGTACTTGCCGCAGAGCAGTTCCGCCGCCGGCCCGTCGGAGTCGTGCGCCGCCGGGGCGAGCGGAGGCGGCAGCGGGTTTCCCGATTCCCGGGCGGCGAGCCATGCTTCGAACGGGACCGCCCGGTCGATCGTGTCCCGGCCGGCCGGGGAGTCGGCCACCACGTGGCCGGTGCCGTGCGGGAGCAGGACCGCGTCGCCCACCGAGAGTGCCACCGCGGACCCGCTGTCGGTGAGCAGCCAGCAGCTTCCCTCCAGCACTACGTGGAAGCCCGCACCGCCGTAGGAGGCGAATCGGCTGCACCAAGTCCCGGTGACGCGCACCCGGTTGGCGGAGGGCCGTCCCGTGCGGACGGCCGAGATCGCATCGCTGACCACATCCATGGCCCCACCCTATGGTCCGGAGTGAGACGTATGCGTATCCGCGTGAGGTGCGGGCGCATTGAGCGGCTCATGGGCTGTTCCTAGGGTCGTTCGGGAGAGAGCCGGACGAGCGGAGGAACCATGGAGCGGATCACACTGGGAGATGTCGAGATCACCCGGATCGTGGAGTGGCAGGGGCCGTTCGCCCCCGCCGGGGCGATCGTCCCGGAGTGCGCACCGGGGGTGTGGAAGGCGAACGAGGAGTGGCTGGCACCGGACTTCTGGGAGCCGGACGGCGACGCCTTCGTCGCCGCGCTGCAGACCTGGGTGCTGCGCAGCGAGGGGATGACGGTGCTGGTCGACACCGGGGTGGGCAACGGCCGCGAAAGGCCGTACACACCGCAGTTCGACAACCTCGCGACGGATTTCCCCGAGCGGCTCGAGCGGGCCGGCGTGCGGCCGGAGGACGTCGATGTCGTCGTCAACACGCATCTGCACGCGGACCACGTGGGCTGGAACACGGTGGAGAGGGACGGGGAGTGGGTGCCTGCGTTTCCCAACGCCACGTATCTGATGCCGGCGGCGGACCACGCGCACTTCGACCCGGACGGGTCGTCCGTCCGCCGGCCGGCGCCGCACGGGGAGGACGGGCGGCTGCGGCGGGAGACCGACCGGCTGGTGTTCGAGGACAGCGTGGCGCCCGTTCACCGGGCCGGACAGGCCGTGCTGTGGGAGGGTACCCATCGCATCAACGCCCATCTGACGCTGGAGCCCGCGCCGGGCCACACGCCCGGTTCGTCGGTGCTGCGGCTGGCTTCCGGCGGTGACCGGGCCGTCTTCGTGGGCGATCTGCTCCACAGTCCGGTGCAGATCCTCGAACCGTCCTGCAGCAGCTGCTTCTGCGAGGACCCGCGCCGGGCGGCGGAGAGCCGGCGCCGCGTCCTCGCGCGCGCGGCCGACGAGCGGGAGCTGGTCGTCCCGGCCCACTTCGGCGGCCGCGGCGCGGCGGAGGTGCGGCGCGAGGGTGCGCGGTTCGCGATCTCCCGGTGGGCGGCCTCCCACTGACGCCTTCCGGCGCCGCCGGGCGGGACGGCGGGACGGGTCGCGCGGGCGGGGCGGGCGGACGGCCGGGGCGGACGGACGGCCGGGGCGGGCCGGGCGAGTGGGGCGCGCGGAAAACGGGTTGTTCCGGCGGGCCCGCGGCCCTCAGGATCGGCGCATGAACACGCTGACCGCTCTCGCCCCGCTGCCGCCGACCTCCGCCGACCGTTCGGTGCGGGAGCAGCAGCAGACCGGCCGGCACCGAGGACCGATTCCCGTCCGCGCGTGATCGCCGCCCTGGTCGCGGGGCTGCTCGCCGGGTACGGCATCGCCATCCCGGTGGGAGCGGTCGGGACCTATCTGGTGGCGCTCACCGCGCGTACGTCCTTGCGGGTCGGCGCGGCCGCCGCGATGGGCGTGGCCACGGCCGACGGTCTCTACGCACTGGTCGCCGCCGTCGGGGGTTCGGCGCTCGCCCCGCTCGTCGCACCGGTCACGGTCCCGCTGCGCTGGGTCTCGGCCGTGGTGCTCGTGGCCCTGGCCGTCCGCGGGGGCGCCGCCGCGGTGGCGCGTTACCGCGAGCGGCGGACGGCCGCACGCGGCGAGGAGCCGCCGCCCGGCGCCGCCCGGGCCTTCCTCGGCCTGCTCGGGATCACCCTGCTGAACCCGATGACCGTGGTCTACTTCGCGGCCCTGGTGCTCGGGAGCCGGACGGCGGCGGCACCGGACCGGTGGGAGCAGGCCGTCTTCGTGGTCGCCGCGTTCGCGGCCTCAGCAAGCTGGCAGCTGCTGCTCGCCGGCGGCGGAGCGCTGCTGGGCCGGGCCCTGACCGGTGACCGGGGGCGGCTGCTGACGGCCCTGGCCTCCAGCGCGGTGATCATCGCCCTCGCGGGGCACCTGCTCCTGTCACCGTCATGACGGCAGCCCCTCGGGGCGCGGGGGCGGCGGTTCCGCGGTTCGCTCACGGTGCCACGGGGCCGCGACCGGTGCAGACGCCAGGCGGCCAGGGACTCGTCACGGGTGCCGCGCGGGTGGTCGAATACCAGGCCCGCTGGAAGCGGTTGAAATCGAACTGGGCTCCGACCTCCTGGGGCCGGGCCGCCTCCGCACGCGTGTCGTGCCAGTGCCGGACGGCGTCGGCCAGGGTCCGGCCGGCGCTGTCCGCGATGAGGGCCGCGGCACCTGGCTGCACCGCCGGCCCGCGGGGACGACCGTGTCGGGGCCGACGGGCGACGCCGCGAGCTGTACGGCGCCTCGCGCCCCGTGGGCGGGCGCGGTTCAGGGGGCCGGTATCCGCGCCGAGGTCAGAAGCCGAGGAGGTGCCCGGCGAGGCGGGTCGGCGACCGGTCGGGGGCGGTTGCGTCAGCACCGGCGGTGGCGCCGGTGCCGGTGTGGGTGTTCCCGTACGCCTGGACGGAGCCGTTGCCGTTGTGCGTCGAGATCGTCCGGTCGCCGACCGCGGCGGCCATCGGGGCGGCGGCCCCCAGCACGGTGGCGGCGGCCAGGCCGGCGGTGAACAGAACCTTCTCGATCATGGGTGTCCCTTCGCGGTCGGTCCGGAAGCTGTTGCTCCACGCGCTCTGAGTAACAGCCCGGGACCTCACGAGGGCACGGCACAACGGACTGATCACCCCATTTCGACGGGGGCTCGGACGAGCGATCCGTACTCGGTCCAGGATCCGTCGTAGTTCTTGACGACGGGGTAGCCGAGCAGTTCGTGCAGCGCGAACCAGGTGTGGGAGGACCGCTCGCCGATCCGGCAGTAGGCGATGACCTCGCTGTCGGACGTGATGCCCTGGGCGGAGTACAACGCCGTCAGCTCCTCCGCCGACCTGAAGGTGCCGTCCTCGTTGGCCGCCTGCGACCAGGAGATGTTGACCGCGCCGGGGATGTGGCCGGGGACCTGCGCCTGTTCCTGCGGCAGGTGCGGCGGCGCCAGCCTCTCGCCGCGGAACTCCTCCGGGGACCGTACGTCGACCATGCGCACGGCCGACCCCACACTGTCGAGCACCTCGCCGCGCAGGGCGCGGAACTGGGGGTTCTCCCGGCCGGTGAGCGTGTAGCCGGTGTGCTGGTAGTCCATGACCTCCTGGGTCATGTACCGGCCTTCGAGCTCCCACTTCCTGCGGCCGCCGTCGAGCAGCCGCACCTTGCGGAAGCCTCGCAGCCGCAGGATCCAATAGGCGTACGCCGCGAACCAGTTGCTGTTGGCGCCGTAGAGGATCACCGTGGTGTCGTCCTCCACGCCGGCCGCGGCCAGCAGTCTTCCGAGCGCGTCGCGGTCGAGGTGGTCGCGTCCCACGTCGGCGTGCAGGTCCGTGGCCCAGTTCCAGCTCACGGCGCCGGGGATGTGGCCCTGTTCGTACGCGTGGGTGTCCTCGTCCACCTCGATGACCCGGACCGTTCCGTCGTCCAGATGGGCGGCCAGCCACTCGGTGTCGACCAGCGTCTCGGGATGTGCGTAGCCGTTGCTGCCCATGGCCTTCTCCCGCCTATACGTGTCCCCTGAGCTCCTGGACACCTCCCCGGACCACCGCGGTGACCGGGATGCCGGCGGCGTCCAGCAGGCTCGCCGCGAGGGTGGCCCGGCGGCCGCTGCCGCAGACCGTCCAGACCTCGCGGTCCCTCGGTACCTCGCCCAGCCGCCGCGGCAGTTCGGCCAGGGGCACGGCCTGTGTGCCGGGCACCGGGTCCCCGGGGCCTTCCGGCCGGACGTCGAGCACCCGTGCGCCACCCGGCCGCCGGGCCAGTTCGGTGGCGTCGGCGGTGCGGAACCCGCGCAGCGGACGGCCCGCGGCGGCCCAGGCGCCGACCCCGCCCGCCAGATATCCGGCCACGCTCTCGTAGCCGATCCGCAGCAGTTGGACCATCGCCTCCTCGGCGGCCTCGCGGGCCGGCTCGGGGAGCACCAGCACCAGCCGCGACCCGAACGGGACCACCTCGCCGACGAGGCTCGCGAACCGCTCGTCCAGTTCGTCGCAGAGCGCCCCGGGCAGATGGGCCTCGGCGAACGTCACGCGGTCACGTCCGTCGACGATCCGCGCCCCGCCGCCCGCGAGCCCCTCGACCATGCGGGGCGTGAGCGGCCGGAGCCCGGGCGGGCCGCCGAGCACCGCGGGCCCGTGCCGGTTGATGTCCGCCATGTAGTGGTAATACGCCGGGTACGGCGGCAGTCCCGAGAGACGTTCGCCGATGAAGTCCTCCTCGTCGCGGGCGGTGAGGGTCGGGTTGGTCCGCCGCTCGGCGCCCACGGTGGTGGTTCTGCCCCGGGCCACCGGGCCGGCCGTACAGGAGCTGCCCGCGCCGTGCGTCGGCAGTACGCGCGTGGCGTCCGGCAGCAGCGACAACCGCCGCAGCGAACGGAACTGGGCGCGCGCGAGCTCCTCGGTGTGCTCCTCGCCGGACAGGTCGGTGCGCCCGGCGTTGCCGACGAGCAGGCTCCCGCCGGTGAAGACGGCGGTGGGTTCGGGGCGCGTGTCGTCGAAGACGAGGTAGGAGGTGTGTTCGGCGGTGTGGCCGGGCGTCTCCATGGCCCGCACGGTGGTGTCGCCCACGACGATCTCGTCGTCCTCGGCCAGCGGCAGGTGGCCGAAGGCGTACGGGGCGCGGGCCGGGCCGGCCACCGTGGCACCGGTCGCCGCACGGACCTCCAGCGCGCCGGAGACGTAGTCGTTGTGGACATGGGTCTCCAGGACGTACCGGATGCGCACCCCCCGGGCGCCACAGGACTCGATCAGCTCCCAGCTGTCCCGCTGCGGATCGACCAGCGCGGCCTCGTCCCCGCTGAGGAGGAGATAGCTGGTGTCACCGAGTGACGCGGTGGTCATGACCTGTATCTCACTCATGCCGTCACCTCACACGACGACCACGTCCACGGACGCCACGGGATTGCAGCCGTACCCGTGGGCGTTCCACGGCGCACGGAGCGGCTGGGTGTCGCCGCGCGCGTCGGTCGCACGGGCGATCAGCCGGTAGGGGCCGGGCCGTCGGGGCGTCCACCGGTAGGACCAGCCCGTCCACGCGTAGGGGCCGGCGGGCTCTTCCAGCTCCGCGGCGGCCCATGCGCCGCTTTCGTCCTCCTCGCCCCGCGCCAGGACCTCGACCCCGCGCACCGGCACCCCGGCGCCGGACCAGGCCCGGCCGCGTACGACGGTGGGGTGGCCCCGGTTGACGGGCGTGTCCGGCTCCGGCTCGACGATCAGCGATTTGACCCGGAGGTCCGCGACGGGCCCGTCGGGTGTGCCGCGCGACGCCACGTAGACGTACTCGTCGGTCTGGAAGACCCCGGTGAACGGCTCGGTGACCACCCTTGCCGCGACCAGCCACTTCACGTCGGCGACCGCGTACCTGCCCGGTACGACGAGGCGGACGGGCGCGCCGTGTTCGGGGGTGAGCGGCTCGCCGTTCATGCGGGTGGCGAGCAGGGTGTCGGGGTGCAGGGCCACGTCGAGCGGCAGGCTGCGCTCGAAGGAGTCGGCGCCGGTGAAGACGATCTCGACCGCGTCGTCCTTGATGCGCACCGGCCCGAGGAGGGTACGGAACGGCACCCCGGAGAAGCGCACACAACCGACCGCCCGCTGCCCCCAGGGCAGGCCGGGCGGGCGGGGTGTCATCAGGCTGCGGCCGTTGCCCGCGCACTCCATGACGACGTCGAGTTCGCGGTGCGGGAGCGCGGCCAGCTCGTCGTGTCCGATCTCCACCGGTGCGAAGACGGCGCCGTCGAGCCGCAGCCGTCGGCCGGGGTCCGGGCGCGGCCGGCCGAAGTGGTCGCGTACGAAGAGGGCGGCGGCCGGTGTGACGGGCCGGGTGAGTGCGGCCGACGGCGTCTCGGCGTTGTACGGGTCGGCCGTGACCGTCTCGGGCGCCCAGGCCTTGGCACCGGGCCCTCGTGGAATTGCCGGTGTGGTCATGGCGGCAGCCTTCCGCCGGGTGCGCGTCGGGGAACGCGACGCGGGTGTTCCCAGTCTAGGTCCGGGTGCCAAGGCACACTCGGCGACCCGCGAAAGCCCTATTCCAAATTAATCCATCCATACCTCTTGACTGGGGACAAATAGGGAGGACACTCATCAATACACCGGACAACCGGAAAGAGCCGCACCAGCTTTCGGAGACGTCCGAAGGCCCGCGTGACTCTTTTGGTCGGCTCCGGCCAGGCCCCCGACGGCACCCGTCGGTGAGGGAGCCACCAGCGACGGCTGATGGCCCCGCGAACCGATGAGGACGCCGGGGACTGCTCTGTCGGGGACACATATGAGCCGCCCCCGGCCGGAACGATCCGGCCGGGGGCGGCTCATGCGTGCGTCGCGTCGGACGCTGCTGCGCGGGTCGCGTCAGGCGAGGGTGGCCAGCGCCTGGTTGAACGTCGCCGACGGACGCATGACGGCCGAGGCCTTCGTGACGTCCGGGCGGTAGTAGCCGCCGATGTCGGCCGGCGTGCCCTGGACCGCGATCAGCTCGTCGACGATCGTCTGCTCCTGCTCGGTGAGGGTCTTCGCCAGGGGCTCGAACGCCTCGGCGAGCTTCACGTCGTCGGTCTGCCGGGCCAGCTCCTGGGCCCAGTAGAGCGCCAGGTAGAAGTGGCTGCCGCGGTTGTCGATGCCACCGAGGCGGCGGCTCGGCGACTTGTCCTCGTTGAGGAACGTACCGGTGGCGCGGTCGAGGGTGTCGGCGAGGACCTGGGCGCGGGCGTTGCCCGTCGTCGTCGCGAGGTGCTCGAAGCTGACGGCCAGGGCGAGGAACTCACCGAGGCTGTCCCAGCGCAGGTAGTTCTCCTTGACCAGCTGCTGGACGTGCTTCGGGGCGGAGCCGCCGGCGCCCGTCTCGAACAGACCGCCGCCGTTCATCAGCGGGACGACCGAGAGCATCTTGGCGCTGGTGCCCAGCTCCAGGATCGGGAAGAGGTCGGTGAGGTAGTCGCGCAGCACGTTGCCGGTGACGGAGATGGTGTTCTCACCGCGGCGGATGCGCTCCACGGACAGCTTGGTGGCCTCGACGGGGGCGAGGATCCTGATGTCCAGGCCCTCGGTGTCGAACTCCGGCAGGTACGCCTTGACCTTGGCGATGAGCTGCGCGTCGTGGGCGCGGGTCTCGTCGAGCCAGAAGACGGCCGGGTCGCCGGTGGCGCGGGCGCGGCTGACGGCGAGCTTCACCCAGTCCTTGATCGGCGCGTCCTTGGTCTGGCAGGCACGGAAGATGTCGCCCTCGGCGACCTCCTGCTCCAGGACCGTGTTGCCGGCCTCGTCGACCAGACGGACGGTGCCCGCGGCGGCGATCTCGAAGGTCTTGTCGTGGCTGCCGTACTCCTCGGCCTTCTGGGCCATCAGACCGACGTTGGGAACGGAGCCCATGGTGGCCGGGTCGTAGGCGCCGTTGGCGCGGCAGTCGTCGAGGACGGCCTGGTAGACACCGGAGTAGCTGCTGTCCGGAAGGACGGCGAGGGTGTCGGCCTCCTGGCCGTCCGGGCCCCACATGTGGCCGGAGGTGCGGATCATGGCCGGCATGGAGGCGTCGACGATGACGTCGCTCGGGACGTGCAGGTTGGTGATGCCGCGGTCGGAGTCGACCATCGCCAGGGCCGGGCCCTCGGCGAGCTCGGCCTCGAAGGACGCCTTGATCTCGGCACCCAGGTGCGGCACGGACTCCAGGCCCGTGAGGATGGCGCCCAGGCCGTCGTTCGGGGAGAGACCGGCGGCGACCAGCGCCTCGCCGTACTTCGCGAACGTCTTCGGGAAGAAGGCGCGCACCACGTGCCCGAAGACGATGGGGTCGGAGACCTTCATCATCGTGGCCTTGAGGTGCACCGAGAACAGCACGCCCTCGGCCTTGGCGCGGGCGACCTGGGCGGCCAGGAACTCGCGCAGCGCGGCGACGCGCATCACCGAGGCGTCGACGACCTCACCCGCGAGGACGGGTACCGACTCGCGCAGAACGGTGGTGGTGCCGTCCTGGGCGACGTGCTCGATGCGCAGGGAGCCGGCCTCGGCGATGACCGTGGACTTCTCGGTGGACCGGAAGTCGTTGTCGCCCATCGTGGCGACGTTCGTCTTCGAGTCGGCGGACCAGGCGCCCATGCGGTGCGGGTGGGCCTTGGCGTAGTTCTTGACCGAGGCGGGGGCGCGGCGGTCGGAGTTGCCCTCGCGCAGGACCGGGTTGACGGCGCTGCCCTTGACCTTGTCGTAGCGCGCGCGGACGTCCTTGTCCTGCTCGGTCTTCGGGTCGTCCGGGTAGTCCGGGAGGGCGTAGCCCTGGGCCTGGAGCTCGGCGATCGCGGCCTTCAGCTGCGGGATGGAGGCCGAGATGTTCGGCAGCTTGATGATGTTCGCGCCGGGCGTCTTGGCCAGCTCACCGAGTTCGGCGAGCGCGTCGTCGAGGCGCTGGCCCTCCTCCAGGAACTCGGGGAACTGGGAGATGATCCGCCCCGAGAGCGAGATGTCCCGGGTCTCCACGGTGACCCCGGCCGTCGAGGCGTACGCCTGGATCACAGGCAGGAACGAATGCGTCGCCAGTGCCGGCGCCTCGTCGGTGTGCGTATAGATGATGGTCGAGTCAGTCACCGGGTGCTCCACTCTCCACGTCTGCAACATTTGCTCGACATCAAGATATCTCGTGATCGGCTTTCTCAGGAAAGGGCCCTGCCTCCGGGGGCGCGGCCGGGGGCCGGGCGGACGGCGGGGCCCTCCGTACGCGGGCGAGGACCAGGACGGTGTCGTCGGTCGGCGGATGCGGCATGAGGCGGACGAGGAGCCGGTCCGCGGTGTCCTCCAGGGGCTCGGACGCCTGGCCCAGCTCGGCGCGCAGCGCCTCCAGCCCCACCTCGATGTCCCGGCCGCGGACCTCGATGAGTCCGTCGGTGTAGAGGGCGAGGGTGGCGTCCTCGGGCAGGTCCACCGTGAGGGTGCCGAAGCGCCGGCCGCCGACGCCGAGGGGTACGCCGAGGACGTCGCCGATGGTCTCCACCCGGCCGTCCGGGTGGCGGACCATCGGCGGCGGGTGGCCGGCGCTGGCGATGCGGGCACGGCCGGTGGCGGGGTCGTACACCACGTAGAGGCATGTGGCGAGCTCGATGCCGGCCTCCTGGACGCACTCGTCGAGTTCGGCGAGCAACTCGTCCGGTGCGGGGTCGTGCCGGGCCAGGGCCTTGCTGGTGATGCGCAACCGGCCCATGGCGGCGGCGGCCGGTACCCCGTGGCCCATGACGTCGCCGACGACCAGGGCGACCTGTTCGCCGGGGAGGCGGACGACGTCGTACCAGTCGCCGCCGACCTCGGTGACGCGGCTGCCGGGCACGTACCGGTGCGCGATGTCCATGTAGGGGCTGGTGGCCAGGACGCTGGGCAGCAGGGCGCGCTGGAGGGTCAGGGCGATGTCCTGGACGCGACTGTAGAGGCGTGCGTTGTCGAGACAGAGCGCGGCGCGGGAGGTGAGTTCGGCGGCGAGGCTGAGATCGTCGTCGGTGAAGGCGGGCCGGGCGTCGGACCGGCCGAACATCGCGAGGCCCTGGACCGTGCCGCGGGCGATGAGCGGCGCGACGAGGATGCAGACGAGGCCGCTCTCGGCGAACAGCCGGGCACGGGACTGGACGCTCACGCTCGTGGCCAGGAACTCCTCGTTCACCTCGGCGGCGATGGGGCGGCCGGTGCGCAGCATCTGGTGGATGACGGACCCCGGCGGGTAGCGGACCCTCTCCACACCGCTCACCAGCTCGGTGGCGGGTGGTGGCAGGACGGTGCCGGAGGCGATGCGGCGGGTGAGGAGCGGGAGCTCGGGGTCGATCGCCTCGGCCTCGTCCAGCCGCTCGACCACCTCCACGACGGCGCCGTCGGAGAAGTCGGGTACGGCGGTCTCGACCAGTTCGCGTGCGGTGACGTCGACGTCGAGGGTGGTGCCGATCCGGGCGGCGGCGCGATCGAGCAGGGCGAGTCGCTGCCGGCTCGCCGTGGCCTCCAGGATGGCCCGCTCGCGGTCGGTCACGTCCACCAGCAGCCCGCCCACGCCGGGGAGGGTGTCACCGGCCCCGGTCAGCGGGAAGAGGCTCACCGAGCGCACCTGGTCCCTGTCGGGACGGCCGCGGGTGCGCATCCCGACCAGCATCCCGACGACGGGCGGACCGCCGTCGGCGACGCTGCGCAGTATGCGCCGGTACTCGTCACCGTCGGTCGTGATCATGACCTCGTCCATCCGCCGCCCGAGGTGGGCCCGGATGGGCAGGCCGTCCATGTCGGCGAGCGCCTGGTTGAGGTGGACGTACCGCAGGTCCCGGTCGAGCATGACCAGGCCGATGGGGCAGGTCTCGAAGAGAGCGTCGAGGAACACGAGGTTGGTCTTGACCCGGTCGAGCTCGTCGCCGCGGCTGGCCAGGCCCATGATCACGGAACGCCCCTCGGCGCCGGTCACGGGGAAGACGCGGAAGCCGCAGTCGAACACCGTGCCGTCGCGGTGCCGGGCCGGGAGCCGCACGCGCCAGTAGCCCAGGGTCCGGCCGCGTTCCGCCAGCCACGCGCACCTGCCGGGGTCGGCGAAGAGCCCGGCGCCGGGCCGGGAGAGGATCGATCCGGGGTCGTACCCGAAGAGCTCGTGGGCGCCCGGGCCCCAGTAGCAGACCCGGTCGTCCTCGTCGAAGCCGAAGACGGCCACGGAGACGTGCTCCAGCAGCGTTCCCGGCTCGGATCGGAGAATTCCGGGAGCGGGCTCGCCCCTGAGCGGGTCTGCTGACACCGAGCGCTCCCTCCATGACCCCTTTGTCCTCCATTGTGCGTATGAGTCGCCACTCCGGCCGCCCCGGAAGGCCGCACGGGATCAGGAGACGTGCGCGCCGATGAGCCGGTGCAGCGCGATGGCCGCGGTGCGGCCGAAAGCCGGGTCGTTGAGGTGGGTGCCGACCTCGATCACCTCGACGGAACTGCCGCGAAGGCCGCCGCGCAGGGCGTCGAAGAGGGCCCGGTCCGCCTCCGGATCGTGGTACGGGCCGCCGGGCGCGCCGAGGGTGGACAGCCCGCGCAGGGGCAGGCAGACCGCGGTGGGGCCGGTGGCCGCCCGCAGTTTGGCCGCGACGCGACCGCCCAGCTCGGCGCACTCCTCGGCCGTGGTACGGACGACCGTGATGGACGGGTTGTGCACGCGAACATGGCGGTCGCGCATACGTGCCGGGACGGTGCCTACCGGGCCGAACTTCACCATGTCGAGCGCGCCCGGGCTCACCACCTGCGGAATGCCCCGCCGGCCGGCGGCGAGGAGCCGGTCGGGCCCCGCGGTGAGGATGCCGCCGCAGAGGTCGTCGGCGAGTTCGCTGAGGGTCAGGTCGAGAACGCCCGCGAAGAGCCCGCGGTCCGCCAGGGACTCCAGGGTTCTTCCACCGGCGCCGCTGGCGTGGAAGACCAGCACCTCGTAGCCGAGTCCGGTCAGCCGGTCACGGGCGGCGTCGACACCGGCCGTGGTCACACCGGCCATGCTCGCCGCGATCAGGGGCCGCCCTTCGGCCCCGAGCTCGGCGGGCCACAGCTCGCGGGAGCCGGCGGCGAACTCCTTCGCCATGCCGGCGACGGCGTCGACGGCGTTCGCCAGCACCGGGGCCGAGACACTGTTGATACCGGCGATGTCGACGACGCTGTACATCATGGTGATGTCCGTGGAGCCGACGTACGCCGACACGTCACCCGAGGCCATCGAGGAGACCATCACCTTCGGCACGCCGAGCGGCAGTTCCCGCATCGCCCGGGTGGCGATCGACGTACCGCCGCTGCCGCCCAGCGCGAGGACGCCGTGCACCCGGCCTTCCCGGTGCAGCCGCCGCAGGGTTTCGGCCGCGCCCCTGGCCATGGCCGTCACGGCGGCTCCTCGGTCGCCCTCGGCCCGTAACCGCTCCAGGTCCGCGCCGGCCGCCCGCGCCACGTCGGCGCGGGGGACGTCCGCGGCGGTCTTCGGCTCGCCGATCACTCCCGTGTCGACCACCATGACGTCGACCTCGTGCCGCAGCAGCCGCTCGCGCAGCCACCCGTATTCCTGCCCCTTGGTGTCGAGGGTGCCCACCAGTACGACGTTCGCCATGCACGTACTCTCACGCGCCCCCGCAGGCCCGGCAAGAGCACTGGCCAAGGGTCGCCAAGTCGTGCTATGGGGAGGTGAGTTGAGGCGAAGAGCCGGCCATGCGCCGGCCTGTCCCGGTCGTCCGACCGG
>NZ_JBUEFZ010000028.1:0-88921 GCF_054963715.1 Streptomyces sp. STAM6 | reverse complement strand
GGCGTGGGGATCTCACGAGGCGTGGGGATCTCACGAGGCGTGGGGACCTCACGAGGCGCGGTGATCTCACGAGGCGTGGGGACCTCACGAGGCGCGGCGATCCCACGAACCGCGGGGACCGCGCGGGAACCGCCACCGGCCCCGGGCGGCACCCGCCCGGGTGCCGTCCGCGGCGGGCGCGGCCCCGAGGCCGCGGCGCACCGCATAGGCTGGGGCCCTCACGTACGTCACACCCCGGGGAGAGACACACATGGCACCCGCCATCCCTGCTGCCATGGAGCGGCCGCACTTCATCGGCATCGGCGGCGCCGGAATGTCGGGCATCGCCAAGATCCTCGCCCAGCGCGGGGCGGAGGTCGCCGGCAGTGACGCGCGCGAGTCCGAGACCGCCGCGTCCCTGCGGGCGCTCGGCGCGACCGTGCACATCGGGCACGCCGCCGCCCACCTGGCCGACGACGCCACCAGCGTGGTCGTCTCCAGCGCCATCCGCGCCGACAACCCCGAGCTGGCCCGCGCCGGCGAGCTGGGCATCCCGGTCGTCCACCGCTCCGACGCGCTGGCCGCGCTGATGACCGGTCTGCGAGCCGTCGCGGTCGCCGGTACGCACGGCAAGACCACCACCACCTCGATGCTCGCCGTCGCCCTCACCGAGCTGGGCCTCGACCCGTCGTACGCCATCGGCGGCGACCTCGCGGGCCCCGGCACCAACGCCCTGCACGGCGACGGCGAGATCTTCGTCGCCGAGGCGGACGAGAGCGACCGCAGCTTCCAGAAGTACGACCCCGAGGTCGCGATCGTCCTCAACGTCGAACTCGACCACCACGCCAATTACGCCTCGATGGACGAGATCTACGAGTCGTTCGAGGCGTTCGTCGCCAAGATCCGCCCCGGCGGCACCCTGGTCGTCGGGGAACACTCCGGCGCCCGCGAGCTGGCCCGCCGCGTCGAGGGGCGCGCCGACCTGAACGTGGTCCGCGTCGGCGAGTCGGCCGACTCCGACGCCCGGATCACCGCCATCACGCCCAAGGGCATGACCAGCGAGGTCACCGTCGCCCTCGACGGCACCGAGCACACCTTCACGGTCTCCGTGCCCGGCCGCCACTACGCCCACAACGCCGCCGCCGCACTCGCCGCCGGTGCCCGCGTCGGCATCGACCCGGCCGCCCTCGCACAGGCCCTCACCGCCTACACCGGCGTGGGCCGCCGACTCCAGCTCAAGGGCGAGGCCGCCGGCGTCCAGGTCATCGACTCCTACGCCCACCACCCCACCGAGATGACCGCCGACCTGGAGGCCATGCGCGGCGCCGCGCGGGACTCCCGGCTCCTCGTCGTCTTCCAGCCGCACCTGTTCTCCCGCACCCAGGAGCTCGGCAAGGAGATGGGCGACGCCCTCGCCCTCGCCGACGCGTCCGTGGTGCTGGACATCTACCCGGCCCGCGAGGACCCGGTCCCCGGCGTCACCAGCGCCCTGATCGTCGACGCCGCCCGCGCGGCCGGCGCCGACGTCACGGCCGTGTCCGACAAGGAGACGGTGCCGGACGTCGTCGCGGGAATGGCCAAGCCGGGCGATCTCGTTCTCACCATGGGCGCGGGCGACGTCACGGACCTCGGTCCGCGGATTCTCGCCCGCCTTTCGGACTAGGGGGATGTCCGGCGGCACGGCATGATCCACCGGACACCCCCACAGAGGAGGGCGCATGGCGTACGAGGTCGAGAAGCCGGACGAGCAGTGGCGGGCCGAACTGTCCCCGGAGGAGTACCACGTCCTGCGTGAGGCCGGCACGGAACGCGCCTTCACCGGCGAGTACACCGACACCAAAACGAAGGGCGTCTACTCCTGCCGCGCCTGCGGCGCCGAGCTCTTCACCTCCACGACCAAGTTCGAGTCGCACTGTGGCTGGCCGTCCTTCTACGACCCGAAGGACAGCGACGCGGTCGAGCTGATCGTGGACCGGTCCTACGGCATGGTCCGCACCGAGGTGCGCTGCGCCCGGTGCGGCTCCCACCTGGGCCATGTCTTCGAGGGCGAGGGGTACGCCACTCCGACGGACCAGCGGTACTGCATCAACTCCGTCTCGCTGCGGCTCACCCCCGACGAGGACTGATCCGGCGCCGCCTGATCGGTCACGGGCCGGCCGGGAGCGGTCTGATTGGGGCGCGGCCGCCGGCCGGTCAGGTCCGCGGCCCCAGCGCCTGCACCGCCCACTTCGCGCGCCGGGCCAGCGGGCCGAGGTGCCGTGCGGCGGGACCGTCCGCGTGCTCCAGCAGCGGGCGGGCCGCGCCGAGAGCCTCGCGGGCCGGCCCGCCGTGCCCCGAAGCAGCCGCAGCCACGGCCAGTTCGAGGTACTCCCCGGTGATCCGCCGCCCGATCCCGAGCCGCCGCCAGTTCTCCGGGACGCGGTCATCGGCGGCGGGGACGGCGGGCTGCCGCCCCGGTGGCAGGGGCGGTCCGTCGAGGCCGGCGACCGTACGGTCCAGTGCCCGCAGGGCCGCGGCCGGATCGCCCGCGCGGCGTTCCAGCCCCGCCAGCACGAGGAACGCCGAGGCGCGGTCCCACCGGGTGTCGTGCAGCGAGGCGTGGCGGTACTGCGCCCGCGCGGCCTGCCGGTGGTCTCCCAGCGCCGCCAGCTCCCGGGCGAGCGCGCCCAGCAGCTCCCGGTCCGCCGGGCCCGTGTCGTCGAGCAGGCGTATCAGTGCCACCCGGGCGAGCTCGGTGCGGCCCAGGCGGGCCGCCAGGCGTATCCAGGTCAACTCCGGCACGGCCACCGGATTCCCGCCGAACGCCTCCCAGGCCGGCCCCCGCGCCCAGGCGGCCAGCGCCTCGGGCGTGTCCGGAACCCCGTCCGGCGCCGGCGCGTGCCGGACCAGTACGTCTTCCCCGCACAGTCCGCGCAGCAGTGCGAGGTCCTCCGCCCGGCCGTGCCGGCCGGCCAGATGCGCGGCCAGCCGCAGCTCCTCCGAGACCCCGCCGGCCGCCGCCTCGCGCTTCAACACCCCGCGCAGCCACGGCAGATCCTCCCGGCCGCGGTCGAACTGCGCGGCCCGCAGCGCCACCGCCCGGCGCGCCGGGTCGTCCGCCACCTCCTCCGCGGCCGCGCCGCCGGCCCGCAACAGCTCCAGGTCCGCGCGGCCCGCGGCCAGCACGGCCTCGCGCACCGGTGGCCGCGGGTGCGAGTCCAGCAACCGGTAGGCACCGCCGTCGCGCGTGTTCAGCAGCACGAATCCGGGCTCCGTACGCATCAGGGCGCCGTGCAGCCGGGCCACCAGTTCCAGGGGTGTCCGCTCCGGCAGTCCGAGGCCCTTCCGCAGCTCCGCGCGTGCGGAGGCCAGGTCGGGCACCCCCTCGCGCATCTCGCGTTCGCTCTCCGCGACCGCGGCCGCGACGGCCTCCTCACCGTCGTCCGGTGACAGATCCACGAAGTCGTACCAGCACGGAAGCCCGGTGATCACGTCCAGTGCCTCGGTCACGCTGTCGCCCAGCAGCCCCGCGTCGCCCTCCGACGAGGCGTACAGCACCGGACCGCCGTCGCAGACGAAGAAGGTGCCGCCCGTCTCGTCCCCCGCGACGGGCACCAGCGAGGCGCCCGACGCCAGCCGGACGTCCTCGACATGGCGGGCCCTTCGCACGTCGAAGTCGAAGGGAAACGCGGCCAGTTCCGCCAGGCGCGGCCGGAGCGCGAGCAGCCGGAGCAGACGATCGGTCATGTCGCAGAACGTAACAGCCTCCGCCGACAACGCCGCCGACAACGCCGTCGGCCGGCCGTCAGGCGGGCTGCAGCAGGTCCCAGCGGTTGCCGTAGAGGTCCTCGAAGACCACCACCGAGCCGTACGGTTCGTGCCGCGGCTCCTCCAGGAACCGCACGCCCGCCGCGAGCATCCGCGCGCGGTCCCGCTCGAAGTCCTCGGTGTGCAGGAAGAACCCGACCCGTCCGCCGGTCTGTGCGCCCACACTCGCCCGCTGCTCCCCTCCGCGCGCCCGGGCGAGCAGCAGCGCCGCGCCGCACCCGGCGGCGGCCGCGCCGGAGCCGGGCGGCCGGACCACGACCCAGCGGGAGCCGTCCCCGCGACCGGTGTCCTCGACCAGCTCGAAGCCGAGGGCGCCGGTGTAGAAGGCGATGGCCTCGTCGTAGTCGCGGACGACGAGTGTGACCAGTGCGATGCAGGACATGGGAGCCACGTTATACGTATGACCCGTCGGCGGCCAGCGCACCGCGACCGCCCCTGCGACAATGCCCCGCATGGACGCGCAGCAGTTCGCCGAACTCACCGCCCGCGCCCGCGGCCTGGCCGTGCCCGGCGGCCGGAGCATCCTCGGCCTCGCCGGCGCCCCCGGCGCGGGGAAGTCCACCCTCGGGGCCCGCCTCGTCGACCGGCTCGACGGGCTCGCCGTCCTCGTCCCCATGGACGGCTTCCACCTCGCACAGGCCGAACTGCGCCGACTCGGCCGCACCGGCCGCAAGGGCGCCCCCGACACGTTCGACGCCGCCGGCTACACCGCGCTGCTCGCCCGGCTGCGCGCCGCGGAGCCCGGCACCACGGTCTACGCACCCGCCTTCGACCGCGCCCTGGAGGAGCCGGTCGCCGGCAGCATCCCGGTCGCCCCCGACGTGCCCCTCGTCGTCACCGAGGGCAACTACCTCCTCCACGACGACGGTCCCTGGGCGGCCGTGCGGCCGCTGCTCGACGAGGTGTGGTTCCTGGAACTGGACGACCGGCGGCGGGTCGGCCGGCTCGTCGACCGCCACGTCCGCTTCGGCAAGGACAGGGCCCGCGCCGAGCGCTGGGTCCTGGAGTCCGACGAGGCCAACGCCCGGCTCGTCGCCGCCGGTCGCGGCCGCGCCGACCTCGTCGTACCCATGAGCTGACCGCCACACCGACAAGGAGACCCCATGACCACGGATCCCGCCCCCGCCGTCCTCACCGCCGCCGACCACCGCGCCCGCATGGACCGCGCGGCGCTCGCCGCCGCCGACGCCGGACTCGCCGGGCTGCTGATCGCCCCCGGGCCCGATCTGGTCCACCTCACCGGCTACCGGCCCGTCCCCACCGAGCGCCTCACCCTGCTCGTCCTCGCGGCCGGGCGCGAGCCGGTGCTCGTCGTGCCGGCGCTGGAGGCGCCCGACGCCGCCGGGTCCGCCGCCGGCAGCGCCCTCACGCTGAGGGACTGGACGGACGCGCAGGACCCGTACGCCGTGACCGCGCAGCTCCTCGGGGGCGCCGGCACGTTCGGAGTCAGCGACAACACCTGGGCCATGCACCTCCTCGGCCTCCAGAAGGCGCTGCCGGACACCTCGTACGCCGCGCTCAGCACCGCCCTGCCCATGCTGCGGGCCGTCAAGGACGCCCAGGAGCTGGCCCGCATGGAAGAAGCGGGCGCCGCCGCCGACCAGGCGTACCTCGAAATCCTCAAGGTGCGCTTCGCGGGGCGCCGGGAGACGGAGGTCGCCGCCGACCTCGCCGCCCTGCTGCGGGGCTTCGGGCACTCCCAGGTGGACTTCACCATCGTCGGGTCGGGCCCCAACGGCGCCAATCCGCACCACGAGGCGGGCGATCGGACCATCGAGCGGGGCGACATGGTCGTCCTCGACTTCGGCGGGCTCAAGCACGGCTACGGCTCGGACACCACCCGCACCGTCCACGTCGGAGAGCCCACCGCCGAGGAGCGGCGCGTGCACGACGTCGTGCGCGAGGCGCAGCAGGCCGGGTTCGAGGCGGTCAGGCCCGGCGCCGCCTGCCAGGACGTGGACCGCGCCGCCCGCGCGGTGATCGCCGCGGCCGGATACGGCGACTACTTCATCCACCGCACGGGCCACGGCATCGGTGTCACCACCCACGAACCGCCCTACATCATCGAGGGCGAGGAGCAGCCCCTCGTCCCGGGCATGTGCTTCTCCGTCG
Source organism: Streptomyces sp. STAM6 (assembly GCF_054963715.1). Classification (NCBI taxonomy): domain Bacteria; kingdom Bacillati; phylum Actinomycetota; class Actinomycetes; order Kitasatosporales; family Streptomycetaceae; genus Streptomyces; species Streptomyces sp. STAM6. The sequence continues at coordinate 83,023 of NZ_JBUEFZ010000028.1, read as the reverse complement.
AACCCGGGATCTACCTGCCGGGCCGCTTCGGCGTCCGGATCGAGGACATCGTGACCGTGACGCCCGACGGCGGCCGGCGCCTCAACAACACGCCCCGCGAGATGGCCCTGGTCGACTGAGCCCGTCCGGTCAGGGCCGCTCCCGGACCCGGGCCAGGAAGTCGTACGGGTACGGCAGCGGCCGCGCGCTCGCCGCGTCGAGCCGCGCGAGCTGCCCGTCCGTCAGCTCCCAGCCCACCGCGCCCAGATTGTCCGCGAGCTGCTCCCCGGTGCGCGGCCCGATGATCGGCGCCGTCACCGCCGGCCGCGCCAGCAGCCAGCGCAGGGCCACCTGGGACGCTGTGCGGCCGGTCTCCTCGGCGACCTCCAGCAGCGCGTCGACGACCCGCCAGGTCTCCTCGGTGGCCCGCTCGCGCCAGCCCTCACGCCCCGACTCGCGCGATCCGGCCGGCGGCTGCGTCATTCCGCGGCGGTACTTGCCAGTCAGCCAGCCGCCCTGGAGCGGGCTCCACGGGATCACGCCGAGCCCCTCCTCCTCGCACAGCGGAGTGAGCTCCCACTCCACCTCGCGCTGCAGCAGGTTGTACTTGGGCTGGAGGCACACGTACGGCTCCCACCCGCGGTGGCGGGCCATGTCGAGCGAGCGCTGGAGCTGGGAGGGGGAGACGTTGCTCGCGCCCAGGTAGCGGACCTTGCCCGCCTTCACCAGGGTGTCCAGCGTGGACAGGGTCTCTTCCAGCGGTGTGTGCGCGTCCCAGATGTGCGTCTGGTACAGGTCGATGTAGTCCGTGCCGAGGCGGCGCAGGCTGGCCTCCACCGCCGAGACGATGTGCTTGCGGCCGAGCCCGCCGTCGTTGGGCGCGTCGCCCATGGTGGCCCACACCTTCGTGGCGATGACCAGACCGTCCCGGTCCCGCCCCTTCAGCCAGCTGCCCAGCACCTCCTCCGACGCGCCGCGCCCGTACATGTCGGCGGTGTCGATGAAGGTGCCGCCCGCGTCGGTGAAGGCGTCCAGCACCCGGTGCGCCTCGGCGGCGCCCTCCCGGGTGAACATCATGGTGCCGAGGCACAGTTCGCTGACGCGCAGACCCGTCCTGCCGAGATTCCGTTGCTCCATGCTCCGCACGCTAATCGCTGGAGTGTGCTCGACCGCAAGGGCGTTCACAGGTCGGCGAGGATCACGCAGGACTCCGCGGGCAGCGCCAGCACCCCGTTCTCGTCGGGTGCCTCGACCGGTTCCCAGGCCGCCAGGACGCCGCTCCGGCCGCCCAGCGCGATCCGCGCCGGCTCGGGGGCGAAGTTGACCACGACCCGCAGGTCTCCGCGCCGGTAGGCGAGCCAGCGCTCGGACTCGTCGTACGCCACGCGCACCGCCGCCAGGTCCGGGTCGGTCAGATCGGGCTGCGCGGCCCGCAGCGCGATCAGCTCCCGGTGCCAGGCCAGCAGCCGGGCGTGCGGCTCCCGCCCCGGCTCCGACCAGTCCAGACAGGACCGGTCGCGGGTCGCCGGGTCCTGCGGATCCGGGACGTCGGTCTCGGCCCAGCCGTACGCCGCGAACTCCCGGCGCCGTCCCTTGCGCACCGCTTCGGCCAGCTCGGGGTCGGTGTGGTCGGTGAAGAACTGCCACGGGGTGCCGGCGCCCCATTCCTCGCCCATGAAGAGCATCGGCGTGAACGGGCTGGTGAGCACCAGCGTTGCCGCGCAGGCCAGCAGCCCGGGGGAGACCGACGCGGAGAGCCGGTCGCCGACGGCGCGGTTGCCGATCTGGTCGTGGGTCTGGGCGTAGCCCAGGAAGCGGTGCGCCGGGACCGTGGCACGGTCGACGGGACGGCCGTGGGTGCGGCCCCGGAACGTCGAGTAGGTGCCGTCGTGGAAGAAGACGTGCCCGAGGGTCTTGGCGACGGCCGCCAGCGGTGCCCGGGCGAAATCGGCGTAGTAGCCCTGTGCCTCGCCGGTCAGCGCGGTGTGCAGGGCGTGGTGGAAGTCGTCGTTCCACTGGGCGTGCAGGCCGAGCCCGCCCGCCTCGCGCGGGGTGGTCGTGCGTGGGTCGGCCCGGTCCGACTCGGCGATCAGGAAGAGCGCCCGGCCCTGCTCGGCGGAGAGCTCGTCGACCGCGGCCGACAGCTCCTCCAGGAACGTCAGCGCCCGGCCGTCGGCGAGCGCGTGCACCGCGTCCAGCCGCAGCCCGTCGATCCGGTAGTCGCGCAGCCAGGCGAGCGCGCTCTCGCGCAGGTACGCCCGCACCTCGTCGGAGCCGGGCGCGTCGAGGTTGACCGCGGCGCCCCACGGGGTGTGGTGGGTGTCGGTGAAGTACGGGCCGAAGGCCGGCAGGTAGTTCCCGGACGGGCCCAGGTGGTTGTGGACGACGTCGAGGACGACGCCCAGGCCGAGGCCGTGCGCGGTGTCGACGAAGCGCCTGAGCGCGTCCGGGCCGCCGTACGGCTCGTGGACCGCCCACAGGGACACCCCCTCGTACCCCCAGCCGTGCCGGCCGGGGAAGGGGCACAGCGGCATCAGCTCCACGTGCGTGATGCCGAGCTCCACCAGGTGGTCCAGCCGGGCGGCGGCCGCGTCGAGCGTGCCCTCGGGGGTGTACGTGCCGACGTGCATCTCGTACAGCACGGCGCCGCTGAGGCCCCGCCCGGGCGGCTCGTGCCGCCACCGGTACGCGCTGTGGTCGACGACCGCGCTCAGGCCGTCGGGGCCGTCCGGCTGGCGGCGGGAGCGCGGATCGGGCAGCACGGGCCCGCCGTCCAGCGCGAAGCCGTACCGGGCCCCGTCGCGCACCCCGCGCTCGTCGCCGTCGCCGTCGCCGTTCCCGGCGCCGACGTCGGCCGTCCACCAGCCCTCGCGCGCCGGGTCGGGCGCCAAGGGGTACACGGCACCCTCAAGTTGGAGCTCGACCCGTTCGCTTGCCTGCGGTGCCCACACCTCGAACAGCACTGGCGATCCCCTCGTCGTCGTCCTTCCCATCCTGGCAAGATCCACATGACGAAGCACGGCACTTGGCCGATGCGGGGCCGAAACGTCTCACCAGGTGGCCCTGCGCGCGACGGCCGCCCGCCTACCAGACGTAATTGACCACACGCTCGAACGTCGTGTATCCGGCGCGGGCGAAGGCGCGGGCCATCGGTGCGTTCGTGAGGTCCGTCGCGGCACGGATGCGGGGCACACCCTGCCCGGCGAGGACGCGGGTGCCCTCGGCGAGGATGTCGTCGATGTACCCGTGGCCGCGGTGCCCGGGCAGCACACCGATGTAGGCGATGGTGTGGTTGTAGTTGTTGCGGGCCGGTACGACGAAGCCCACGGGCTCGCCACTGCCGGGGAGTTCGGCCACCTGCCACCACTCGCGCGGTGAGGCGTACCCCTCGAACTCCTCGTCGTAGTGCTTCTCCGCCGCCTCGCGCGGCGAGAGGCCGGACGCCAGGTCCGCCCGGCCGTGGGCGTCCAGCGTGCCCTCCATGACCTCGGTCATCAGTGCCACCAGGTCCTCACGGTCCTTCACCGGCCGGAAGGTCAGCCGGCCCGTCGGCTCCGGTACCGGGGTGCCCGGCAGCCACTCCAGCCGCAGGCGTTCCACCAGGAGCCGCGCGCCCGTCCGCTCCACCGCGCCCGTCCTGGTCTCCACGACGGCGCGGGCGGCCGGGTCCTCGCGCCAGTCCGGCGGGATGAACCGGCCGTACTCCGGGCGCGGCGTCCCCGCCGGTACGACGGCGGCGGTCGCCGTCTCCAGCAGCCGCAGACCGACCCCGTCCCGCTCCTCCTCCGGCAGGTCGTCGTCGACGTCGAAGAAGTCGAGCTGGAGCGGTGCCTCCCCGTCCCGCTCCGTCCACCACGCGATCCGGGCCAGCACCCGGTCCCCGCGCAGGGCGATCCACATCCACTCGGGGCGGCGCCGGCCCGTGGCCAGGTCGTCGGCGAGCTCGTGGTCCAGTACGTACGTCAGCCGCTGGAACAGCTCCAGCTCCTCCGGCCCGGTGAGCGGGCGCAGGACGAGGTCACCGGAGGTCGTCGGTTCGGGCGTCAAGTGATTCTTCTCCCACAGGTGTTCGAGTCCCGAGACCGTACCAGCCGGTAAGCCCGTGCGCGCGGCGATTTCCCTGCCCACGGCTCTTCTGGACACCTCGGGCACCTCGGACCGACAATCACCCCTGTGACGTCGCCTTATGAGTTCCACACCCCCTCTGCTCGGCCCTCCGACGCCGAACGGGACCGCGCTCTCGGAATCCTCCGTGAGGGTGCCGCGCAGGGCCGGTTGTCCCACGACACCTTCCTGCGCCGTATGGAACTCGTCCTGGTCGCCCGCCGCCCCGACGAACTGGCGGCGCTCACCGCGGACCTGTGCACCGAGGGCCGCTGGTCCAAACGGCTGTTCGGGACGGTCGAGCGGATATCGGCGTTCACCGCGCGGCTGGGACGCGCCTGGAAGGCCGAGCGGCTGCCGAAGCTGCTTCTCCCCGAGCCCGGGCCGCACCCCCTGCGGATCGGCCGCGACCCGGCCAACGGCCTGCGCCTGAGCCACGAGACCGTCTCCCGCATGCACGCCGAACTGAGCCAGGAAGCCGGCCTGTGGCTGCTGCGGGACCTCGGCTCGACCAACGGCACCACCGTCAACGGGCGCCGGGTGACCGGCACGGTCGTCGTCCGGGCCGGCGACATGGTCTCCTTCGGACGGATGGGCTTCCGGCTCTCCGACCGCTGACCCCCCGGGCCTCCCCTCACTGCCCGGGGCCGTCGTCCCCGAGCGGTACCCGGCTCAGCAGCGCGACCGGGCGGGAGCCCAACAGGTCCGTCAGCGGCACCGGCGTACCGCCCTCGAACTCCCGGCCGGGCTCCAGGACGTCGAACCAGCGCCCCTCCGGCAGCGGGAGAACCGTCCCGCCCCAGCCACCCGCCTCCGTCAGCCGCAGTGACAGCCGGGTGACGGCGGTGACCGTCGCACCGCTCGCGCCGGAGCGGGAGAACGCCACGCAGTGCGGCGCCGCCGGCCCCTCGGCGGACAGCGGCACGTACGCCCCGGACGGTCCGAACACGTCCGGATGCTGCCGCCTCAGCCGCAGCGCCGCCCGGGTCACCGCCGTCTTCTCGTCGGGCTCGCCCTCGCGGAACGGCCGCCGGTTGTCCGGGTCGACCAGTGCCAGATACACCCGCTCCGTCTCCTGGTACAGGTCCGGCACCCCCGGCATCGTCAGATGGGCGAGCGCCGCGCCCAGCGTGTTGGCCCGCACATGGGGGTCGAGCTCCCGGGCCAGCAGCGAGACGGTGTACAGCGGGGGACCGGTCGGACCGGCGTCCGCGAAGTCCAGCACCGCCTGCTCGTACGCCGGGTCCGGCTCGGTCCAGCTGGTGTGCAGCCCCGCCTCCCGCACCGCCTTCAGCAGCGCCGGCGCCAGCCGGTCCGCGTACGGGAAGCCGAAACCCACCGCCGTCTGCCAGGCCGACCACGCCAGCTGGGCGTCCGGCGCGACCGTGCCGGCCACGTCGTCCAGCAGCTTCGCCCACCGCTGCGGGCACTGGGTCAGCACCGCGATCCGGGCCCGCACGTCCGCACTGCGCTTGGTGTCGTGCGTGGACAGCACGGTGCCGGTGGCCGGCCAGTCGCGGGCGATGCGCGCGCAGTAGGCGTGGAACGCCGCGGGGGACACCGCGGGCCGGGCCGGATCACCGCCGACCTCGTTCGCGGAGATCAGCGGCGTGTAGCGGTAGAACGCCGTGTCCTCCACGGACTTGGCCCGCAGCGCGGAGGCGGTCTGCGCGAACCGGGTCCGGAAGGCCAGGTGGTCCGGCCCGTCACCCAGCCGCCCCAGCGCCATGTCCCGTACGACGTCGACCGCCGGCGCCTCCTCCGGAATCGTGAACGTCGCCCTCGCCTCCTGCGCGGCCCCCGCCGTCAGGACCTCGTCGGCGCTCAGCGGGTACGGCCGGTAGACCGGCACCCGGATCAGCAGCTCCCGGACGGCGGCGCGCAGCGCCCACGGGGCGTGGTCCCGCACGGAGGGGTCGGCGCCGCAGATCCGCCCCGCCGTGCGGGTCAGGAACGCCACCTCGGCGGCCAGCTCGTGCGTCACCACCTTGTAGGCGGCGCGGCGCGCCGTCGGCTCCCAGTGGCCGCCCCGGTCGCCGGCCGGACCGGCGAAGCGCCGGTACTGCCCGGCCAGCTCCGCCGCCCCCGCCTCGTCGACGAACAGCCCGTCGATGTGCCGCAGCGCGTCGTACCCGGTCGTGCCCGCGACCGGCCACCGCGCGGGCAGCCGCTCCTCACCCGTGAGGATCTTCTCGACGACGATCCAGCAGTCCCCGCCCGTGGCCCGGTCCAGTTCGCGCAGGTACGCCTCCGGGTCCGCGAGCCCGTCCGGGTGGTCGATCCGCAGCCCTTGGACCACCCCGTCCCGCACCAGCTCCAGGATCTTCCCGTGCGTGGCCCGGAACACCTCCGGGTCCTCGACGCGCACCCCGATCAGATCGGAAATGGTGAAGAACCGCCGGTAGTTCAATTCCGTACGGGCGAGCCGCCACCAGCAGAGCCGGTACCACTGCGCGTCCAGCAGCTCCGGCAGCGCGAGCCCCTCCGTGCCGGGCCGCAGCGGGAACTCCTGCTCGCCGTGGCGCAGCACACCGTCCGCGACCCGCAGCTCGCCCAGCTCGTCGCCGATCCGGCCGGGCAGCACGGGCAGCATCACCTTCCCGCCGCCCGCCGCCCAGTCGATGTCGAACCAGCGGGCGTAAGGCGACGCCGGGCCGTCCCTGAGCACCTCCCGCAGCGCCCGGTTGTACCGCGGCGCGGCGGCCATGTGATTGGGGACCAGGTCCACGACCAGGCCGAGCCCGTGTGCGGCGGCGGTGCGGGCGAGGGCCCGCAGACCCTCTTCGCCGCCCAGCTCCTCGCGCACCCGGCCGTGGTCGGTGACGTCGTACCCGTGCGTCGAGCCGGGCACGGCCTCCAGCACCGGCGACAGATGCAGGTGCGAGACCCCGAGCGAGGCGAGGTACGGCACCGCTTCCCCGGCGGCGGAGAAGGGGAATTCCGGCTGGATCTGGAGCCGATAGGTGGAGTTGGGCGTCATGCGAACGTACGTACCCGCTTGGGCGGCTTCTGTGTCATCACCTCATGCGATTTACGCCTCGCGCCACGTTACGTTTCCCACGATGCTCCGGATGTATCGCGACGTCGTCGCCCTGCTCGGTCCGCTCCTTCCCGTGGTGTCGTTCCTCGGCCGGTTGCCCACGGCGATGTGCCAGCTCGGCAGTCTGCTGCTGGTCGCCGAGACCAGCGGCTCGCTGGCCACGGCGGGGCTCGCGGGAGGGGCGCTGGCGGCCGGGCAGACGGTGGGCGGCCCGCTGCTGGGCCGGGCGGCCGACCGGCGCGGCGTGGTGGTGGTCGCCGCACTCGTCAACGACGCCGTGGGCCGTCGCCGCTCTCGTCGCCGCCGCGCTCGCCCGGGCCCCGACCGGCCTGCTGGTGCTGCTCGGCGCGCTGGCCGGGGCGACGGTCCCGCAGGTCGGCCCGCCGGCCCGGACCCGTTCCGTGGCGCTGGCCCGGCGGTCCGGCGCCGACGACCGGCTCGTGGCGACGGTCCTCTCCTTCGAAGGGACCCTGGACGAGGTGTCGTTCGTCCTCGGCCCGGCCCTGGTGGGCGTCGCGGCGGCGGTGGCCCACCCGGCGGCCGCCCTGCTCGCCGCCTCGGGCCTGCTCGCCGTGTGCGGCACGGCGTTCGCCCTGCACCCGACGGCGAAGGAGGCCGCGCCCGTCGCCGGCCGCACCCGGGACCGCTCGCGGCTGCCGGCCGCCACCCACGCGCTGCGGATGGCGATGGTCCTCCAGGGGCGCGATGTTCGGCGCATCCCAGGCCGGCATCACCGCGCTCACCGAACGGCTGGGCCTGCCCGCCCAGGCCGGGCTCTTGTACGCGGCGATGGGCGTGATGAGTGCGGCCGCCGGCCTGGCGATGGCCACCGTCCCCGCGCGTGTCGGCCTCACCGCCCGGTGGCGGGCGGCGACCGCGGCGCTGGTCGTGCTCTCCGTGCCGCTGCTCCTCGTGGACGCGCTGTGGTCGCTGTACGCGGCGGTCGTCGTCCTGGGCGTGGCCTACGCGCCGCATCTGATCACCCTCTTCGGGCTCACCGAGCGGATCGTCCCGGCCGGCCGGCTCGCCGAGTGCATGGCCTTCCTGACCAGCGGCGTCGTGGGTGGCCAGGCCGTCGCGCCGGCATTCTCGGGCACGCTCGCCGACACCCGCGGCCCGGTGGCGGCCTTCGCGGTGGCGGTGGTCGCGGCGGTGGCGTGCGCGGCCCTGTCCTGGACGGTCCGCACTCGCCCCCGCCCATCCGTACCGGAACCGGCCGCCGACCGGTGGCGGCGGCACGGCGCGAAGGCTACGCGGGACGGCGCAGCACCGTCAGGCTGCGGCCGATCAGCGTGAGCCGGTCGCCCGCCGCCACCTTGGCGCCCTGTCCGGGCTCGATGCCCTCGGGGACGGCCGTGTCCACCACCACCTGCCACTGGCGCCCGTGGTTGACCGGCACGACGAACTCCAGGTCCACCGCACTGGCGTTGAACATCAGCAGGAACGAGTCGTCCCTGATCCGCTCCCCGCGCGGGCCCGGTTCGGAGATCGCGCTGCCGTTCAGGAACACCGACAGCGCCTTGGCGTGGGCGGCCTGCCAGTCCCGCGCGGTCATGGCCTCCCCCTCGGGGGTGAACCAGTCGATGTCCGACAGATCGTCGTGCGTCCCTTCCACCGGCCTCCCGTGGAAGAAGCGGCGCCGCCGGAACACCGGGTGGTCGCGGCGCAGCCACACCATCGAACGGGTGAACTCCAGCAGTGTCGCGGCCTCTTCGGCCTCCGCGTCCGGCCAGTTCACCCAGGCCAGTTCGTTGTCCTGGCAGTAGGCGTTGTTGTTGCCGTTCTGGGTCCGCCCGAACTCGTCGCCGTGGCTCAGCATGGGCACGCCCTGCGACAGCATCAGGGTGGCGATGAAGTTCCGCATCTGGCGGGCGCGCAGTTCCCGGATGTCCTCGTCGTCCGTGTCGCCCTCGACCCCGCAGTTCCAGGAGCGGTTGTGGCTCTCGCCGTCCCGGTTGCCCTCGCCGTTGGCCTCGTTGTGCTTCTCGTTGTACGAGACCAGGTCCCGCAGGGTGAAGCCGTCGTGGCAGGTCACGAAGTTCACCGAGGCGAGCGGTCGGCGGCCGTCGTCCTGGTACAGGTCCGACGACCCGGTCAGCCGGCTCGCGAACTCGGCGAGCGTGCGCGGCTCGCCCCGCCACATGTCCCGCACCGTGTCGCGGTACTTGCCGTTCCACTCGGTCCACAGCGGCGGGAAGTTCCCCACCTGGTAGCCGCCCTCGCCGACGTCCCACGGCTCGGCGATCAGCTTCACCTGGCTCACCACCGGGTCCTGCTGTACCAGGTCGAAGAACGACGACAGCCGGTCCACCTCGTGGAACTGCCGGGCCAGCGTCGCCGCCAGGTCGAAGCGGAAGCCGTCGACGTGCATCTCCGTCACCCAGTACCGCAGCGAGTCCATGATCAGCTGCAGTACGTGCGGGGACCGCATCAGCAGAGAGTTCCCGGTGCCGGTGGTGTCCATGTAGTACCGGGGGTTGTTCTCGACGAGCCGGTAGTACGAAGGGTTGTCCAGGCCCCGGAAGGAGAGTGTCGGGCCGAGGTGGTTGCCCTCGGCGGTGTGGTTGTAGACCACGTCCAGGATGACCTCGATGCCCGCCTGGTGCAGGGCCCGGACCGCGGACTTGAACTCCAGCACCTGCTGGCCGCGGTCGCCCCAGGAGGCGTAGGCGTTGTGCGGGGCGAAGAAGCCGATGGTGTTGTAGCCCCAGTAGTTGGCCATCCCGGCGTCCACGAGCCGGTGGTCGTTGACGAACTGGTGCACCGGCATCAGCTCCAGCGCGGTGACCCCCAGCTCGGTCAGGTGCTCGATCACCGCGGGGTGGGCGAGGCCGGCGTACGTGCCGCGCAGCTCGTCCGGCAGCGCGGGATGGCGCATCGTCAGGCCCTTCACATGGGCCTCGTAGATCACCGTCCGGTGGTAGTCGGTACGGGGCGGGCGGTCGTCGCCCCAGTCGAAGTACGGATTCACCACCACCGACGTCATCGTGTGCGGTGCCGAGTCGAGGTCGTTGCGGGAGTCCGGCCTGCCGAAGTGGTAGCCGTACACCGCCTCCCCCCAGTCGACGGCACCGGCGACCGCCCGCGCGTACGGATCGAGGAGCAGCTTCGCGGAGTTGCACCGCTGCCCGCGCTCCGGCGCGTACGGCCCGTGGACCCGGAACCCGTACCGCTGGCCCGGCATCACCCCGGGCAGGTACGCGTGCCGGACGAACGCGTCGGTCTCGCGGAGTTCCACCGCCGTCTCCGAGCCGTCGTCATGGAGCAGACACAGCTCGATGCGGTCGGCGGCCTCCGAGAAGACCGCGAAGTTGGTTCCGGCGCCGTCGTACGTGGCGCCGAGCGGATACGCCTGTCCCGGCCAGACCTGCATAGATAAGACTCTTCCACTTCTGATCCGGCTGCTGGGGGTCACTTGAGGCAGATCCTCCCCGAAAGTGGTGCGACCTCCTAGGACTGCGGGCCCGTCCTGGCCGGTGAGTCGCCCTTGTGCCGGGTGCCGCCGGCATGCTTCTCCGATGAGAGGACCGGGCGCGTCGGTTGCCCGGGTCAACCTCGCGTTCCCGTGTGTCGCCCGCACCGAAGTTCGACCTCCGCGGGCCGGAGAGGCGGGTGACCCGGGGTGTGACGGCCGTGTCAGGGGGGCCAACCGCTATGAATCCGCTCACTCCGGTCCAACCCGGTCCCCGGAACGGCCACCTCGATCACGGGAGTTGGCGAAGAGCCTGCGGATCCGGCTGCACCGGCTCCCGCTCCCGGAGTACCCTTCCTTGATCGTTGGAGACGGGCGACCAGGAGCTGAAGGCGGTGCGCGGGTGAGCTCGGGAGGGCTGGAGCTGCCCCCAGGTGACTCAGGTCACGAGGGGGACTCCACTGACCCCGCTGATGTCCCGCCCGGAGCGGTCTCACTCGCCCGGCCGATGGAGATCGGTGCGGAACTGGACTGGGGCGCCGAGGCGTGGAACGAGGTGCGGACCCGCGCCCAGCGGGCCGGCCGGGCCTATATCTGGCTGAATCTCGTCGAGCAGCGGCTGCGCGCCGTCGTGGCCGCCGTGCTGCGGCCGATCTACGAGCCGGTGCACGGCGAGGACTGGGTGGTGGCGGCGGCCGGCCCGGCCGGCCAGGAGTGGGTGCAGCGGGCGGTCGCCGTGCGCGAGGTCTCCCGCCGCAAGGGCTACCTCCTGGACCCCGCGGACGACAACGTCCTCAGCTTCCTCACGCTGCCGCAGCTGCGTGAGCTGATGGTCCAGCACTGGCCCTGCTTCGAGCCGTACTTCGACGACCGGCGCGACCTCGAGCTCGCCCTCGACGAGCTGGAGGTCACCCGGAATGTGGTCTCCCGCAACCGGGCGCTCTCGCGCACGGTGCTCGACCAGTCCGAACGGGCCTCCGCCCGGCTGCTGGACATCCTCGGCGCCAGCGCGGGCGTCCCGTCGGCCCACCGGCTGCCGGTCGACGCCGTGGAGGACCTGGTCGGCGACCGGTACGCGGACGTGGTCTCGGTCCACCCCGACCGGGTGCGCCTCCAGCGGCAGCTGCCGGCCGAGGACCTCTTCGGCGGGGCGCGGCGCCTCGACGCGATCGGCATAGGCCTGAACCTCCTGGTGCAGAACTTCTCGGGGCGGCGGCTGGTGAGGCTCGCCGAGTCCGGGTGCCGCGTACGGCTGCTCTTCCTCAACCCCGCCAGTAGCGCCGTAAAACGCCGCGAAAGGGAACTGGGGATCAAAAAGGGTGAATTGAGCCGGTCGGTGGAGATGAACATCCTCCACACGCGGCGTGTGCGCTCCAGGCTGCGCGACCCGGGCGCCTTCGAGATCCAGGTCTTCGACGAAACCCCGCGCTTCACCGCCTACCTCGTGGACGGCGACGGGCCCGACGGGGTCGGCGTCGTCCAGTCCTACCTCCGCCGCGCCCGCGGTATGGAGGCACCCGTCCTGGTGCTGCGCGGCGGCAGGCGATCGGTCGTCACCTCCGGCTCCTCGATCGACCACGGGCTCTTCGAGACCTACCGGGAGGAGTTCGAGTCGGTCTGGGCCGACTCCCGGCCGGTGTCCTGAACCCCGCCCCGGCGACGTTGTCAGTGGTGCGTGGGAGGGTGAGGACCCAACAGGGGGAGTGCACCGCACGGGGGGCGCGCCACAGCATCACGAGGAGGTTCGGCATGGGCTGGCACGGGGAGACGCTCGTCGGCTTCGATCTGGAGACGACCGGCACGGAGCCGCTCGAAGCGAGAATCGTGACGGCCGCGGTCGTGGAGGTACGGGCCGGGGAGACCGTGGCGCGCCGCGACTGGCTGGCCGATCCGGGCATCCGGATCCCCGCCCAGGCCTCCGCCATCCACGGCATCAGCAGCGAGCGCGCCGCCGCGGAGGGCCGCCCGGTCCGGGAGGTGGCCGGTGAACTCGCCGACACCCTCGCCGGGTACTGGGCCCGCGGCGTGCCCGTCGTCGCCTACAACGCCGCGTTCGACCTCACGCTGCTCACCGCCGAACTACGGCGGCACGGCTTGCCGTCGCTCACCGAGCGGCTGGGCGGCGCGCCGATCGGCCCGGTGGTCGACCCGTACACGATCGACCGGGCCGTCGACCGCTACCGCCGCGGCAAGCGGAACCTGGAGGCGGTCTGCGCGGAGTACGGCGTGGTCCTGGACGGTGCCCACGAGGCCGGTGCCGACGCCCTCGCCGCCGTCCTGGTGGCCTGCGCGATAGCCGAGCGGCACGCCCAGGTGGCGGCGCTGACACCGGGCGAGCTGCACGACCGCCAGATCAGGTGGTACGCGGAGTGGGCGGAGGACTTCCAGCGGTTCCTGCGCCGCAAGGGCACCCCCGACGCCGTCGTCGACCCCGCCTGGCCGCTGCGCGCGCCCGCCCCCGTGGCCGGCTGAGACCGCCGGCGCGCTCGGCAGGGACGTCAGAACGGGTACCAGCGGACCTCCGGGTCCCCCTCGCGCAGGGACGCCACCCGCCGGCGGAACTCGGCGAGCGCCTCGGGGCTGGACGGCGCGTGCTGCGCGACCCAGGCACAGCTCGCCGTCTCCCGGGCGCCCCGCAGTACGGCACAGCCGTCCCATGCGCGCACGTCCCAGCCGTAGGCCTCGGTGAACGCGTCGTGGGCGGCCGGGTCGAGGCCGTAGCGGTCCCGGGCCAGCACGAGGACCACCAGATCGTGCTCCCTCAGATCGGCCGAGAACGTCTCCAGGTCGACCAGGACCGGCCCGTCCGGGCCCACATGGACGTTGCGCGGCAGCGCGTCGCCGTGGATCGGGCCGGGCGTCAGGTGCGGGGTGAGTGCGGCCGCCGCCGCGGCGAACCCGTCCCGCCGCTCCCGCAGATAGGCCGCGTCCGCCGGGTCGATCGCGTCCCCCGCGAGCCGCAGCCAGCGCTCCACGCCTCCGAGCAGCTCCCGGCGCGGCAGCGGGAACGGCGGCCCGGGCAGCGCGTGGACCCGCCGCAGCAGCGGGGCGAGGTCCCGGGGCTCCGGTGGGCGCACCGCCTCCGGCAGCCGGTGCCAGACCGTCACCGGGTGACCCTCGACCAGCAGCGGCTCCGGACGCGCCGCCCGTACGGCGGGCACGTCCGCCTCGGCCAGCCAGGACGCGACGGCCACCTCCCGCTCGGCCCTCGGCAGCAGCTCCGCGTCCCGTCCCACCTTCACCACCAGGTCGCCCACCGCGAAGACCGCGTTCTCACCGAGGGCCAGCAGCGTCGCGCCGGGCCCCGCGCCCACTCCGGCGGCGGCCAGGACCTCCCTCGCCCGCGCCTCGTCCATCACGTCCGTCCCTCCGGTACAGCTGCCACGTGGGGAATCCGGCAAGTCTCGCATCCGTGCGGGCCTTCTTGACGAACCGACGACCCCTCACGACGATGACGCCAGGCCGGGTCAACCTCATAAAGGGGAATGTTCCGTGACATTGGTGACCGGGACGACGCGGTCCGGCGGGAAAACCGGCGGACCGGCACAAGCACCACGGCGGACACACCGGCCGGCCGGCCACGGGGCCTGGTTCCTGGTGCTGCCCGCACTGATCCCGATCCTGCTCCTGAGCGTCGGCCCGCTGCTCTACGGCATCGCGCTGGCGTTCACCGACGCGCAGTCCGGCAGGACCCGGTCCACCCAGTGGGTGGGCACCCTCAACCTCCAGGACCTGCTGCACGACACGCTCTTCTGGGACTCCTTCCGGATCGGACTGCTCTGGGCCTTCGGCGTCACCGTGCCGCAGTTCGTCCTGGCTCTCGGACTGGCCCTGCTGCTCAACCACAACCTCCGCTTCCGCTGGCTCGCGCGTGCCCTCGCGATCATCCCGTGGGCGATGCCGGAGGTGGTCGTCGGCATCATGTGGCGGCTCGTCTACAACCCCGACGCGGGCGTCCTCAACGAGACGATCCGCGATCTGGGGCTCGGGGACGGCCGCGCCTGGCTCACCGGCCTGGCCACCGCACTGCCCGCCGTCATCGTGGTCGGCGTCTGGGCCGGAATGCCGCAGACCACCGTCGCCCTGCTGGCAGGCCTGCAGAACACCCCGCGGGAACTGCACGAGGCGGCGGCCCTCGACGGCGCCGGCGCCTGGCGCCGCTTCCGCACGGTCACCTGGCCCGCCCTCAAGCCCGTCGCCCTCGCCATCACCGCCCTCAACTTCATCTGGAACTTCAACTCCTTCGCCCTGGTCTACGTGCTGACCAGCGGCGGCCCCGGCGGACGCACCCGGCTGCCCATGCTCTTCGCCTACGAAGAGGCCTTCCGCTACGGCCAGTTCGGCTACGCCGCGGCCATGGGCTGTGTGATGGTCGCCGTCATCTCCGTACTCCTCGCCCTCTATCTGGTGGGCCGGCTGAAGGGAGACAGGGACCAGTGAGCGGCCTTCGCCCCAGCGGCCCCGCGCGCGCCGGTCAGTACCTGGCGCTCCTCGGGTATCTGGTCTTCCTCGCCTTCCCCTTCCTGTGGCTGGTCTCCACCGCCTTCAAACCGGCCCGTGAGCTCGGCTCGCTGCACCCCACCTGGATCCCCGACGACCCGACCCTCGGCAACTTCCGCCAGGCCTTCGACGAACAGCCGCTGCTCCAGGCCCTCGGCAACAGCCTCGCCGCGGCCCTCGGCGCCGCCCTGATCGCCGTCGTCATCGCCACGCCCATGGCCTATGTGATGGCCCGCCACCGCTCGCGGCTCACGGCCGCGGCCACCGGCTGGGTCGTGATCAGCCAGGCGTTCCCCTTCGTCCTGGTGATCATCCCGCTGTTCCTGGTCCTGAAGTACCTGCACCTGATCGACAGCCTCTTGGGCCTGATCATGGTGTACGTCGTCTGGTCGCTGCCGTTCGCGCTGTGGATGCTGACCGGTTACGTCCGGGCCGTGCCGGCCGAGCTGGAGGAGGCCGCGGCCGTCGACGGCGCGGGCCGGCTGCGCACCCTCGCCTCCGTCACAGCGCCCCTGCTCGCCCCGGGCATCGTGGCCACCGCGCTCTTCGCCTTCATCACCGCATGGAACGAGTTCTTCTTCGCGCTCGTCCTGCTCAAGACCCCGGAGAAGCAGACCTTGCCGGTCGTCCTCACCCACTTCATCGGCGCCGAGGGCGCCGCCGACCTCGGTCCGCTCGCCGCGGCGGCGTTCCTGGCCACCCTGCCCTCGCTGATCATCTTCGCGATCATCCAGCGGCGGATCACGGGCGGCATGCTCGCCGGGGCGGTGAAGTCATGACCCGCCTCCGCCCGGCGCACATGCGTCCGCTCGCCGCGGTGGTCGCGGTCCTCTCCCTGCTGCTGGCCGGCTGCTCCGGGGACCCCGAGCCGCGCTCGGACGGGCGGATCGAGCTGCGCTTCCAGTCCCTGGCCTGGCAGAAGGAGTCCGTCGACGCCAACAGGGAACTCGTCGACGAGTGGAACGCCGCCCATCCCGACGTCCAGGTGCGGTACGTCCAGGGCAGCTGGGACAGCGTCCACGACCAGCTGCTCACCTCCTTCGAGGGCGGCGAGGCGCCCGACATCATCCACGACGCCTCCGACGACCTCGCCGACTTCGCGTACGGCGGATACCTCGCGGACCTGCGCGAGCTGCTGCCCGAGCGGCTGAAGGCGGACATCCCGCGCCACAGCTGGGACACCGTCACCTTCGGCGGCGGGGTGTACGGCGTGCCGTTCCTGCAGGAGCCCCGCGTCATCATGGCCAACGAGCGGATCCTCCGGTCCGCCGGCGTCCGCATCCCCACCCCGGACAAGCCCTGGAGCTGGCCCGAGTTCCGGCGGATCACCAAGGATCTGACGGCGGCGATGGGGCCGGGGAAGTACGCCGTCGCCTGGCCCCTGAAGGAACCGGTCTCCGTCAGCCTCAACCTCGGTCTGTCCGCGGGCGGGCAGCTCTTCCACCGGCGCGAGGACGGGAAGGTGGAGATCCGGTTCGAGCGGGGCGACGCGGTGGTGCCCGGGACCGTCCACGGTCAGGTCAACACCGACCGCAGCGCGCCCCGCACGACCCTCGGCACGGGGGGCTCCGACACCCTCCCCGGCTTCTTCGGCGGCAAGTACGCCATGGTCCCGCTGGGCTTCTCGTACCGCCAGCAGATCGTCCAGCAGGCTCCCGAGGGCTTCCCGTGGACCGTGCTTCCCGCCCCGGCGGGCGAGGACGGACTGGCCCAGGGGGTGAGCCCGCAGACCCTTTCCATCGCCGAGGACAGCCCGTACAAGCGGGAGGCGGCCCGGTTCATCGACTTCCTCCTCCAGCCGCGCAACATGGTGCGCCTCGCGCGCGGCGACTGGATGCTCCCCACCGGGAGCGAGGCGCTCAAGGACCCCTCCCTGCGCACCCGGAAGGACGGCTGGGCCACCGGCGCGGCGCTCGCCCGGCACCTCGTGTCCGCCCCGGCGCAGTCGGTGCGCGGCTACGCCGAGTGGAAGGACAAGGTCGCCACGCCCGCGTTCCAGGAGTACTACAGCGGCGCCATCGACACCGAGGAGCTGGAGCAACGCCTGGTGGAGGACGGGAATCTGGTGCTGGCGCGCTACCAGCGGTGAGCGCCACCGCCGCCGCACCGAGTTGCACGAGACGTCTCGTCTCGTTATGGTGTCGTCATGACCTCCGAAGACCGTGCCCACATCGCCATGTTCTCCATCGCCGCCCACGGGCACGTCAATCCGAGCCTCGAAGTCGTCCGGGAACTCGTCGCCCGTGGTCACCGCGTCAGTTACGCGATCCCCGCGTCCTTCGCCGAGAAGATCGCCGAAACCGGTGCCGAGCCGGTGATCTACACGTCCATCCTCCCCACGGACGACGACCCGGAGGCGTGGGGCACCGAACTCATCGACAACATCGAGCCGTTCCTGGACGACGCCATCCAGGTCCTGCCGCAACTCGCGGCCGCCTTCGAGGGCGACGAGCCGGATCTGGTCATCCATGACATCACCGCCTATCCGGCGCCGGTGCTCGCCCATCGGTGGGGCGTGCCCGCCGTGTCGCTGTGGCCCAACCTCGTTCCCTGGGAGGGGTACGAGGAGGAGGTCGCCGAGCCGATGTACGCCGACCTCAAGGCGTCCGAACGCGGCAAGGCGTACTATGCGCGCTTCGAGGCGTGGCTCGGCGAGAACGGCGTCGACACACACCCTGACCGGCTCATCGCCCGCCCCCGCCGCGCCGTGGTGCTGATCCCCAGGGTGCTCCAGCCGAACGCGGACCGGGTCGACGCGTCCGTGTACACCTTCGTCGGGGCCTGCCAGGGCGACCGGGCGGAGCAGGGGGAGTGGCGGCGGCCGGCCGGTGCGGAGAAGGTGCTGCTGGTCTCGCTCGGCTCCGCCTTCACCAAGCGGCCCGACTTCTACCGGGCGTGCGTACGGGCCTTCGGCGACCTGCCCGGATGGCATGTCGTCCTGCAGATCGGCAAGCACGTCGACCTCGCCGAGCTCGGCGAGGTGCCCGTCAACGTCGAAGTGCGCGACTGGGTCCCGCAGTTGTCCGTGCTGCGCCAGGCGGACGCGTTCATCACGCACGCGGGCGCGGGTGGTGCCCAGGAGGGGCTCGCGACCGGCACGCCCATGGTCGCCGTCCCGCAGGCCGTCGACCAGTTCGGCAACGCCGACATGCTGGCCTCGCTGGGCGTGGCCCGCCATCTGCCGATGGCCGACGCCACGGCCGAGGCGCTGCGGGTGGCCGTCCTGGAACTCGTGGACGATCCCGAAGTCGCCCGGCGCGCCCGGGAGATCAGGCTGAGCATGGCCGCCGAGGGCGGTGCGGCACGGGCCGCCGACCTCATCGAGGCCGAACTCCCCTGAGGGGCCGGGGGCGGGTCGTGAAGCGGTCCGCGCATCTCAACACGGGGCGTAATGAGGCGTGGTGTGGCCACATGGGTCAGGCCGCGCCTCGTTGTCACGCCGTGCCCGCTTTGCCCGGCCGTGGCTGATTTTTTATTACGCAACTTTGTTGAGTAAGTCACAGCTGTATGAAGCTCTTGATTTGCACTCGTCAATCGGTCAGGGTTTCGAACGGCCCCGGAAGAATTGCCGTCCGGCGCCATTCCCCCCACAAATGATGACGAGGAGACCCCTCTTCATGGCAACTCACAAGCGTGCGCGCGGAATCAAGCTCTCCGCGGCCATAGCCGCCGTCGCGTCGGTGACCGTGTTCGGCACCTCCTACGCCGGCGCCGCCCCCGCCCCCGCCGAAGGAACCGTCTACGGCCTCGGCGCCGAAGGCGCCGTCTCCGGCAGCTACATCGTCCTCCTGGACGAGAAGGCGGACCAGAAGGAGCTCGCCCAGGAGTACGGCGGCAAGCTCCAGCGCAGCTACACCTCGGCGGTCAACGGCTTCTCCGCCAGCGGGCTTTCGGAGACCGAGGCCAAGCGTCTCGCGGCCGACCCGGCCGTCGCCAAGGTCGTCCAGAACAAGAAGTTCACCATCGACGCCACCCAGGACAACCCCCCGTCCTGGGGCCTCGACCGGGTCGACCAGGCCGACACCGCCGGCGACAGCAAGTACACCTACCCCGACAACGGCGGCGAGGGCGTCACCGCGTACGTCATCGACACCGGTGTGCGGGTCAGCCACAAGGACTTCGAGGGCCGGGCGACCTCCGGCTTCGACGCCATCGACAACGACAACGATGCCAACGACGGCAACGGCCACGGCACGCACGTCGCCGGCACCATCGCGGGCGCCTCGCACGGTGTCGCCAAGAAGGCGAAGATCGTCGCCGTGCGCGTCCTCGACGACAACGGCTCCGGCACCACCGAGCAGGTCGTCGCGGGCATCGACTGGGTCACCAAGAACCACCAGGGCCCGTCCGTCGCCAACATGAGCCTCGGCGGCGGCGCCGACCCGGCCCTCGACGAGGCCGTCCGCAAGGCCATCGCCGCCGGCATCACCTTCGGTGTCGCCGCGGGCAACGAGTCCAGCGACGCCGGACAGAAGTCCCCGGCGCGGGTCCAGGAGGCCATCACGGTCGCCTCCTCCACCAAGGAAGACCAGCAGTCCGGCTTCTCCAACTTCGGTTCGGTCGTGGACCTCTACGCCCCGGGCTCCGACATCACCTCGACGTGGAACGAGGGCGACGACGCCACCAACACCATCTCCGGCACCTCCATGGCCACCCCGCACGTCGTGGGCGCCGCCGCGGTGTACCTGGCGGGCCACAAGGACGCCACCCCGGAGCAGGTCGCCAAGGCGCTCACCGACGGCGCCACGCCCGACAAGATCTCCAACCCCACGCAGGGCACGCCCAATAAGCTGCTGAAGATCGTGGAGTAACCCCCCGGACCGGCGGCCGCCGTGCCCTCCCCCACGGGGCACGGCGGCCGTCCTATCGTGTGACCATGACGACGAGATACGCCGCCCTGCTGCGCGGGATCAATGTCAGCGGCCACAAGAAGGTGCCCATGGCACAGCTCCGCACCCTGCTGACGGAGCTCGGCCACGCCGGCGTACAGACGTATCTGCAGAGCGGCAACGCCGTCTTCACCAGCGCGTCCGGCGCCGGCGAGAACGCCCTGGGCGCCGAGCTGGAGGCCGCTATCGAAAAGCACTTCGGCTTCACCGTCGAGTGCGTCGTCCGCGGCGGACCGTATCTGCGCGCCGTCGCCGACGCCTGCCCCTTCCCCGCGGCCGAGCTGGAGGGCAAGCAGCTGCACGTCACGTTCTTCTCGGAGCAGGTGACGGCGGAGCGGTACGCCGCGCTCGACCAGGCGGCCTTCCTTCCGGAGGAGTTCCGCCTCGGCGACCGGGCGCTCTACCTCTACACCCCGGGCGGCCTGGGCCGCTCCAAACTGGCCGACGCCCTTTCCCGGCCCGCCCTGAACAAGGGCATCGTCGGCACCACGCGCAACTGGAACACCGTGAAGAAACTGGTCGAACTGACCGGCGCCTGAACCTCAGGCCACCAGCGCGCCACGCCGCTCGGCGCGCGCCCCGTCGTACCGCTCCAGCAGCAGCCGGGCCAGCTCCGGCGAAGGGCCCAGCACATCGGCGAGGACATCCGCCCCGGCAGCGCCCCGGGCGATCCGGTCGGGCAGCCGGCCGGGCGCGATCACATACGGGGCGACCGCCACCCGCCGTACGCCGTTCGTCCGGAGCGCCCGCACGGCATCCTCGGTGCGGAGGAAGCCCGCGGCGGAAACAGCGGAGGCGAACGCAGGCCGCACGGCGCACCAACCGGTGTGCCGCAGCTCCCGCGCCATTTCAGCGATCACTGCGATCGCCTCCGGGTCGGTGGAGCCCGCCGAGGCCAGGACGACCCCGGTCGAGCGCTTGTCGCCGGGCGTGAGCCCGGCCTCGTACAGCCGCCGCTCGACCGCCGCCACCAGCAGGGGGGACGGCCCGAGCACCTCGGCCTGCCGTATCCGCAGCGCGGCGGGCGCCTGGC
Organism: Streptomyces sp. STAM6; assembly: GCF_054963715.1. Taxonomy (NCBI): domain Bacteria; kingdom Bacillati; phylum Actinomycetota; class Actinomycetes; order Kitasatosporales; family Streptomycetaceae; genus Streptomyces; species Streptomyces sp. STAM6. The sequence goes on along the minus strand of NZ_JBUEFZ010000028.1, from coordinate 62,066 downwards.
GCAGTACGGCCGGGATGTCGGCCTTGGCGTGGAAGGCGCGGGTCAGCAGCAGGGGCAGCGCGACCACGTCGCGCACCCCCTCCGCCGCGAGCCGCTCCAGCACACCGGGCACCGACGGGACGTTGAAGTCCAGGAACGCCGTCTCCACCCGCAGCCCGGGACGCATCGCCCCGGCCCGCCGCACCAGGGAGTGGACGGTCGCGGCGTGCCGCGGGTCGCGGCTGCCGTGGGCGATCACGAGCAGGACAGGACGGTTCATGGTCGGCTCAGCTCTTCACCAGCAGACCGCGGCGGCGCAGCACCGTGCGCTCCAGCGGGCTGAAGATCAGCAGATCGATCGCGATACCCACGATCAGGATCAGGATGATCGCGAGGAAGATCCCCGGCATGTCGATGTTGTTGCGGCCGTTCTCCAGCAACTGGCCGAGCCCCAGACCCAGTTCGGGAGAGGAGGCGATGATCTCGGCCGCCATCAGCGAGCGCCAGGAGAACGCCCAGCCCTGCTTCAGACCGGCCAGATAGCCCGGCAGCGCGGCCGGCATCACGATGTGCCAGGCGCCCCTGAGCCCGGTCGCGCCGAGTGTGCGGCCGGCCCGCAGGAACAGCGGCGGAACCTGGTCGACACCCGCCACCAGACCGTTGGCGATCGACGGCACGGCACCCAGCAGGATCACCGCGTACATCATCGAGTCGTTGAGACCGATCCAGAGCACCGCGGGCGCCACCCAGGCCACCGACGGCAGTGACTGCAGCCCGGACAGGATCGGACCGATCGCCGCGCGCACGAACTTCACCCGGGAGACCAGCAGTCCCAGCGGCGTACCGATGGCCAGCGCCATCACGAAGCCCAGCAGGGCACGCGACACACTGGTCCACAGCACGTCGAGGAGCGTGCCCTCCAGCCACATGGTGGAAAGGCTGTCCCAGACCGCGGACGGCGGCGGCAGCTTGTAGTCCTCGGTGACCTTCGCCCACACCAGCAGCTGCCACACCACCAGCACCAGCGCGACGGCCACCACCGGAGGCAGGACCTTCTTCAGCAGGACGTCGCGCACCGGGGTCCGCGTCACCTGGACGGCGTCCAGCGCGTCCAGACCCGCCTCGAGCCCCGCGAGATCGTCGGACTTGGCCGTGGTCTTCGTATCAGTGCTGGCCATGACGGCGGATCTCCCCACGCAGTTCTTCGGTGATCTCGACGGACAGCTCCGCCACGGCGGCGTCCTCGATACGGCGCGGCTGCGGGATGTCGATCTCCCACTCCCGGGCGATCCGCCCCGGCCGGGACGACAGCAGCACCACACGCTGGGCCAGCCGCACGGCCTCGCGGACGTTGTGGGTGACGAACAGCACCGACAGCCTCGTCTCCCGCCAGATGCGGGTCAGCTCGTCGTGCAGCACATCGCGGGTGATGGCGTCGAGCGCCGCGAACGGCTCGTCCATCAGCAGCAGATCACTGTCCTGCGCGAGCGCCCGGGCCAGCGCCACCCGCTGGCGCATACCGCCGGACAGCTCGTGGACGCGCTTCCCGTACGAGCCGTTCAGCCGCACCAGTTCCAGCAGCCGCTCGGCCTCGGTCCGCCGCTCGTTCTTGGCGACGCCGCGCAGCCGCAGCGCCAGTTCGATGTTCTTGCCCGCGGTCAGCCACGGGAACAGCGCGTGCTCCTGGAACATCAGGGCCGGCCGGCCGCCCGGGGTCTCGATGGACCCCGAAGTCGGCCGGTCGAGCCCGGCGACCAGGTTGAGCAGCGTCGACTTGCCGCAGCCCGACGCTCCCAGGAGGGTGACGAACTCACCCGGCGCGACATCGAGCGAGATGTCGTCCAGGACGAGCTGCCGCCCGGCCGGAGTGGCGAAGGACTTCGAGACGTGCTCGAGACGGGCGGCGTGCGTGGACAGCCCGGCCCGGTCCTCGGCCTTGGCGATCGTGGTGGCCATGGTCGTCACCTCCTGGAAGCGTACGGATGGATGGTTACTCGGCGCCGAGACCGGCGTCGGCGACCGCCGGCCTGCCCTCGGCCTTGAGGACCTTGTTGAGCGCGGTCAGGTCGTAGATGCCGGACAGGTCCGGCTTCTCCAGGAGACCGGCCTTCACCGCGTGGTCCGCCTGCGCCTGGAGCGTGGTGGCCAGCGGGTCGTCGGTGAACTGAATGGACGGCCACGCCGGGTCGATCACCTTGTCCCCCAGCGGCTTTCCGGTGAGCGCCTTGAGCTTGGTGTTCGCGGACGCCTTCGCCTTGTCCGGGTTGGCGTTGATCCACGCGTTCGTCTTCACCGAACCGCGCAGCACCGCCTCCACCACGTCCGGGTGGGCCTTCAGGAACTTCTGCGACACGATGATGTTGGTGATCACGAACTTCTTGTCCGGCCACAGCGTCGACTCGTCGAGCAGCACCTTCGCGCCCTCGCTGACGAGCTTCGACGCGGTCGGCTCCGGCACCCAGGCGCCGTCGATGGAACCGGACTTGTAGGCGTCCGGAGCGACCTTGTTCTCCGTGCGGACCACGGAGACGTCACCCTTGCCGCTCTGCGCGTCGACCTTCCAGCCCTGCTCGGCGATCCAGTTGAGGAACGCGACGTCCTGGGTGTTGCCGTGCTGCGGAGTGGCGATCCGCTTGCCCTTGACGTCCGCCAGGGTCCTGATCTTGGCCGGGTTGACGACCAGCTTCACCCCGCCCGACGCCGAACCGGCGATGATGCGCAGGTTCTTGCCCTTGGACTTGGTGTACCCGTTGATCGCGGGGGAGGGTCCGATGAAGCCGATGTCGATCGAGTCGGCGTTCAGCGCCTCGATCTCCGACGGGCCGGCGTTGAAGGTGGAGACCTTCAGCTGCGTACCGCCGAGCTCCTTCTGGAAGATGCCCTCCTGGTCACCCACCAGCGCCGTGGCGTGCGTGAGGTTGGGGAAGTAGCCGATCCGCACCGAGTCGGCCGAGAGCTTCTCGCCCTTGGCGGCCACCTTGGAGGTGTCCTCGGTGGCCTTGGAGCCGTAGCCGCAGGAGGCGAGGGCCCCGATCAGCAGGGGCAGGGCGGCGGCAGCGGCGAGGCCGCGGCGCAGGGTGGTGCGGGATGTGGCAGGCACGGAGGGTTTCCTCTCCTCGGGCCCGGCGGTCACGGCCTCCTGCGAGTCAGGGGCGTGGCCGGGATGTCGGCGTCTTGGTGTCTTCGGCGGTACGGGAGCGGGCGCGGCGTCAGCGAGCACATCGCGCGACACCCCCCGTTCCCGACCCGAGGGCGCCGCTGCCCACCCGGCCGCCCTCCTTCGCGAAGGTGGCGTACACGTCGTCCATCAGAAGTCCCAGCCCTCGTCGTCGGCCTGGGCCGGGGCCTTGGCCGTGGCGAACGCGTCGCCCGCCATGCCGGCCGCCAGCGTGGTGCCGTCCGCCGGGTCGATCAGCAGGAAGGAGCCCGTACGGCGCGAGTCCGCGTAGGAGTCGAGCGCCAGCGGCTCCGCGGTGCGCACCACGACCCGGCCGATGTCGTTGGCCACCAGCTGTCCCGGCGCCGCGTGCTGGGACAGGTCGTCCAGCGTCAGCCGGGACGGGATGTCCTTGACGATCGCCTTGACGGTGCGGGTCGTGTGCTTCAGCAGCACCCGCTGGCCGACCGAGAGCGGCTGGTCCGCCACGTGGCAGACCGTCGCCTCGACGTCCTGCGTCGTCCGGGGCGCGTCACCGGCCGGGGCGATCAGATCCCCCCGCGAGATGTCGATGTCGTCGGCCAGCCGGATCGTCACGGACTGCGGCGCCCAGGCGATGTCGACGGACTCGCCGAGCGCGTCGATCGCGGTGATGGTGGAGGTACGGCCGGAGGGCAGGACGGTGACCTGCTCGCCCACACGGAAGGCACCGGCGGCGATCTGACCGGCGTAGCCCCGGTAGTCGGGATGCTCGGCCGTCTGCGGACGGATCACGTACTGCACCGGGAACCGCGCATGGCACGCCGTCAGGTCGTGGCTGACCGGCACGGTCTCCAGGTGCTCCAGCACCGTCGGGCCGCCGTACCAGTCCATGTTCGCGGACGGCTCCACCACGTTGTCACCGGCCAGCGCGGAGATCGGGATCGCGGTGATCTCCGGGACGCCGAGCTCGGAGGCGTAGGTCGTGAACTCCTCGGCGATCGCGGCGAAGACGGGCTCGGCGTAGCCGACGAGGTCCATCTTGTTGACCGCGAGCACCACGTGCGGGACGCGCAGCAGCGCGGCCACCGCGGCGTGGCGGCGGGTCTGCTCGACGACCCCGTTGCGGGCGTCGACCAGCACGACCGCCAGCTCGGCGGTCGACGCGCCCGTGACCATGTTGCGGGTGTACTGCACATGGCCCGGCGTGTCGGCCAGGATGAAGCGGCGCCGCGGCGTGGCGAAGTAGCGGTACGCCACGTCGATGGTGATGCCCTGTTCCCGCTCGGCGCGCAGGCCGTCGGTCAGCAGCGCCAGGTCGGGGGCCTCCTGGCCGCGCGAGCGCGAGGCGTGCTCGACGGCCTCCAGCTGGTCGGCCAGCACCGACTTGGAGTCGTGCAGCAGCCGGCCCACCAGCGTGGACTTGCCGTCGTCGACGGACCCGGCGGTGGCGAAGCGCAGCAGGGTGGTGGCCGAGATCCCGGCCAGCTGCTCGGTCTTGGTGGACATCTCTAGAAGTACCCCTCGCGCTTGCGGTCTTCCATCGCGGCCTCGGACAGCTTGTCGTCGGCCCGGGTGGCGCCCCGCTCGGTGAGCCGGGACGCGGCGATCTCGGCGATCACGGCCTCGAGCGTGGTCGCGTCGGAGTCGACGGCACCGGTGCAGGACATGTCACCGACGGTGCGGTAGCGGATCAGCCGCTTCTCGACCGGCTCGGAATCCTTCGGGCCGCCCCACTCGCCGGCCGTCAGCCACATGCCGTTGCGGGAGAACACCTCGCGCTCGTGCGCGAAGTAGATGTCCGGCAGCTCGATGTCCTCGCGCTCGATGTACTGCCAGACGTCCAGCTCGGTCCAGTTCGACAGGGGGAACACCCGGACGTGCTCGCCGGGAGCGTGCCGGCCGTTGTACAGCTGCCACAGTTCCGGGCGCTGCCGGCGCGGGTCCCACTGCGAGAACTCGTCCCGCAGCGAGAACACCCGCTCCTTGGCGCGCGCCTTCTCCTCGTCGCGGCGGCCGCCGCCGAACACCGCGTCGAAACGGTGCTGCTGGATCGCCTCGGTGAGCGGCACCGTCTGCAGCGGATTGCGGGTGCCGTCCGGGCGCTCACGCAGCTTCCCGGCGTCGATGTACTCCTGCACCGACGCGACGTGCAGCCGCAGCCCGTACTTCTCGACCGTGCGGTCGCGGTACTCGATGACCTCGGGGAAGTTGTGCCCGGTGTCCACGTGCAGCAGCGAGAAGGGAACCGCGGCGGGCGCGAACGCCTTCAGCGCGAGGTGCAGCATGACGATCGAGTCCTTGCCGCCGGAGAACAGGATCACCGGCCGCTCGAACTCACCCGCCACCTCGCGGAAGATGTGCACCGCCTCGGACTCCAGTGAGTCCAGGTGCGACAGCGCGAACGGGCTGTCGGTGTCGTGGATACCGGTGACGGTGGCCGTCATGCCAGTCCCCTCTCGGTCAGCAGGGTGTGGACCGCCGCGGCGGACTCCTGCACGGTCTGGTTCTGGGACTCGATCCGCAGGTCGGGAGTCTCCGGCTCCTCGTACGGGTCGTCCACGCCCGTCAGCCCGCTGATCTCACCCGCGGCCTGCTTGGCGTACAGCCCCTTCACATCCCGTACGGAGCAGACCTCCACCGGAGTGGCGACGTGCACCTCGACGTACGGAGTGCCTTCCTGCTGGTGGCGCCCGCGCACCGCCTCGCGGCTGTCCGCGTAGGGGGCGATGACCGGCACCAGGACCTTCACACCGTTCGACGCGAGCAGTTCGGCGACGAAGCCGATCCGCTGCACGTTGGTGTGCCGGTCCTCGCGGCTGAAGCCGAGGCCCGCCGAGAGGAACTCGCGGATCTCGTCACCGTCGAGCAGCTCGACACGGTGGCCCTCGCCGCGCAGTCGGCCGGCCAGCTCGTGCGCGATGGTGGTCTTGCCGGCGCTCGGCAGCCCGGTGAGCCAGATGGTGGCTCCAGTCACGTTCTTCTCTCCCACAGTCGTCATCCGTGCAGCCCGCACTCGGTCTTGGCCCGGCCCGCCCAGCGGCCGGCGCGCGCGTCCTCGCCCTCCGCCACCCGGCGGGTGCAGGGGGCGCAGCCCACGGAGGCGTATCCGTCCATGAGTAGCGGGTTGGTGAGGACACCGTGCTCGGCGACGTACGCGTCCACGTCGTCCTGCGTCCAGCGGGCGATGGGCGAGATCTTGACCTTCTGGCGCTTCTCGTCCCAGCCGACGACCGGGGTGTTCGCCCGGGTGGGGGACTCGTCGCGGCGCAGGCCGGTCGCCCACGCGTCGTACGCGGTCAGACCCTCCTCCAGCGGCTTGACCTTGCGCAGCGCGCAGCACAGGTCCGGGTCGCGGTCGTGCAGCCTCGGGCCGTACTCGGCGTCCTGCTCGGCCACCGTCTGCCGCGGCGTCAGCGTGATGACGTTGACGTCCATCACTGCGGCCACCGCGTCACGGGTGCCGATCGTCTCGGGGAAGTGGTAGCCGGTGTCGAGGAAGACGACGTCGACACCGGGGAACGCCCGGGAAGCGAGGTGCGCGACGACCGCGTCCTCCATGGACGAGGTCACGCAGAAGCGCGCGCCGAAGGTGTCGGCGGCCCACTGGAGGATCTCCAGCGGAGAGGCCTCTTCGAGATCGCGGCCCGCCTGGTCGGCGAGCCCCTTCAGCTCTTCCTTCGTACGGACGGTCGTCATATCGCTTCCCCTCCACGGTCGTTGCCCTGAAGCCCCCGGCTGAGCAGCCCGAGGAACTTCAGCCGGAAGGCCCGGTTGCACGCCGCGCATTCCCACGCGCCGTGTCCCGTCTCGTTGGGCCGCAGGTCCTCGTCGCCGCAGTACGGGCAGTAGAACGGGGCGGCGCGCTCGCTCACCGCGCCCCCTCGTTCTCCCCCCGGGCCCGAGGCCCGGGGGTGGCGCCGTCTTCGCCCACGCGTCGCGGCGCCGCCGGCGTCGCGGTCCGGTGCGGCCCGGTGGCCGTGTGCGCGCCGCTCACGAAAGGGCCTCCTCGGAGGCGCGGGCCGCCCAGGTGGCGAAGCGCTCGCCGTCCTCGCGTTCCGCCTGGAAGCGCTTGAGGACCCGCTCGACGTAGTCGGGCAGCTCGGCGGCGGTGACCTTCAGCCCGCGGACCTTGCGGCCGAAGCCGGCCTCCAGGCCGAGCGCGCCGCCGAGGTGCACCTGGTAGCCCTCGACCTGCCGGCCCTCCTCGTCGAGGACCAGCTGACCCTTGAGACCGATGTCCGCCACCTGGATACGGGCGCAGGCGTTGGGGCAGCCGTTGATGTTGATCGTGATGGGCTGGTCGAAGTCCGGGATGCGGCGCTCCAGCTCGTCGATCAGCGAGGCGCCGCGCGCCTTGGTCTCGACGATGGCCAGCTTGCAGAACTCGATGCCCGTGCAGGCCATGGTGCCCCGGCGGAACGGGGACGGGTTGACCCGCAGGTCCAGCGCCTCCAGCGCGGACACCAGCGACTCGACCTGGCTCTCGACCACGTCGAGGACGAGCATCTTCTGCTCGGCGGTGGTGCGCAGCCGGCCCGAGCCGTGCGCCTCCGCGATCTCGGCGATCTTGGTGAGAGTGGCGCCGTCGACCCGGCCGACGCGCGGCGCGAACCCGACGTAGAAGTTGCCGTCCTGCTGCCGGTGGACGCCGACGTGGTCGCGCCACTGCTGCACGGGCTGCGCCGGGGCGGGGCCGTCGACCAGCTTGCGCTTCAGGTACTCGTCCTCCAGCACCTGGCGGAACTTCTCGGCGCCCCAGTCGGCGACCAGGAACTTCAGACGGGCGCGGGTGCGCAGCCGGCGGTAGCCGTAGTCGCGGAAGATCGAGATGACGCCCTCGTAGACGTCGGGGACCTCGCCGAGGGGGACCCAGGCGCCGAGGCGGACACCGATCTTGGGGTTGGTGGACAGGCCACCGCCGACCCAGAGGTCGAAGCCGGGGCCGTGCTCGGGGTGGTGCACACCGACGAAGGCGATGTCGTTGATCTCGTGCGCCACGTCCAGCAGCGGGGAGCCGGAGATCGCCGACTTGAACTTGCGGGGCAGGTTCGAGAACGCCTTGTTGCCGACGATCCGGCGCTGGATCTCCTCGATGGCCGGGGTGCCGTCGATGATCTCGTCCTCGGCGATGCCGGCGACCGGCGAGCCGAGGATGACACGCGGGGTGTCGCCGCACGCCTCCGTCGTCGACAGTCCGACGGCCTCCAGCCGGTTCCAGATCTCGGGGACGTCCTCGATCCGGATCCAGTGGTACTGGATGTTCTGCCGGTCGGTGATGTCGGCGGTCCCGCGGGCGAACTCCTGCGAGATCTCACCGATGACCCGCAGCTGCTCGGTGGTCAGACGGCCGCCGTCGATACGGACGCGGAGCATGAAGTACTCGTCGTCCAGCTCCTCCGGCTCCAGGATCGCGGTCTTGCCGCCGTCGATCCCGGGCTTGCGCTGGGTGTAGAGCCCCCACCAGCGCATGCGTCCGCGCAGGTCGTTGGGGTCGATCGAGTCGAAGCCGGCCTTGGAGTAGATCGTCTCAATGCGTGTCCGCACATTGAGACCGTCGTCGTCCTTCTTGAACTGCTCGTTGCCGTTGAGGGGCGTGAAGTGGCCCACGGCCCACTGACCCTCGCCACGGTGGCGCCCGGCCTTGCGGCGGGGCGTGGCGGGTGCGGGCTTTTCCGGGGTGGCGGCCATGACGATACGTCCTTCGGGACTGCAGGAGGGCGGCTCTGACCTGCACACTCGCGCGCAAGACAGGGGGTGGCGCGGCGGTGCGCTGGAGACTCAGAAGTTCAGGTGATCGCGGTGTTGCTGGTTCGCTCAGCTCACCGGACAGATGGCGCTGGACATGCGGCCGAGGTCGACGTGCCGCCGACTCACCAAGGCAATTCCAGCTCGAGACATGACGGAAGCGTGCCATGGGGGTTTGGACCCAGTCCAGGTTCGTCCATCATGTGGACAAGAGTGTCCCGAGATATGGACGGATGTGTCGCCGGTCACTTTCCGCCGCACCGGCGCGTGTGCGGGGGGCGGGGCACGGACCGGACCGCCGACCAGGGAGGCGGAGCGGCCCCAGGGCCGTGTGGCGGAGGCGGCGGGAGGGCCGGGAAGGTCGGGCGCGGGGATGGTCGAGAAGGTCGGGCCCCGGGAGGGCCGGGAAGGTCGGGCGCCGGGGGGCCGGGAAGGTCGGGCCCCGGGAGGGCCGGGAAGGTCGGGGCGCCGGGAGGGGCCGGGTGCGGGCACCCGGCCCACGGGGCGCCGGCGGTCAGCCGAGGGCGCCCGGCCAGGGGCCCGGGTTCGGTACGTCCGGCTCCTCCGTCACCTTGGTGTCGAACAGCCGGAAGCCGCGCCGCGCGTAGTTGTCCATCGCGTGCTCCCCGTCCAGCGAGCAGGTGTGCAGCCACACCCGCTCGGTCGGCGCCCGGCCGGGCCAGCGCTCCGCCAGGTCCCAGGCCCGGGCCGTGCCGTACGACAGCAGATGGCCGCCGATCCGCCGGCCCCGGAACGCCGGAATCAGCCCGAAGTAGACGATCTCGACGACCCCGTCGTCCTGCGGATCGAGCTCCACGTAACCGGCCGGCGTCCCCCGGTCGTACGCCACCCAGGTCTCCGCCCCCGGCCGCTCGACGATCTCCCGCCACTGGGCGTACGTCAGACCCAGCCGGTCGGTCCAGCGTATGTCGCCGCCGACCGCGCTGTAGAGGAAGCGGCTGAACTCGGGCGACGGCACCTCGGCCCGCACGATGCGCACGTCCCCGGCGGGGTCCGCGGCCGGCCGCAGATCGGAGGGCGAGGTCTGCTCCAGGGACCAGGTGGTCACAGTGATGCTCATGCCGGCCAGGGAATCACGACCGCACCCCGTCACCCAAGCGGCCGCCCGGCCCGGCCCCGCCCGCCGGCTCCCCACGGGCGCTCCGCACCGCCGGCGCCGTCGACTGGGGCAGCAGATCACGGGGATCGTCCGGGCCGATCACCACGACCTCCACCTCCTCGCGGAAGCGGTAGGGGCGGTGGGCGAGGACCCCGCCCAGGGTGCGCCGCATCCGGGACATCTCGGCCCGGACCGTCACCGTGCGCGTACGGTCGCCGAACACGTCACCGGCCAGCTCCGCCGCCGAACGGCCGTCCCGGTGCAGGGCCAGGACGTACAGCAGCTCGGCGTGGCGCGGGCTCAATTCCTGCGTCCAGCCGCCCGCCGCCCCCGACACCTCCAGCGACCACCGACGCGGCCGGCTCACGTCCAGCACCAGCCGGCTCGCCGTCACCGCCGCCTGCGCCTCCTCCTCCACCAGCCGCAGCAGCCAGCCACCGGGCAGCGGCTCCACGGCGCACATGCCCAGCGACGGCAGCCACACCCGGCCGGCCCGGAACGAGGCCGGCAGCGGCAGCCGGTCCACCGGGGGCATACCGATGACCCCCGCCATCCACCCGTGCGTGTCCACGGCCAGCGCCCGGCCACCCACCCGGCACAGGATCGGCGCCGCGACCGAACGCAGCTTCGCCAGATCCGAGAAGTGGCGGTTGCGCAGCTCCGCCTCGGCCAGCCTGGCCACCGAGCTGACCAGCATCAGCGTCGCCGGGTGCATCGTCGAGAGCGGCCCGCTCACATCGACCGCCCCGAGCAGTCGCCCGTCCCGCGGATCGGTGATCGGCGCGCCCGCACAGGTCCACGAATGGTGGGTGGCCACGAAGTGCTCGGCCGAGTGCACATGGACCGGCCGGCGCGTCACCAGCGGGGTGCCGATCCCGTTCGTGCCGACCGTCGCCTCCGTCCAGTCGGCCCCCAGCTCGAAACCGTGCCCGTCCGCCTTCCTGAGAACGGCCGAACTCCCCTCCCGCCACAACACCCGGCCGTCGGCGTCCGCCACCACCATGATGTGGTCCACCGCGTCACGCTCCGCGCCGGACACCGACACCAGGCCCTCGCGCAACAGCGGCAGCAGCTCCGCCAGCGGCGACTCCGCCCGGCGCCGCTCCAGCTCCGCCGGCGACAACAGCCCCGAACGCCGGTCCCGGTCCGGGTCCACACCCGTGCGGAGCATCCGCTGCCAGGAATCCCGTATGTCGGCCCGCGGCGCGAGCCGGGGCCGGCCGCCCCGCAGCGTGGCGTCCCGTACCCCCTTGAGCAGCAGTGCGGCCTCACGCGTGTCCATCGCGGCGAGCCGCGTGATGTCGACTGTGGCTTCCCGCACTGGCCCTCCCGGCTGCCGCCCGCCCACGGTGCTTCTTCTGACACCACCATCCTCTCCCGCCCCGCGCGGGGCGGGAGACGATATGACCCACAACGCTGCAACCCTTTGCAACTCTCGCGAACAGCCGTGCAGCTGTACGACAGTGGCGTCGTACCGGTCTTCGGTACGGCGTTGGGTTGGTGCCGTGTCGGCGCAGCATCACCCCAGCCGCTCTCCCGGGCGCGGGCCCTCGCACCACGGCCCGCGCCCGGGGTCCTTTCTCTGTCCGAGGCTCGGTTCACCTCAGGGGCGCGGGTCAGACGACCGCGCGCGCTCGCTCGACGATCGCCGCTAGGTCCAGGCTGTGCGGCAGCGTCCCGAACGCCGTGCCCCAGTCACCGCCCAGCCGGGACGCGCAGAACGCGTCCGCCACCTGCGCCGGCGCCCAGCGCACCAGCAGCGAGCCCTGCAGCACCAGTGCCATCCGCTCCACCAGCCTGCGGGCCCGCGCCTCGATGCCGTCCAGATCGGCCAGTTCGGTCAGCAGGTCCTTGATCGCCCCGTCCAGCCGGTGGTCCGCGCCCCGGGCCTTGCCGACCTCCGCCAGGAAGGCGTTCAGCGCCTGCGGCTCCCGCTGCAGCGCCCGCAGCACGTCCAGCGCCTGGACGTTGCCCGAGCCCTCCCAGATCGAGTTCAGTGGCGACTCGCGCAGCAGCCGCGGCATCCCCGACTCCTCGACATAGCCGTTGCCGCCCAGACACTCCAGTGCCTCGGCCGTCACCGGCGTGCACCGCTTCGTCACCCAGTACTTGGCCGCGGGCACCGCGAGGCGCAGGAACGCCCGCTCCTCCTCCGACCCGTCGTCGTACGCCGCCGCCAGCCGCAGCGCCAGCGTCGTCGCCGCCTCCGACTCCAGCGCCAGATCGGCCAGGACGTTGCGCATCAGCGGCTTGTCGATCAGCGGCCCGCCGAAGGCGCTGCGGTACGCGGCGTGGTGCACGGCCTGCGCCACCGCCTGCCGCATCAGCGCTGCGGAACCGAGCGCACAGTCCAGCCGGGTGGCCGCGACCATCTCGATGATGGTGCGCACCCCCCGCCCCTCCTCGCCGACCCGACGTGCCCACGTCCCGTCGAACTCGACCTCGCTCGAGGCGTTCGACCTGTTGCCGAGTTTGTCCTTCAGCCGCTGGATCCGGAACACATTGCGCGTCCCGTCCTCCAGGACCCGCGGCACCAGGAAGCAGGTGAGCCCCCCGGGCGCCTGGGCCAGGACCAGGAATCCGTCACTCATCGGCGCCGAGCAGAACCACTTGTGGCCCGTCAGGACGTACTCGCCCGCCGCGTCCAGCGGCGTCGCGGTCGTCGTGTTGGCCCGGACGTCGCTGCCGCCCTGCTTCTCGGTCATGCCCATCCCGAAGAGCACACCGCCCTTCTCGGCGGCCGGGCGCAGCTCCTCCCCGTCGTACACCTGGGACGTCAGCTTCGGCTCCCACAGGGCGGCCAGCTCCGGGTCGGTGCGCAGGGCCGGCACCGCCGCGTGCGTCATCGACAACGGACACCCGTGCCCGGCCTCCGCCTGCGTCCAGACCAGGAACCCGGCCGCCCGGCGGACGTGGCCGCCCGGCCGCCCCCAGGCATTGGTGAGGCCGTTGGTCACCGCGTGACCGAGCAGCCGGTGCCAGGCCGGATGGAAGTCGACCTCGTCGATCCGGTTGCCGTACCGGTCGTGGGTACGGAGCTTCGGCGGATACTCGTTCGCCAGGGCGCCCCAGTCCTGCGCCTGGGCGGAGCCCGCGGTAGTGCCGAGCGAGGACAGTTCGCCGCGCGCCTCGTCGAGGAGCTCGAGCGGAAGATGACGTTCCACGGCCTCGGTGAGAGCCCGGTCCGTGGTGAAGACGTCGTATCCGACCAGGGGCGGAGCCTGGTTGGTCACTGTGTGGGTGGTGGCTGCCATGCCGATACGGTAAGGAGGTGCAGGCAGCAAATGAAACACCCCAGGAGTCGCCGAACTCCCGGGGACGACTCCACAGGGCCCGGGCCCTCTACCGCAATGTGTCGAAGCGGAAGATGGCGTGGCTGCTCCTGAAGGACACCGTCAATTCGTGCATCGAGTACCGCATCCTCGGTCTCGCCGCCGAGGCGGCGTTCTTCACCCTACTGTCGCTGCCGCCACTGATGCTCGGTCTGCTGGGACTCCTCGGCTACATCGACGACTGGACCGACACCACGACGGTCGCCTCCATCGAGCGGAACATCCTCGGCGCCGTCGGCACGGTCCTGTCCGACCGGGGCGTCAACGACATCGCCAGGCCGCTGCTGGCGGACGTCACCCACGGCGGCCGCCCCGACGTCATCTCGATCGGTTTCGCCATCGCGCTGTGGTCGGGCTCCCGCGCGGTGAACGTCTTCATCGACACCATCACCGTGATGTACGGCCTGGACGGCCACCGCGGCATCGTCGCCACACGGCTGCTGGCCTTCCTGCTCTACATCATCGCGCTGATCATCGGCGCCGTGGTGCTGCCGCTGGCCGTGGTCGGCCCGGACCGGGTCGTCGAACTGGTGCCCTGGGGCACGGAAGTCGTCGCCATCCTGTACTGGCCCGTCGTCATCCTGTTGTCGATCGCCTTCCTCACCACCCTCTACCACGTGTCCGTGCCGGTGCGTTCCCCGTGGATCGAGGACGTCCCGGGCGCCCTGGTGGCGCTCGCGATGTGGGTGCTCGGCAGCTTCGTCCTGCGGATCTACCTGACCAGCACGGTCGAGGGGCCGACGATCTACGGCTCGCTCGCCGCCCCCATCGCGGTCCTGCTGTGGATCGGCATCTCCGCCTTCGCGGTGCTCGTCGGCGCCGCGGTGAACGCCGCGATCGACCGGGTCTGGCCCGCGGCCACCACGGCGGCGGCCCGTGCGGAGACCGAACGCGTCCGCACGGCCGAGGCGGCCGCCCTGGTCGCCCGGGCGAAGGCGGCGGTGGAGGGGCTGGACGACGAGGACCCGGACATGCCCTCCGAGTTCCCGGAGCGCTGGTCGCGGTTCCTGCCCCCGGACGACGTGAAGTCCCGCCTGCACGCCGGCAAGGACAAGGAGCGAGAGAAGGAGCGCGAGAAGGACCGGGACCGCGAGAGGGAGATGGACCGGGACCGGGACGCGGAGCGGGACCGCGGCGCGGAGCGGGACCCGGCCGGGGAGCGGGATCTCGACCAGCCCGGCCCGGGCGGCGTGTAGCGCTCCGCCGACGGAGACGCCCTACGCTCGGAAACATGTACGAGGAACGTCCGTCACTGCTCGACGGCGCCGTCGTCTGGACCCGCACCGGGGAGCGGCGCGGGACCGGACCCGTGCATCCGGTCCTGCCCGACGGCTGCATGGACCTGCTCTGGACCGACGGCCGGCTGCTCGTCGCCGGCCCCGACACACCAGCCCACGTCCCCGAGGACCCCGGGGCCGGATACACCGGCGTGCGTTTCGCGCCCGGGGACGCGCCCGGAGTGCTCGGCGTGGCCGCGCACGAGCTGCGCGACCGGCGGGTGGACCTGGCCGACCTGTGGCCCGGGGACAGGGTGCGGCGCCTCGCCGAGCGGGTGGGGGACGCCGCCGATCCGGCCGCCGCGCTGGAGCAGGTCGTACTGTCCCGGGCGGCCGGCGCACCCCCGCCCGATCCGCTGCTGCGCGCCGTCGTCGCAGCGCTGAACACCGGACGCACCGTCGCCGCCACCGCCGACGCGGTCGGCCTCGGCGCCCGTCGGCTGCACCGCAGATCCCTGGACGCCTTCGGCTACGGACCCAAGACCCTGGCCCGGGTGCTCCGGCTGCGGCGCGCCCTCGCGCTCGTCCGCGCCGGGCTGCCGTACGCCGAGGCGGCGCTCGCCGCGGGCTGCACCGACCAGGCGCATCTCGCGCGGGAGATGCGGACCCTGGCCGGTCTCACCCTCGGGGCCTACGTGGCGTCGGCGAACAGCGAGACGCCGCAGCCGTCCGGGTCCAGCACCACCGCGTAGCGCTGTCCCCAGACCGCGTCCCAGGGCTTCCTGTGCCCCCGGTGCCCGGCGGCCACCAGCGTCTCGTAAAGCGTGTCGACACCGGCCGGGCTCGCGCAGCGGAAGGCGAGCCCCACCCGCTCGCCGCCCCGCGGGCGCGTCCATTCCGGGTCGTAGGAGCGCACGACCTCCTCGGTGTCCCACATGACCCGCATCCCGCCGGGCAGGGTGACCTCGACGTGCGGGGCGGATTCCGCGCCGTCCGGGACGTCCAGGCCGAGGAGGCGGTAGAAGGCGAAGGAGGCGGCCGGGTCGGAGACGACGAGGCCGAATGGCGTCGAGTCGTGGTGCGTCAGTCATACCGGGACGCTAGGCGGCGGTCCCCCGGGCGGTCTTGTACGAATCGGACGTCGCGCATCACTGGTCGCCCTGACGGCTTCCCGCGGGCGTAAGACTTTCGTCATCGGCCCACAGGGCCCGCCGGGGCGCTTCCCGCGTTGAATGGTGGGACAACCCTGCGCACACGAGGAGGCGGCCGTGGGTCGTGTACGACGTCTGATGACCAGCCCGGTGACGATCGGCGCGCTGGCGCTCGCGCTGGTGGGGGTGGGCTTCGGGCTCTACTGGTTCCAGCCGTGGAAGCTGTGGACGGACGACACCGTCAGCGAACCCGTACCCCGGGCGGTGGCGGCACCCACCACCGAACCCTCCGCCCCCTCGGCTCCCTCCGCGCCCGCCGGCCCGCGGACCGTGGCCGGCGGCACCCTGATCAGCCACGAGCACAGCACCAGCGGCACGGTCCGCGTCCTGGAACTCCCCGACGGCTCCCGGGTCCTGCGGCTGGAGGACCTCGACACCAGCAGCGGTCCCGACCTGCGCGTGTGGATCACCGACGCCCCGGTGATCGAGGGCACGGACGGCTGGCGCGTCTTCGACGACGGCGCGCACATCAGCCTCGGCAAGCTCAAGGGCAACAAGGGCGACCAGAACTACGCCCTGCCCGCCGGCGTCGACCTGGACAAGTACACCAGCGTGAGTATCTGGTGCGACCGCTTCGACGTCTCCTTCGGAGCCGCGGCCCTCAAGGTTTCGTAATGTTACGGTAAAGAAGATCCTTTCTTCATCGTACGTACGAGCACCTGAGGGGCGATCATGGGCACGCGTCGCACCCCCCTCCCCGGAGTCGGCACGCAGTACGACTTCCAGACCGAGGCCGGCCAGCACATCTCCGTCGTCGTCCACCAGGACGGCCGTCGCTTCCTCGGCTTCTACCGGGCCGACGACCCCGACACCTGCGAGGCCTCGGTCCCGCTCACCCCCGAAGAGGCCACCTCGCTGGCCCATTTGATCGACCCCCTGCCGCTCGAGGCCGTCCGCACCGACGGCCTCGACCTCGTCACCGAGCACATACCCGTGGGCACCCGCTCCCCGTACGGCGGCCGGCCGCTCGGCGACACCAGGGCCCGCACGCGCACCGGCGCGTCCATCGTGGCCGTCCTGCGCCGCACCAGCGCCCACCCTTCGCCCGGACCCGACTTCCGGCTCGCCACCGGCGACACCCTCGTCGTCGTCGGAACCCGCGAAGGCGTGGACGCCCTCGCCGCGATCGTCGGCGGAGGATGACATGCACGACACGACCGCGCTCCTCATCGAACTCGGCGCCGTCATCCTCGGCCTCGGGCTCATAGGCCGCTTCGCCGGACGCATCGGCCTCTCCCCGATACCCCTCTACCTCCTCGCCGGGCTCGCCTTCGGCCACGGCGGCCTCCTGCCGCTCAACGCCAGCGAGGGCTTCGTCGCCGTCGGCGCCGAGATCGGCGTCATCCTGCTCCTCCTCCTGCTCGGCCTGGAATACAGCGCGTCCGAGCTCGTCACCAGCCTCCGGGCGCAATACCCCTCGGGCGCCGTCGACTTCGTCCTCAACGCCACCCCCGGCGCGGTCGCCGCCCTCCTCCTCGGCTGGGGGCCCGTCGCCGCCGTCGCCCTCGCCGGCGTCACCTGGATCTCCTCCTCCGGCGTCATCGCCAAGGTCCTCACCGACCTCGGCCGGCTCGGCAACCGCGAGACCCCCGTCATCCTCGGCGTCCTCGTCATCGAGGACCTCTCGATGGCGATCTACCTCCCCCTGCTCACCGCACTCCTGGCCGGCGCCGGACTCGCCGGCGCGAGCATCGCCCTGCTCATCGCCCTCGGCACGGTCGGCATCGTCCTGTACGTCGCCCTGCGCCACGGCCGGCTCATCAGCCGCGCCGTCTCCTCCGACAACCCGGAGATGCTGCTCCTCGTCGTGCTCGGACTGACCGTGCTGGTCGCCGGGGTCGCCCAGGAACTCCAGGTCTCCGCTGCCGTCGGCGCGTTCCTCGTCGGTATCGCGCTCTCCGGGGAGGTCGCCGAGGGCGCCCGCAGACTCCTCACCCCGCTGCGGGACCTCTTCGCCGCGGTCTTCTTCGTCTTCTTCGGGCTGTCGACCGACCCCGCCGCCATCCCACCGGTCCTGCTGCCCGCCCTGCTGCTCGCGCTGGCCACCGCCGCAACCAAGATCCTCACCGGCTGGTACGCCGCCCGCCGTGCCGGCATCGGTCCCCGCGGCCGCCTCCGCGCGGGCGGCGCGCTCGTCGCCCGCGGCGAGTTCTCCATCGTCATCGCGGGCCTCGCCGTCGCGACCGAGCCCCGCATCGGCCCCATCGCCACGGCCTACGTGCTCATCCTCGTCATCCTCGGCCCCCTGACCGCCCGCTGGACCGAGCCGGCGCTGTCCCGCCTCCGCCGCACCCGCACCCGCACCCGCAGTCCGAGGCCGCGCGCGGATCCACCGGCGCGGCCGACTGCCGGGCACGAGGAGATCAGGGAGACGTCGGAGGCGGCGGCCGGGGAACGCTAGGCGCGGGGCGCCGCCACCGTGGTGTGATCGGCGCGATCGGCCGAGGGAGGGCCGCAGCGGACGGCGACCAGCACGCAGCTCGGGCCGTACTGCCAGACAGGGCCGGCCGCGTCGAAGCCCGCCTTGTGCAGAAGCTCCACATGACGCTGCAGGGTCAGCCCGTTGTCGCCGCCCGGGCCCAGGTCGCGGCGCTGGCGTTCGGCCAGCAGGGCGGAGAGTTCGGGAGCGCAGGCCGCGGCCGACCACCAGCTCTGCCAGTCCTCCCGGCCGTGCGCTCCCCGGCGGTGTTCGTGACGGCGGGCGACCTGGGCGGCGAGCGCCGCGACCGTGGGGTCCTCCTGGAAGAGGTGGTCGCCGTTGACCAGCACCCCGCCCGGGCCCAGCGAGGCGCGGACCTGCTCGTACACCGACAGCAGGGCCGGCTCGGGCAGATAGTGCAGGGCCGTCGCCGAGACCACGGCGTCCAGCGGGCGGGGCAGGCCCAGGGACGTCAGCCAGCCCGGTGCCCCGATCGTCACGTCGGCGAACCGGACCAGATCGCCGTGGTGCGCGCGGCCCAGCGCCAGCAGCAGCGGATCCGCGTCGACGGCGACGACCTCCGCGTGCGGGATGCGGGCGGCCAGCCGGGCCGCCAGCGAGCCGGGCCCGCAGCCGAGGTCGGCGACGAGCGGGCGGGTCACCGCGGCGGTGGCCGCCTCGACCACATCGGCGATCACCGTGAACCGGGCCTCCCGGTCGGTCGCGTACCGCTCCTGCTGAAGCTCCCACCTGCGGATCCATTCCCCCGCCCGCTCCGCCGTCAGCCGTCTGGTCATCCGTTCTTCCTTGCTCCGTGCCGTCGTGGTCGATGGGTCGGTCTCAGTCGTGTACGTGGTCGAGGCCGGCCAGGACGTCGAGCACCCGGTCGACCTCCTCAGGGGTGTTGTAGACGTGCAGGCTCACCCGCACCGAGCTCTCGCGCTCGCCCCCGTCGGCCTGGCAGTGGCCGTCCGCCCGCACCATCAGGCCGTGGCTGGCCAGGATGAAGCCGAGGTCGTTGGAGCCGATCGCGTGATGGCGGAAGGTCACCAGGCCCTGCCTGCGCTGGACGGTCGAGGCGGCGGTGAGACTGCGCGGGCACCCGAGCACCTCGTAGGCGCCGAGCCGGCTCAGCCCGTCGGTGAGGCGCACGCCGAGGCCGACCGTCCACTCCTCGATCCGGTCGGGGCCGGCCTCCTCCAGCCAGTCGAGCGCGGCCCCCACGCTGACGATGCCCGTGGTGTTCGGGCTGCCGTCCCAGCCGCCCGGCCGGAACTGCGGACCGCGCAGCCCCCGCGCCCACACCACGCCGGAGCCGGGCAGCGCCATGGCCTTGTGGCCCGAGAAGACGACGAAGTCCACGTCGAGCGCGCCGAGGTCCACCGGCATGTGGCCCACGCTCTGCGCCGCGTCGAGGCAGATCGGCACATCGGGGCCGACCGCCCGGCGGACCCGGTGGACGTTCATGTCGGCGCCGTACACATGGTGCACATGCGTGGCGGCCACGAACCGGGTGCGCTCGTTGACGAGCGCGGCCAGCGCCTCCGGGTCGTAGTCGTGGGACTCGGGCTGGTACGGCATGCCGTGGACGGTCACGCGGACACCGCGCGCGGCCAGCAGGTCGCGCGCCTCCAGCCAGGGCAGGGCGTTGGCCGTGTGGTCCGCGAACGGCACGATGATCTCGTCGCCGTCGCGCAGCAGGCCGGTCAGCCAGTCCCGGGCCACGGTGCGCAGGCCGTCGGTGGTACCGCCGGTGAACCACACCCCCGACCGGTCCGGCTCCGGGTCGCGCAGGAACCTTTTCACCCGCTCCCGGGTCCGCTCGATCAGGGCCGTGGTGCGATTCGCCCATGTGTAGGTGCCACGCCCCGCGTTGGCGTTGCAGCCGGTCAGATAGGACTGCACGGCGTGGAGGACGGCGCGCGGCTTCTGCGAGGTCGCCGCGCTGTCCAGGTACGCGAGGCCGGGATGCCCCGTCACGATGGGGAACTGCTCACGCAACGGCGCCTGCCAGGCGACCAGTTCCGGTGAGGGGGAGGGGCCGGCGGGGGAGGGGGAGGTACACGTCCCCGGGGTGTCGGTCCGCATCTCAGTCCCTCACCATCGGTGCGCCCGCGTCCCGCCAGGCGATGATCCCGCCGGCCAGGCTCCGTACGTCCGTGTGGCCCATCCGGCGCAGCAGCGCCGCGTACCTCAGGGACTGTTCGCCGACCGGACAGACCAGCAGCACGGGACGGCTGCGGCCGAACGGCACCCCGCCGTGGAGGAGTTCGGCGAAGAGCTCGTCGACGATGTTGACCGAGCCCTCGATGTGGAGGGCCCCGAACGCGAACGCCCCGCGCAGATCGACGACGAGCGGCTGTGCGGTGGCGATCCACGCCCGGGCCTCGTCGACACCGACCACGGTGGCGGCGGCCAGCTCCTCGGCCGTGACGGTGGCCACCGAGTTGCGCCGCGGCGGCTGGTTCAGCAGCTCGGGACGGCGCCGGCGCACGTAGCTCATGTAGCTCTCGACACGGTCGCAGACGATGAACACGGCGGTCTTCCGCTCGGTCAGCCGTTCGTCGACCCCGCGCAGATGGCGTACGGCGCCGAAGTACGCGGCCCCGCCGGTCGGGCCGGCCAGCATCCCGCAGCGGCGCACCAGGGTGAGCATGCCGTCGATGGCCTCGCCGGCGGTGACCGTCTCGATGGCGTCGTAGGCGGCCGGGTCGAAGAGGCCGACCTCCTGCACCTCGTCGATGTTGCGGATGCCGGGGATGAAGTCGGACTTGTCGGCGACCAGTCCGACGACGGCGGTGCCCGGGTCGTGGGCGCGGAGGGCCCGGGCGGCGCCGGTGGAGGAACCGGCGGTGCCGACACAGGCGACGAAGTAGTCGGGGGACTCCCCGCCGAGGTCCTTGATGATCTCCGGCCCGGTACCCGCCGCGTGCGCCTCGGCGTTGTGCGGGTTGTAGTACTGGTCGGTGTGCACGTACCGGGAGCCATCGGCGGAGAGCATGGCGTGGATACGGGTCAGCGGGTCCTCGCTGTCGCTGGGGTCGAGGCACTCCGCCTGGCCCGGCAGTTCCTCGATCTCCGCGCCGAGCAGCAGGAGCAGGTCCTTGATCTCCGGGACCTTCATCCGGTTGGTGACGCTCTTGAACGGCAGCCCGTGCAGTCCGGCCAGCACGGCCAGCGCCTTGGCGGTGTTGCCGCTGGACAGCTCCACGACCGTGCGGCCGCCGCGTCCGGCGTCGGCCAGGTGGGGCCGGAGCATGTTCCAGGCGGCCCGGTCCTTGACGGACCCGAACGGGTTGAGCATCTCCAGCTTGGCGTACAGGTCGATGTGCGCGAGCCCGTGCACCTGGGGATCGATGCGCACGAGCGGTGTGTCGCCGATGGCGTCCATGATGCGGTCGTACTTCATTCGGCGTCCCCCGGGCTCGTGATGGGCCAGTACTGCTCGTCGAGGCACCAGCTCCAGCCGCTGTCCTCCTGCCAGGCGGCGACCTTGCGGGCGATGGGCTGGTGCAGGGCGTGATCGGCGCTGAAGTCCATGACGTAGCCCGCCGTGTTGGCGAAGGCGAGCAGATCGCCGGGGCGGGGCAGCCGGGGCAGGAACACCGCGCGCCGGCTGATCAGGTCGGCTTCCAGACAGAGGTTGCCGGTCAGGTACACCCCGACGGGTCCGCCCTGGGGCGGGGCTCCGTCGCGGGGTACGAGGACCGGGTCGACCAGCACCCCGCGCTCCTCCAGGCTCATGTCCCGGGCGTTCATCTCCAGCCGCACCAGGTGGTCGCCCGCCGCCGTGCGCCGGACCTCCCGGACCTCGGCGAGGGTGAGGCCGCACTGGTCGGCGAGTGCCCGGCCGGGCTCGCTGTACAGGTCGTAGAGGTTCTCCAGGAGCAGCGTGGCGAGGGGCCGGCCCAGGGAGGGGGCGGGCTGGGAGAGCAGCTCGTCGAGGTAGCCGGGCCCTGTGTGGGTGCGGTGGCCGGGGTAGACGGCCAGGGCGCCGCGCAGGGTGCCGTTCTCGCCGCGCAGGCCGTAGCCGTGGCCCTGCCAGGTGATCGGGTCGCGCTTGCCGAGCACCGCGTGGGTGAGCTCGGTGGTGTAGCGCTCCCACTGGGCCGCGTCGGCGAGGTAGTCGACGCCGAACCCGCCTCCGATGTCGACGACGCGGGGGCGGAGGCCCCGGGCGCGGCAGTCGTCCAGCACCTTGACGCAGCCTTCGAGCGCGATCGCCTTCTCTGCGAGGCCCACGGTGTCCAGGTGGTACGCGACACCGATCAGTTCCACGGCGTCCCGGTGCTTCTCGACGGCGTCGAGCAGCGTGGCGACCTCGGGCACGGGTGTGCCGAAGCGGCTGCGGCGGCCCAGGATCGTCGTGCCCGGTGCGGTGAACTCCGAGAGCCGTAACAGGATCTTGACGCGGGGCAGGCCGAACCGGCCGATCAGGGACGTGAGTTCGGTGAGTTCGGCGGGGGAGTCGATGTTGACGGTGACGCCCGTGCGGGCGGCGAGCCAGAGGAACTCCGGGTTCTTGGGACCGGTGGCCATGACGCGGCCGGGTGCGAAACCGCAGCCGAGAGCATGCTGCAGTTCACCCAGTGAGGCGATGTCGACGGCCGCCTCGGTGGCGGCGAGCCGGCGCACGAGCGCGCTCGACCGGTTCGCCTTGTGCGCGAAGAAGATCTCCCCGGCGAGCCGGTGCCGGGTGTAGACGTCCTGGAATCTCCGGACGTTGTCCGCGATCTGGTCGGGCAGCAGCACGTTGAGGGGCGAGCCCAGGGCGCCGACCAGACGGTGCAGGAAGGAGGCGGAGTCGAGCAGCTTACTCAGCCGGGACTCCAGGCGCGGTGCGAGATACAACGGAGCGCTCATGCAGCGAGCATGCCAGTAACGACAATGATTGTCATGAGAGTGTAGTGGTGTGACATGTTCCGCACATGAGGGGAATGTGCACTTCCGCCGCTGAACCGCAGGCGTGCGGGCCAGCGATCCGCGGGCGGAAGGGGATCGCTCCCTCCGACCGCATGCTCCGTTCGGGGTACGCATTCCTGGACGGCGACGCCGTGCCCGGTGCTCCGGAGTACGGAAGAGCGGCGATGCCCCGGTCCGTCGCCGGCCGTACCGCGCTCCCGTCCCCCCACCGGCCGCGCATCCCCGGCCGAACGGGCGCATTCTCCTCCGGAGCGAGCCGTACGGGCGTCATGGCGAGGACGTCCACACCACGCGCACAGGCCTCCGGGGTGGAGTACGCGCGCGGACGGTGACCGATGCCGTCGTACTCGCGAACGGGGTTCATGGCCGCCGCGCCCCCGCGCCGCCCTCAGACGTCGCCCTTCCGGTCGACCCGCACGGCCGGCCCGGCGTCCGCCGTCCATGAGCGACCGTCACGGCCGCCCGCCGGCGGCGCCGACCACTCCGGAGCCGCCTGTCAGCAGACCTCCTGGAGACCGGCAGGCACGGTGGGCCCGGGGTTCGCGGCGGTGCCCTCCGTACTCAGCAGAACGACGGTGGAACCGGACCGCAGGCCCAGCGCGGCACGGCGCCCGGCGGCGCCCTCACCGGTGAGGGCCGCCCGCACCCCCGCCAGCGAGGCCGCCCCGCACGGTCCCGACGACACCCCGAGCGCGGCGAGGGCGCGGGCCGCGCGGGCGCTGTCCGCGTCGCTCACGGCGACGGCCGCGTCGAGGCCGCCCCGCAGATACGGCCACGCGAGGCTGGACGGGGTGCCGCAGTTCAGCCCGGCCATGGCCGTCGTGCCCGTCGTGACGGTGACGAGCTCCCCACGGGCCAGGCTCTCGGTGACGCAGGCCGCCGCCACCGGCTCCACCGCCAGCAGCGCGGCCGGGTCTCCGGACCCACGGCTGCGGTAGTGCGCGACGGCCGCCTGGGCGAGCGAACCGACCCCCACGGGGACGGCGACCAGGCCCGGCGCTCCGGCCCCGGCGGCGGCGAGTTGCTCGTCGACCTCCGCGAACAGCGTCCCGTAGCCCTCGACGATCCAGCCCGGCACCTCCTCGTGACCCGGCAGGGCGGTGTCCTGGACGAGCACCGAACCCGGGGCCGCCGCGGCGGCCGCGGCCCGCCGCACCGCCTCGTCGTAGTCCCCGTCCACCCGCGTCACTCGCGCGCCCTCACCGGCGACGGCGGCCTCGGCGACAGCGGGCACCCCCCGTGGTACGAAGACGTGCGCCCCCTGACCGAGCAGCCGGGCGGTGCGCGCCACCGCCCGGCCGTGGTTGCCGTCCGTGGCGGTGACCAACCGCAGCGGACCGGCGCCCGCCGGAAGCCGGGCCATGACCCGCCGGATCGCCCACGAGGCGCCCAGCACCTTGAAGGCGGGCAGCCCCAGCCGGTCGGACTCGTCCTTGACGAAGACGCGCCCCACACCGAACTCCGCGGCCAGCGCGGGGAGCTCGGTCAGGGGCGTGGGCCGGTAGCCGGGCAGGGAGCGGTGGAACTCCCGCACCCCCGCGGGCGGCGGCGGGCACGACCAGGAACGGGCACCGGGGCGTGCCAGCCACCGGCCGGGGCCGGAGAACGAGGCAGGACGGATGAGGCTTTCAGTCATGCGGCCAGCCTGGAGGCCTCTCCTATGCTTGGTCCAGCGAATGTTTCCGACCGGTATTCATCACTCATTGCGAACGGTTGAGGTCATTGTTCGATCTGCGCCGGCTGCGACTGCTGCGCGAGCTCAAGCACCGCGGCACCCTGGCGGCCGTCGCCGCCGCCCTGTCCTACAGCCCCTCGTCCGTCTCGCAGCAGCTCTCGCTGCTGGAGTCCGAAGCCGGCGTCCCGCTGCTCGAGCCGGTCGGCCGCCGGGTGCGGCTCACCCCGCAGGCCGAGATCCTCGTCGCCCACACCGAAGCCGTCCTCGAACGCCTGGAACGGGCCGAGGCCGACATCGCCACCTCGCTCACCGACCTCACCGGCACCCTGCGCGTCGCGTCCTTCCAGACCGCCGCCCTCACCCTGGTCCCGGGCGCCCTCACCCTCCTGCGCGAGGCCCACCCCGCCCTGCGGGTCCACGTCACCCAGCTGGAACCCGAGCAGGCGATGCCCGCCCTGCTCGCCCGTGACTTCGACCTCGTCATCGCCGAGGAGTACCCCGGGAGCCCCAACCCCCGGCCCGACGGCATCGAGCAGGAGGACCTCTGCGACGACCCCATGCGGCTCGCCGTGCCGCCCGGCGAACCCGCGGCCGGTCTGCGCGGCCGGGACGCCCTGCGCGCGCTCGCCGCACACCCCTGGGTCATGGAGCCCGAGGGCACGGTGGCCCGCCAGTGGGCCACGACCCTGTGCCGCGACGCCGGCTTCGAGCCCGACGTCCGGTTCGAGTCGCCCGACCTCCTGCTCCACGCCCGCCTCGTCGAGCAGGGCCACGCCGCCGCTCTCCTGCCCGATCTGGTCTGGGGCGGCCGGGAGCCCACGGTGCGGGTCAGGCCGCTGCCCCACTCCCGGGTCAGCCGCCGCATCTTCACCGCCGTACGCCGCGGGCGAAGCAACCACCCCGCCGTACGGGCCTGCCGGCGGGCGCTCAGGCCCTGACGGCACCGCTCACCCGACCCGCGGAAAAACCCATGGCGAGCCGGGCGGGCGACGGGCTATGGTGAAACCGTTCCGCGCGCGGTGGTCCAACACCGCTGTGCTCGACCGTGATTGACCAGGAGGTGTGAACGATGGCTGTCGTTTCGACGGGCGCTGCCCTCAACCAGAAGTTCGTTCATCGCACTCCTGTGGTCTCCGGCTGACCTCTTCCTCTTTCCTCCGCGCAGAGCCGCGGTGCCGGGGCCACCCTTGTGAAGGGTTCCCCTTGTCTTCCTCCTTCTCCACCCACACTTCCCTCTCCCCGACCGCGCAGGCCCTCGCCGCTTACGGCTGGGACGCCGCGTGGGAGACCGAGTTCGCTCCCCACGCCGCCCAGGGGCTCGTCCCCGGCCGGGTCGTCCGCGTCGACCGCGGCCAGTGCGACGTCATCACCGCGGACGGGCTCGTCCGCGCCGACACCGCCTTCGTGACCCCGCACGACCCGCTGCGGGTCATCTGCACCGGCGACTGGGCAGCCGTCGAGACCGGCGGCAGCCCCCGCTACGTCCGCGCGTATCTGCCGCGCCGCACCGCGTTCGTACGCTCCACCTCCTCCCAGCGGTCGGAGGGTCAGATCCTCGCCGCCAACGTCGACCACGCGATCATCGCGGTGTCGCTCGCCGTCGAACTGGACCTCGGCCGGATCGAGCGGTTCCTCGCCCTGGCCTGGGAGTCGGGCGCCCAGCCCCTCGTGGTCCTGACCAAGGCGGACCTCGTGCCGGATCCGGTCGGGCTGTCGTACCTCGTCCAGGACGTCGAGACGACCGCGCCGGGTGTGCAGGTGCTGCCGGTCAGCTCCGCGACCGGCGAGGGGCTCGACGTGCTCGCCGCTGTCGTCGGCAGCGGCACCAGCGTGCTCCTCGGGGTGTCCGGCGCGGGCAAGTCGACCCTCGCCAACGCGCTGCTCGGCGAGGAGGTCATGACCGTCCGGGCGGCCCGCGACGTCGACGGCAAGGGCCGGCACACCACCACCACCCGCAACCTGCTCGCCCTCCCGGGCGGCGGCGTCCTCATCGACACCCCCGGGCTGCGGGGCGTCGGGCTCTGGGACGCCGAGACAGGCGTCGGCCAGGTCTTCTCGGAGATCGAGGAACTGGCCGCCCAGTGCCGCTTCCACGACTGCGCGCACGACGCGGAGCCCGGCTGTGCGGTGCTCGCGGCGATCGACGAGGGCACCCTGCCCGAACGCCGGCTGGAGAGTTACCGCAAGCTCCTGCGCGAGAACCAGCGCATCGTCGCCAAGACGGACGCCCGCGTGCGGGCCGAGATCCTCAAGGACTGGAAGCGCAAGGGCGCCGAAGGCCGAGCGGCCATGCAGGCCAAGCGCGGCGGCCGGATGCGGTGACCGGCCCGGGGCCGGCCGTGCCGGGCCCTCCGCCCCCCCAGCGTGGTGTCCGAAAACCGCCGGAACGGGCCGGCGGGGCGTGGGCACACTGGGGGCGTGATGGACGAGGAGACCAGGTACGAGGCGGTGAGCAGCCGCGACGCCCGCTTCGACGGAGAGTTCTTCTTCGCCGTCGCGACCACCGGCATCTACTGCCGGCCGAGCTGCCCCGCCCTCACCCCCAAGCGGAAGAACGTGCTCTTCTTCCCGACGGCGGCCGCCGCCCAGGGCCACGGCTTCCGCGCCTGCCGCCGCTGCAGGCCGGACGCCGTGCCCGGGTCGGCCGCGTGGAACGTGCGGGCCGATGTCGTCGGCCGTGCCATGCGCATGATCGGCGACGGGGTCGTCGACCGCGAGGGCGTACCCGGTCTCGCCGGACGGCTCGGCTACAGCCCCCGCCAGGTCCAGCGCCAGCTCAACGCCGAGCTCGGCGCCGGCCCGGTCGCCCTCGCCCGCGCCCAGCGAGCCCACACCGCCCGCGTCCTGCTCCAGACCACGGCCCTGCCCGTCACGGACGTCGCGTTCGCCTCCGGCTTCGCGAGCGTGCGCCAGTTCAACGACACGATCCGCCGCATCTACGCCCGGACCCCCAGCGAGCTGCGCACCGAATCCCGCACCGGGGCGCACCGCGCCTCGGCCCCCACCGCGCTCGCCGCGGGAATTCCGCTGCGGCTCGCCCACCGCGGGCCCTACGCCGCGGGTGAGGTGTTCGACCTGCTCGCCGCCGAGGCCGTCGACGGCATCGAGGAGGTGACCGGGCCCCCGGGCGCCCGCACCTACCGGCGCACCCTCCGCCTGCCGCACGGCTCCGGCGTCGCCGCCGTCGGGGAGAAGTCGGCCGGGCCCTGGCTGGAGGCCCGTGTCCACCCGGCCGACCTGCGTGATCTCACCACCGCCGTCCAGCGGCTGCGCCGGCTGTTCGACCTGGACGCCGACCCGTACGCGGTGGCGGAACGACTCGGCGCCGCCGCCCGGCTCGCACCGCTCGTCGCCGCCCGCCCCGGCCTGCGCTCTCCGGGCGCCGCCGAGCCGGAGGAGTTCGCGATACGGGCGGTCGTGGGACCCGCGGAGGCGGCACGGCTGGTCGAGGCGTACGGCACACCGCTCGACAGCCCCTGCGGCGGCCTCACCCGGCTCTTCCCCGAACCGGCGGAGCTCACCGCCCACCCGCAGGCCGGACCGCTGGCCACCGCCCTCGCCACCGGAGCCGTACGGCTGGACCCCGGGGCCGACCGCGAGGAGGCGGAGCGGATGCTGCGGGCGCTCCCCGCGGTGACCGAGCGGACCGCCGCGCTCATCCGGATGCGTGCCCTCGGCGACCCGGACGTCGCGCCGGACGCGCCGGCCGACCGCGAGGAGTTCCGGCCCTGGCGCTCCTACGCCACCCGGTACCTGGCGGCCTCAGCCGCCGAAGGTGGCACCCACCCACGTCCCGACGATCAGTAGGCACGCGAACAGTTCCACGAGCACGCTCGTGCCGATCGCCCGCATCACCGTGCGGGTGCCGGTCATGGCCTGCCCGTGGCCGCCGAGGCGGAGCCGCTCGCAGAGGTAGATCCCGCCGACGTAGCCGGGGATCGCGCCGATCACCGGCAGCAGGACGAACCCCAGCAGGGCGCCGATCCCCGCGTACGCCACCATGCGACGGGTCACCCCGACGCCCCGCAGCCGTCGGGCGGGCAGCTGCCAGACGATCACCTGGGTGAGGAGGAGCAACCCGGTCGTCCCGACGAGCAGCCACCAGGCGAGGGCGGTGCGCTCCTGGAGCGACCACCACATCACCGCGGCCCACACCAGCCAGGACCCCGGCACACCGGGGATGAGCACGCCGAACAGGCCGAGCAGCATCACCAGCCCCACCAGCACGAGCTGCCACACACCCATGGGGTCAGCGTGCCGGACCCGGCCTCTTCCCGCAGTCCACGGGGCTCCCTGAGAGCGAGTGTGCCGAAGCCGTGCCCCGCCGGGAGCGGGCCGGCCGGGCGCCGGAGGGACCGGGCTCCCGCCGGGAGAACAGGCCACTCGGGCGCCGGCGGGACCGGGCGGCGCCCCGGCGGGGCCCCCGGTGAGGCCGGAGGAGAACCGAGCCTTCACGAGAGGGCGCGGGAGACCCATCCGCGTTCGTAGGCCTGCCAGCCCAGCTGGAGGCGCGTGGTCACACCGGTCAGTTCCATCAGGCCCTTCACCCTGCGCTGCACCGTGCGCAGGCCGAGTTCCAGCTGTTTCGCCACGCTCGCGTCCGTCATGCCCGCGAGCAGCAGCGAGAGGATCTCCAGGTCCGTCTCGTCCGGTCCCGGCGCCGGGTCCTCCGCCGGCTCACCGTCCGCGCCGAGCCGCAGCGGCACGGCGTCCCGCCACACCGATTCGAACAGGGCCGTCAGTGACTCCAGCAGCCCGCTGGCGTGCACGACCAGGGCCGCCGGCTCGGCGCCGGGACCGGTCAGCTCCACCATGGCCAGCGAGCGGTCCACGACCACCAGCCGCGCCGGAACCCGGCCGGATACCCGGACGTGCTCCCCGCGGCCGAGCGCCTCCGAGAGTTCCGCGATCCCCCCGGAGCCCGCCAGCAGGTGCCGGTCGACCACCACCCGGCGGGCCGCCCCGTGGTCCACCGGCCGCGGCCGGACGCCGTCGCGGGGGCCGGTCACGGTGATCGGCCCGCCGGCGACCAGCGCGCACACCTCGTCCCTCGCCCCCAGCTGTGCCTGCAGGAACCGGTGCGCCACCGCGCGGGAGCCGGTCACCACCTCGATCAGGTCGTGCACGGCCGGTTCGGCGGCGTCGGCCCGGTACTCCTTCGCCAGCAGCGCCGCCGTCCGCTCCGCGCGCTCCAGCTCGTCCCTCTGACGGGTGAGCAGCGCGCCGAGGGCCACCGCCGGCGGCGCCGCCACCCACCGCCCCGTCCGCGACGAGGACTGCGCGGCCAGGCCCTGCGACTCCAGCCGCCGCAGCGCCCGCTCGGTGTCCGGCTCCGGCAGCGCCAGCCGGTGCGCGAGGTCCGTGACCTCGGCCGCTCCGAGGGCGACCAGCGCCCGGTAGGCCAACTCCTGCCGTTCGTCGAGACCTATCGCTGCGAGCACGTTCGCATCCACCCCTCGTTCCACACCCCTGGTCGTGGCGGGAACCGGCCACGGCGCGAACCCGCCGCGGACATCATCCCCACACGACCCGTCCGGCCGCCAATGGCCGCGGCGCACCAACACGAAGGAGGGGACGCGAAGTTCGGGATTCCGGGCACACCGGGGCAGACGGCCACCGAGGCGCCCACGATGTGGGACTTCCGCTCGAAAATCGACGAAACCGTCTACCCTCGAAGCCTGCCCCTCCTCTTCCCCCGGTACGACCTGCCGGAGGACGGGACGAACTCCCTTGCCGGCGGCCGAAGATCTGTGGACGGCCCGCGCGCCGGCGGCCGCGCGGGCCACACGCCCGCCCTCATCCACCTCGATTCGTGCCAACTCCGTCATCCCGGACCGTGATCCGCGCGTTCGACGTGCGTCGATCACGCCGGTCCGCCGGGCGTCCTTCCTGTGGGGGGTGGGGCCGCCCGGCGGACCTTTCACGATGACCACTTTTTCCCGATGCCCCGTTTTCGTACGCCTTCCGCGGTGGACAATGAAGGGCATGAGCCCACAGGGGGAGACGCCCGCCACCGGCTCGGACGACTGGTGGGAGAAGCTGTACGACGACACGGCACCCGACACGGCCCCGGCCGCCACGGGTGACACCCTGGACGACCGTTTCGACTCGGTGGCGGGCACGGTCGCCGCGCAGGAGCCCCTGCCGCCGCGGCCCGAACGGCCGCACGCCTGGTGGGAGTACCACTCGGCGCCGCAGAACCGGGCCCCTTGGGAGCCCCCGGAACCCGGCCACCCGCCCGCGCCGCCCAGTGCCTTCCCCGGCGCCCCGCCGCCCCCCGAGGCCTCACCCGCACCACCCGCACCGCCTGCTCCGTCCGCTCCGCCCCTGGCCCACGTCCCCGCCCCGCCCGAAGCGCCGCCCGGCTTCCCCGCCGCCGTCACCCCGGAAGCCCCGCCCGGGGCATCCACCACTCCCGGGGCCCCTCGTTCCGCGGCCCTCCAGCCGGTGCCCCGCCCCCGCGTCGAGCACCTCGGCGACGGCCCGCCCACCTACGAACCGGAACCCACCGCCCTGCCCCTCGCCCGCGCCCACGAACTGGACGAACTCGTCGCCGACACCGTCCTCGACGGCGCTCGGTACGGCACCTACACCCTGCGCGCCGCCTCCGTGCGCGGCGACTCCGCCCGGTATCGCGGCGAGCCCCGCCGTGACGCCCTGCTCACCGCCCGGTTCGGCACCGGCGGGGCCGCCCTGGTGCTGGTCGCCGTCGCCACCGGGGCCCGCGCCGCCGAGGCCGCCCACCTCGCCGCGGCCGACGCCTGCCGCTGGATCGGCGAGGCCGTCGGCCGCAGCCACACCCGCCTCTCCGAGGACATCAGGGCGGGCCGCCGCGGCGACCTGAAGTCCGGGCTGCAGCGGCTCACCGACCGCTCCTACGGGAAACTGCGTGCCCGCGCCGCCGAGCTCGGCGTGGCCCCCGAGGAGTACACCGCGAGCCTGCGCTGTCTGCTCCTCACCGCGGACCCGGGCTGCCGCACCCGGGTCTTCTTCGGCATCGGCGAGGGTGGTCTCTTCCGCCTTCGCGACGGCGTCTGGCAGGACCTCGAACCGTCCCTTCCCGAACCGGCCGCGGTCACCGGCGAGGCGGTCGTCGCGAGCGCGGCAGGATGGGGATCCAGCCGGTCGGAGGACGAGGGGGGCCCGCCGGCCTCCGAGACCGCCGAAGGCGACCGGCTGACCATGGACCTCGGCATCCCGACGCCCTCTTCGCCGTACATCGAGAGCCCTCTCCCGCCCGCCGAACCGTTCCGCTTCCGCGCCTCGGTGGCCCGCCCCGGCGACACCCTGCTGCTGGCGGGCAGCGGCTTCGCGGAACCGCTGCGCGGCGAACCGGCCCTCGCGAAGGAGCTCGCGGAACGCTGGGGCGGCGGCCGGCCGCCCGGCCTCGCGGCGTTCCTGGCCGACACCCAGCTCAGGGTGAAGGGATACGCCGATGACCGTACGAGTGTGGCCATCTGGGAGGCGTAACCGCGTCCGCCGTGAATGGATGGACCCATGGCCAAACAGAATGTGGCAGAACAGTTCGTCGACATCCTCGTCCGGGCCGGCGTCCAGCGGCTCTACGGCGTCGTCGGCGACAGCCTGAACCCCGTCGTCGACGCCATCCGCCGTACACCCGCCATCGACTGGATCCAGGTCAGGCACGAGGAGACCGCCGCGTTCGCGGCCGGCGCCGAGGCCCAGATCACCGGCAGGCTCGCCGCCTGCGCCGGATCCTGCGGCCCCGGCAACCTGCACCTCATCAACGGCCTGTACGACGCGCACCGCTCGATGGCCCCGGTCCTGGCCCTGGCCTCGCACATCCCGTCCGGTGAGATCGGCCTCGGCTACTTCCAGGAGACCCACCCCGACCGCCTGTTCCAGGAGTGCAGCCACTACAGCGAGCTCATCTCCAGCCCCAAGCAGATGCCGAGGCTGCTCCAGACGGCCATTCAGCACGCCATCGGCCGCAGCGGCGTGAGCGTGGTCTCCCTCCCCGGCGACATCGCCGACGAGCCCGCCCCCGACAAGGCGGTCGAGCACGCGCTGGTCACCTCACGCCCCACCGTCCGCCCCGGCGACGCCGAGATCGACGCGCTCGTCCGTATGATCGACGAGGCCGACCGGGTCACGCTCTTCTGCGGCAGCGGCACGGCGGGGGCGCACGCCGAGGTCATGCAGTTCGCTGAGCGGGTCAAGTCGCCCATCGGGCACGCCCTGCGCGGCAAGGAATGGATCCAGTACGACAATCCGTTCGACGTCGGCATGAGCGGGCTCCTCGGCTACGGTGCCGCCTACGAGGCCACCCACGAGTGCGATCTGCTCCTTCTCCTCGGCACCGACTTCCCGTACAACGCGTTCCTGCCCGACGACGTGCAGATCGCCCAGGTCGACATCCGGCCCGAGCACCTCGGACGCCGCTCCAAGCTCGACCTCGCCGTGTGGGGCGACGTGCGCGAGACGCTGCGCTGCCTCATCCCACGGGTCCGCGCCAAGACCGACCGCCGTTTCCTCGACAAGATGCTGAAGAAGCACGCCGACGCCCTGGAGGGGGTCGTCAAGGCGTACACCCGCAAGGTCGAGAAACACATCCCGATCCACCCCGAGTACGTCGCCTCCGTCCTGGACGACATCGCCGACGACGACGCCGTGTTCACCGTGGACACCGGCATGTGCAACGTGTGGGCGGCCCGCTACCTCTCGCCCAACGGCAGGCGCCGGATCATCGGGTCGTTCAGCCACGGCTCGATGGCCAACGCCCTGCCGCAGGCCATCGGCGCCCAGTTCACCGACCGCAAACGGCAGGTCGTCGCCATGTCGGGGGACGGCGGCTTCTCGATGCTGATGGGCGACTTCCTCACCCTCGTCCAGTACGACCTGCCGGTGAAGGTCGTCCTGTTCAACAATTCCTCCCTCGGCATGGTGGAGCTGGAGATGCTGGTCGCGGGCTTGCCGTCGTACGGCACCGCCAACCACAACCCGGACTTCGCCGGCATCGCCCGGGCCGCCGGCGCCCACGGCGTACGGGTGGAGAAACCCAAGCAGCTCGAAGGCGCGCTCAAGGACGCCTTCAAGCACAAGGGGCCGGCCCTGGTCGACGTCGTCACGGACCCCAACGCGCTGTCCATCCCACCGAAGATCAGTGCCGACATGGTGACCGGCTTCGCGCTGTCCGCCAGCAAGATCGTCCTGGACGGGGGAGTGGGCCGGATGCTCCAGATGGCTCGCTCCAACCTGCGCAACGTCCCCCGGCCCTGATCAGGCCGGAGTGAGCCGCAGGGTGAGGATCTGGAACGGCCGCAGGTCGAGCGCGAGACCCTCCGGGGCTGCCTCCAGCGGCCGTTCCAGCAGATCCGTCACCTGCGCCCGGGCCACCGGGAATCCGGTCGCCAGCGTGGTCCGCGCGCGGGAGCCGCACGACTCGTAGAGCCGTACGACCACGTCGCCGCTGCGGTCCTCGGCGAGCTTCACCGACTCGACCGTGACCGCCGGATGCCCGGTGTCCACCAGCGGGGCCAGCTCCGGCGCCGCGGCGGTGCGCAGCGGCAGGTTGAGCGCGAGGCCCTCGCGTACGGCACCGGCGGTCGAACAGCCGGGCAGCAGCGCATAGGTGAACCGGTGGCTGCCCAGATCGGTCTCGGGATCGGGGCTGTGCGGGGCCCGCAGCAGAGTGAGCCGCACGGTCGTGCCGAGCCCCTCCGCGTGCGGTACCCGCGTGACGTCGTGACCGTACGTCGAGTCGTTGACCAGCGCGATGCCGTAGGCCGGCTCGGCGACCCGCAGCCAGCGATGGGCGCAGATCTCGAACCGGGCCGCGTCCCACCCGGTGTTGGTGTGCGTCGGCCGGTGCACATGGCCGAACTGGATCTCCGCAGCCGACCGCTCGGCCTGCACATCGAGGGGGAAGGCGGCCTTCAGCACCTTCTCCGACTCCTGCCAGTCCACCTCCGAGACCACGTCGAGCCGTCCGCTCCCGGCCCGGAGCCGGATCTCCTGGGTGATCCGCGACCTTCCGAACGAGCGCACCACGCGCACGGCCGCCCCCAGCGGACCCTCCCCGGCCGGTGCGACGGACTCGGCACCGGTGAGATCGGTGTGCGTACGACGGTAGTGCCGGTCGATGTCCCAGGCGTCCCACTGGTTGGGGTGGTCGGGGTGCAGCTGGAGCAGGTTCCCCCGGGCGCCCGGGGCCAGGACCTCTCGCCCGGCGGTCAGGTCGCGCACGGAGCGCAGCGTCCCGTCCGCCGCGTCGACGACGATCCGGAGCAGTGCGTTCTCCAGCACGAAGCCGTCCGTGGTCCGGGTGAGGGTGACCGGCGCCGGCCGGCCGGGGGGCGCCGCGAGCGGCACCGTGCCCAGCGCCGGAACGCGGACCGCCGCGAGGGAACCGTCCGGCAGCTCCACGACCTCCTCGCGTTCGTACGGGGAGGCGTTGAGCACGGCGGGCCCGCCGCCGCCGAGCGCGGCCACCGCACCGGCGACGATCCCCTCCAGCGCGTCGCGCACCCGCGCATAGGTGTCCCGCGCCTCCCGGTGCACCCAGGCGATCGAGGAGCCCGGCAGGATGTCGTGGAACTGGTGCAGCAGCACCGTCTTCCAGATCCGGTCCAGCTCGTCGTACGGATAGGTGTACGACGGCGACCGCAGTGCCGCCGCCGTGGCCCACAACTCGGCCTCGCGCAGCAGGTGTTCGCTGCGCCGGTTGCCCTGCTTGGTCTTCGCCTGGGTCGTGTACGTGGCGCGGTGCAGCTCCAGGTACAGCTCGCCCGACCAGACCGGCGCCTCGGCGCCGTACTCCTCCTCCGCCGCCGCGAAGAACGCCGCGGGCGGCTCGACCGTCACACGCGGGGATCCCTCCAGGTCCCGCACCCGGCGTGCCTTCTCCATCATCTCCCGGGTCGGGCCGCCCCCGCCGTCACCCCACCCGAACGGCACGAGGGAGCGGGTCGCCCGCCCCTTCTCGGCGAAATTCCGTTCCGCGCGGGCCAGTTCGGCGCCATGGATCTGCGAGTTGTAGGTGTCCACCGGGGGGAAGTGGGTGAAGACGCGTGTGCCGTCGATGCCCTCCCACCAGAAGGTGTGGTGCGGCATCCGGTTGGTCTGGTTCCACGACAGCTTCTGCGTGAGGAACCAGCGCACCCCGGCGAGCTTCGCCAGCTGCGGGAACGCCGCCGTGTAGCCGAACGAGTCCGGCAGCCAGATCTCCCGGGTCTCCACGCCCAGCTCTTGTTCGAAGAACCGCTTGCCGTGCACCAGCTGCCGGGCCAGCGCCTCGCCGCCCGGCATGTTCGCGTCCGACTCGACCCACATCGAGCCCACCGGCGCCCAGGTGCCGTCCGAGACCGCCTGCCGGATCCGCTTCCAGACGTGCGGCTGGTGCTCCTTCACCCAGGCGTACTGCTGCGCCTGGGAGCAGGCGAAGACCAGCTCCGGATAGTCCCGGGCCAGTGCCGTGACGTTGGCGAAGGTCCGCGACGCCTTGCGCACCGTCTCCCGCAGCGGCCACAGCCACGCCGAGTCGATGTGCGCGTGCCCGGTCGCGGAGATTTGGTGCGCGCTCGCCGGCGCCGGGGACGCCAGTACGTCCCTCAGCTCCCCACGCGCGGCGGCCGCCGTCCCCGGCACGTCGTGCAGATCAAGGGCGTCGAGCATGCGCTCCAGGGCACGCAGGATCTCGTGCCCGCGCGACCGGTCGGCCGGAAGCTCCCGCATGAGCTCCGACAGCACCTCCGCGTCGAGGACGAGGTGCCAGACCTCCTCCTCCAGCACGGCCAGTTCGGCGGCCGCGAACCGGTACAACGGCCGGTCCCCGGCGGTCAGGACGTCCCCCAGCAGGGTCGGCTCGAAGTCGCGCAGCACCGCCGGGTTGGCCGCCGCCTCCAGCAACAGGTGCACCGGCTCACCGCCCCGCGCGGGCGCCGCCACCGGGACGTGCCGGTTGCGCGGATGGATGCCCTTGACCGGCACACCGCCGGCGTCGTACACCATGCCCTCCGCCTGGAAGCCGGGCCCGTCGCCGGTGAAACCGGGATCGACGACCGCCTCCACGCGCCGGCCGGCCCACTCCCGCGGCACGGTGCCGCGCAGCCGGAACCAGCTGGTCGACCAGGGTGCACCCCAGGGGGTGCCGGGCGCGAACGGCTCGTACGCCGCGCCGAGCGCCTCCGCGACGGGGACGGGCTCACCGGGTGCGTGCCAGGCCGCGATCGTCAGCGGAACCCGTTCCGTGTACTGCGCGGGGCGGATGAAGTGCCGCAGCGCCCTTTCGAGGCGTCCCTCCACCAGAGGGCGGTCGTCGTGCATGGTGGCTCCTTCGCTGCCGGCGGGGCGTGACCCCTTGAGAGGGCTTACCCCCGTGCGCCCTTCGTGCGCCCGTCCGCGAAGGGAACGAAAGGCGTGACGGCAAGTAGGCGGGGGCATGCATCCCGTGAGCCTGTTCGAGGGGAAGGGCCGAAGACGTGCGGGTGGGGGCTATGAGTGGGCGTCAGGGAGGGACCGTGACCGGGGGACGGGTGTCCGGAACGGGGCAGCCGGCACAGTGGCGCAAGTACGTGAGCTGCGCCGATCTCGCGGCCGTCCGGGACGTCAGGCGTGATCTGCGTGAGCTGTTGCGCCATCGGGGGGACGAGGACTCGGCCGATGTGGCGGAGCTCCTGACGAGCGAACTGGTGACCAATGCGCTGATCCATACCGACCACGGCGCGATCGTCACGGCGAGCGTGCTGCCCGGCCGCATCCGGGTGGAGGTCCGGGACTTCGACGCCGCGCCGCCGCGGCCTTACGTACCGGTGGCCGAGGAGAGCACGCACGGGCGGGGCCTGCTCCTGGTGAAGGCACTCGCCGACGCCTGGGGCGTGCTGACCCACGGCGTCGGCAAGGTGGTCTGGTTCGAACTCGACGGCGGACCCCTGTAGGAGACGGACGCGGGGGTCGCCTCCTACAGGGGTCCGGCTCTTCGGTCGCCTTCGTGGTGTTCGAGCGTGTGCCTGCGGTCGCCCGTGGCCGGTCAGCCGAACTGCTGCTCCAAATCCTTGAGCTTCCGCTCCAGGGAGTCGAGCCGCGGCAGGGTCTGGGTGTCGTCCTCGGCGGTCAGGTCGACCGTACGGGGCTCAGTGCCCCTGACGGCCTGGAGGGAGGGCCGGGGTCGAAGTGGCGCTTTTCCCTGGCCGGCTATGGCAGGCTCCGCGACGGACGCCCCCACGGCGGCCGGCGCGGAGCCCGAGGAAGAGTGCACGGCCTGGACCTCGACCTGCGGGGAACCCATGGGGGGCACGTCGACCTGGCGGCCGCCGCGCCCGGCGCCCCAGGCCCGGTGCTGACGGTTGAAGGCCTTCAGTCGTGCCCGGTCCAGCTTCTGCTGCTCGCGGCGGCGGAGCCGGTTCTGCTGTTTCTCCCGGCGGTCCTCGCGGACCTCCTCGACCGCCTCGTCCAGGGTGCGTACGCCCTCCAGGAGCATCAGCGACCAGGCGCCGAACGTCTCCCGGGGCGCCCGCAGCCACCGTACGATCCGGATCTGGGGCAGCGGCCGGGGAACCAGACCCTGCTCGCGCAGCGCGGAGCGGCGGGTCTGCTTCAGCGCCCGGTCGAACAGCACGGCGGCGGAGAGAGACATCCCGGCGAAGAACTGGGGAGCCCCGTCGTGGCCGAGGCCGCGCGGGGCGTGCACCCAGTTGAACCAGGCGGCGGCGCCGGCGAAGAGCCAGACCAGCAGGCGCGAGCCGAGGGCCGCGTCACCGTGGCTCGCCTCGCGCACCGCGAGGACCGAGCAGAACATGGCGGCGCCGTCGAGCCCGAAGGGGACGAGGTACTCCCAGCCGCCGGTCAGGCTGAGGTTTTGCCGGCCGAAGCCGACCAGGCCGTGGAAGGAGAGCGCGGCGGCCACCGCGGCACAGCAGAACAGCAGGAGGTAGGACGCGGTGCCGTAGACGGCCTCCTTGCGCCTTCGGCGTTCCTCGCTGCGTTCCCAGGAGTCGTCGGCCGCGGCCTTGTCGCCTGCGCGCTTGCCGCGCGTGAGCACCGCCACCGCCGCCAGGACCCCCACCAGCATCACGCCGCCGGGAAGCAGCCAGTCCAGCGATATGTCGGTCAGTCTCATGCGGTGTCCCTTGCATCGCTCACGGGAGGACGGTTCGGCGCCATATTGTCCGACTGCTCGTGAGCCTCAAGGGGTTTCCGCGCAAGAAAACGCCATTGGGGCGGCGCGGCATACAAATAGGTGCGATCTGGTCGAACCGGCGTACGGGTGAACCGAGTTGAGTTCGATTCTGGGCCACCCGGGGGAGTGGCATGGGCCGGGATTCCGCGGAGGCGCCGGCCCCCTCCCGCGGTCGCGCCGCGTGCCGGACCGGGCCGGCCGGCGTCAGGCGGACGCGCTCAGCTTGCGTACGCGGTCGGCGTCGCAGGTCCGCGGACAGGTGACGCAGGTGTCCTCGGGGCGCAGGGTGTAGAAGAGGCAGCAGCTCGCCCGGTCGCGGGTCGGCAGCGACTCACCGGACGGGCCGGTCAGCTCGCGGAAGCCGGCCGAGCCGACGTACGGCTTGGCCGTGCCCGGCAGCAGCCGCTCCAGCTCGGCCATGGCGCGCGGCTCCTCGCCCATCAGATGCGCCACGTACCACAGGCCCTCGACGATCTCGTCGGTCACCATGCCCCACAGGGCCCGCTTGCCGCGCCGCATCCGCGGACCGAAGCCGTCGAGGACGGGCCCGAAGTGCTCGGCCAGCGCCGCGCGCACCTCGGCGCGCAGGGCCTCCTCGTCCGGTACCACCCGGGCGCCGGGAAGCGCCGCCGCCGGGTCGCCCGGCAGGCACGAGAACTCCCGCACCCGGACCGTCATCCGGCCCAGCACCCGCTGGAAGGCGACGTCCCCGACGGGCAGGCGCGGGACCCGGCGGTTCAGGAACCACGGCACGGTGATCAGCAGGCAGGCGGGCCAGCCGTAGCGGTGCAGTCCGAAGCTGGCGATCACGTCCGGCCTGGCCCGCTGCCCGTAGTCCCGCAGCACCTGGGCGTCGTCCCAGGCCAGGAAGGTGTCCAGGGCGTCGCCGCCGGCGGCGAGTTCGTCCGCGCCGACCCAGCCCTCGCCGTGTTCGACGGGGGAGGCCCCCATGCCGCACGGTGATGTCTCGCCCTCGGCGAGCTCGCGCACACGCAGTCCCGGGAACACCTCGGTGAGGCGGCCGTAGGCGTCCGCGACGGGAGAGCTCACGGCGGGAAGCAGGGTGGGGACGGACATGCGGGACCACCGAATCGGGATCGTTAGCAGGTAAGCCTAACCTTACCCGATCTGCTCGGTGTTTACCGTGTTCTCTGGGGGGGCGTGCCCCCCGCACGCCCGAATGGCGGCCCGTGCGCCTATCGTGCACAGGGGGCCCGTTCACCGCGAGCCGGGCCCCGGCACCAGGCGGCAGGAGGACCCGAGTGGAGCAGGGCAGAGCGCGCGAGGCGGCGACCCCGCTCGCGCATCCCGCCGTCCGCGTCCCCGAACAGGCACGCGGCGAGCACACCCACAGCGAACCGGCGGCCCCGCACATCCCGCGCGTGGTACGGCGCCACTCCGTACGCGGCCAGATCCTCGACGCCCTGCGCACCGCGCTGGTCAGCGGGGAGCTCGCCCCCGGCGAGGTGTATTCGGCACCCGCCCTCGGCGAGCGGTTCGGCGTCTCGGCGACCCCCGTCAGGGAGGCGATGCAGCAGCTCGCCGTCGAGGGCGCCGTCGAGGTCGTACCGAACCGGGGCTTCCGCGTCATCGAGCGCACCCCGCTCGAGCTCGCCGAGCTCGCCGAGGTCCGCGCCCTCATCGAGGTCCCCGTGATGCTGCGCCTCGCCCGCACGGTCCCCGCCGAGCGCTGGGCCGAGCTGCGCCCCCTCGCCGAGGCCACGGCGGCGGCCGCCGCCCGCGGCGACCGGGCGCGCTACGCGGAGTCCGACCGGGCCTTCCACCGAGCCGTCCTCTCCCTCGCGGGCAACGAACAGCTCGTCGTGATCGCCGAGGACCTGCACCGCCGTGCCCAGTGGCCGCTGGTGAGCCGGCCCGCCACCCGCCGGGCCGACCTGGTCGCGGACGCCGCGGAACACGGCGCCCTGCTCGACGCGCTCGCCGCCCAGGACCTGCAGGTCGTGCAGTCACTGGTGCGGGAGCACTTCACCGGCGCGAAGGACTGACGGGACCGGGGCGTGCGCGGCGCGGTGTGGACGCTGGCGAACCAGCTCGGCGTGGTGGCCAGGACCCCGGACGAACTGCTGTCGGCCCTGCTGTCCGGCGGCCGGAGCGCGGTGCGCGTCAGCCTGCCCGCGGAGGAGCCCGAGGACGTCGCCGCGCTCCTGCGGCTCCTGGGGGACGTCGGCCATGTGCGGGTGACCGTCGAGGCGGCGGACGCGCCCGCCGCCCGCCCCCCGCTGGACCTGGACAACCCGGCGGCCGTCTGCGCGGCCGACCCGGCGCGCGCCACCGCGGCCTACGAGGTGGCGGACGGCGACCACGGCGGACTGCGGTCCGCCTGGCTGCGGGCCGGCCAGTCACTCATCCGCGACCAGCCCGCGGCCGAACGCGCCCTCGTCCTGCTCGCCGCCCTCGCCCCCGGCGCCGACCCGGGGCTGCGGCCCGCTCTCACCGAGCTGGCCGCGGCGGCGTCCTGGCGTCTGGCCGGCGCCCACCACGGGCCGGTCACCGCGCTCACCACGTACCGGGGCCGGCTGGTCGCGGCCGACCGGCGGGGCACCGTGCGCCTCCTGGACGACGTCCTCTCCGCCGGTCCGCGACCCAAGGCGCTGGCCTGCCTGCCGGACCGCACCCTGCTGCTGCTCGACGAACGCGGCCGGCTCCACACCCGCGGCGGAACGGGCACCCGGCTCACCCGGGCCGTCACGACCACCCTCGAACGCCACCCCGGCACCGCCCTCGCGACGGCCGGCGACCGGATACTGACGGGCGACCGCATGGGATCGGTCCACGCCTTCGGACTCGACGGGCTGCACCAGGCGGCCCTCCACTCCGGCCGCGTGACCGCCCTCACGGCGGTCGCCACCCCCGAGGGGTGCGAGGTGTACAGCGGGGGAGCGGACGGCACGGTCCGCCTCTGGTCTCCGGGACGTGCACCCCGCCGCACCCCGGTGACCCACCGCCCCCACGCCGTCGTCGCCCTGCACGCGGCCGACCCGGACACCGGCCGTTTCCTCGCGGTCGCCTGGTCCGACGGGCTGCTCGAACTCCACCGGCGGGGCGTCCGCCGCGCCGCCCGCTTCCGCCCGGGTCCGCCGATCCGGGCGGTCGCCGTCACCCCGGACGGCGAGACCGTCGTCGGCACGGACGAGTCGGCCGTGCGCCTGCGGCCCGTGTGAGGGTGGCGGCGGCTCGCGTCAGGCCGCGGCCTGCGGCGCCAGACGGGCCGCCAGCCACGTCGGTACGCCCCCGAGCAGCCGGAACAGCCGACGCGCCTCCTCCCGCAACCGCGCGGCCTCCGGCTCGGGTTCGGCGTCGGCGAGGGCGACCAGGGCGGGCGCCGTGCCGACGAGATAGCCCAGCTCCTCCCGGAGCCGCAGCGACTCGGCGAAACCGTGCCGGGCCTCCGCCAACTCGCCGTCCCGCAGCGCCAGTCCGGCCAGGTGCCGCCAGGTGAAGGAGAGCAGCAGCGTGTCGCCCTGGGTGGTGGCGCCCGCGTGGGCACGGCGGTACGCGGCGCGGGCGGCCTGCGGGGAGTCCGCCAGGTTCTGCGCGATCAGGCCCCGCCGGAAGTCCAGCAGCGGGCGGCCCGAGCCGGTGGGGGCGATCAGCGCCGCGGCCCTGCCGAGCGCCGCCCGAGCCTCGTCCGCCCGGTCCCGTACACCCAGCAGCGTCGAGGCGTACGCGAGGTAGCCGCGTTCGCAGGCCGCGGCGCCGCGCTCGTCGTTGTCCTGGGCGATCGCCTCGGCCGCGCGCAGCGCCTCCTCCGCCTCCTGCCAGCCCTGTTCGGTGTACAGACACCGCTCGATCAGCAGTGCCGCCCGCTGGAGCGCGATCGGCGGGGCGGCCGTGTGGGGTGCGAGGAGGGCGGCCGCGTCGGTCCAACAGCCGCGCGAGCGCAGCCGCCATACCGCGGTCTGGAGTGGATCGTCACTTGCGGTCGTTCCGGAACCAGACATGGCGGTATGCGCCACATTGCCCTCCCCGAGCGCGCCATTGAGCTGTTGAGTCCGGACGCATCTCAGCACGGATGGGTGTGCCCGGCCAAGAGGGTCAGGTGAATTGATTCACAATCAGCGGCGCACCGGACTCCCCTCCGCGCCGCCCCCAGGGCGGTCGGCCCCAGGCGTCCGCCGCGTTCCGGGAGGTCGTCGCCGTCAGGATGGCGAGGGGTTCGATTCCTCCGAAAAGGTGAATCCCGCCATGGTCACCGCGGCTGACGGGCAGCGATCCGCGGCGACTGCCTGACGTCGGAGCCGGGGGCGCGCGGTTCGTCGCCCACGGGCCGCGCGCCGGCGAACACGACGTGGTGCGCGGCGATCACGAGACGGCGCGCGGCTACGTTTCGAAAGTCCCGTCCGGCCGGGCCCCGCCCTCCGGGCGGACGACGCCACTTTCGAAGCACGCCTAGCGCGCCGCCGCCCAGTGCGCGGGCCGGGTGAGTCCGCGCGGCAGGCGGGTAGCGGCGTCGCCCCGGGCGGCGTTGACCTGGGGCTGGGTCAGGAACAGCGCGTCGGTCAGATCGGCGCCGGCGACGCGTGCGTCCCGGAGATCGGCGCCGAGGAGGTCCGCACGGCGCAGGTCCGCGCCGGTGAGGTCGGCGGCGATGAGGTAGGCACCCCGCAGGGTGGCGCCGCGGAGGTCGGCGTCCTTGAGGCGGGCTCCCATGAGGTCGGCGCCGCGGTGGTTCTTCTTTCGGCCGGGGACGCCCGACCGGACGAGCTCGCTGGTGCGGCCCAGGAGGTCGCCGACGACGGCACGGTGGGCGTTCACATCGAGGCCGGCGAGCTCGTCGGGGGCGAGCAGGGTGAGGCGTTCGGTCTCGGCCAGGACGCCGCGCAGCTCGGCGTGGAGCGATCGCGCGGCCTTCATCGACAGCGCGTCGGTCAGGTACCAGAGCAGTTCGTGCAGCTGGCGGACGACCGGGAAGGCGTCGAACATGCGCTGTGCCGTCT
The DNA here is from genome assembly GCF_054963715.1 of Streptomyces sp. STAM6. Taxonomy (NCBI): domain Bacteria; kingdom Bacillati; phylum Actinomycetota; class Actinomycetes; order Kitasatosporales; family Streptomycetaceae; genus Streptomyces; species Streptomyces sp. STAM6. The sequence continues at coordinate 18,211 of NZ_JBUEFZ010000028.1, read as the reverse complement.
CCGGTTCGGCGCGCCAGTCGCGGCCGCCGAAGGTGACCTGGGAGACCTTCTGGCCGGCGCCGAAGCAGTCGTACACCGTGCAGCCGGAGTATCCGCTGTCGCGCAGCCGGGTGTGGATGCCGCAGCGGAAGTCCCGCTGGAGGTTGCCGCAGGGCTGCCCGGCCGGTTTGGTGGCGGCGAAGTCCGCGGACGCGGTGAAGGGCAGTGCCACGCAGCACAGACCGAAGCAGTTGGCGCAGTCTCCGCGCAGGGCGTCCTCGGGGTGTCCGGACATGGTGTCGTGCGTACCGTTTCTCGAAGGCGTGTTTCTCGAAGGCGTGTTTCGCGGCGTGTGCTTCTGCCGCCGGGCCCGGCCCGCCGTTGCGGGGACGGACGGGCCGTCAGGACATCCGCAGCGCCAGGAAGAAGTCCAGCTTGTCCTCCAGCCGGGACAGGTCCCGGCCGGTCAGCTGCTCGATGCGCCCGACCCGGTACCGCAGCGTGTTCACGTGCAGGTGCAGCCGGCTCGCGCACCGGGTCCAGGAGCCGTCGCAGTCCAGGAAGGCCTCCAGGGTGGGGATCAGCTCCGCCCGGTGCCGCCGGTCGTAGTCCCGCAGCGGGTCGAGCAGCCGCGCGGTGAACGCCCGGCGCACGTCGTCGGGGACGAACGGCAGCAGCAGGACGTGCGAGGCCAGCTCGTGGTGGCCCGCCGCGCACACCCGGCCCGGCCGTGCGGCCGCGACCCGGCGGGCGTGGCGCGCCTCCTCCAGCGCGCCGCGCAGCCCCTCGGCCGAGAGCACGGCGGCACTGACGCCGAGGGTCAGCCGGCCGTCGTCGGCGAGGCCGGCCGACAACGGGGCGCGCACGGAGGCCAGCAGCTCGTCCGCGTGCAGACCCGGACCGCCGATCCCGGCGGCGCCGGCCGTGCCCTCCCCGGCCTCTTCGCCGTCGGCCGCCCCCTCGCCGTCGACCTCGGGCGCGGCAGGCAGCGGGACCAGTGCGATCGCCTCGTCGCCGGTGTGCGCCACCGCGATCCGGTCGGCCGAGTCGGGGCCGACGGTCGCCGGGTCGACCAGGATCTCCTCCAGCAGGGCCTGGGCGACCGGGCCGCCCTCCGTGCCCGGCCCGGCGGCACCTTCGGGGCCCCACTCCACCCGAGCCACCACGACCTGCCAGTGGGGCGCCGTGCCGAGACCGGGCAGCAGCACGGGCGCCGCGACCCGCAGCCGGGCCGCGATCTCGGCCGGGGCGGCGCCCGTCTGGACCAGCTCCAGGACCTCCTGGGCGAGCCGGCGCCGCACCGTGCGGGCGGCGTCACGCCGGTCCCGCTCCACCGCGATCAGCTGCGTGACGCCCTGCAGCAGGTCCAGCCGGGCGGCCGGCCAGTCGCCCGCGTCGGCCTCGACGGCGAGCAGCCAGTCCGACAGGACCGTCTCACGGACGTCCCGGGACGCCGGGGCGGCCCCGCGCCCGGTGTTCCGGATCGGGAACAGGGAGTACGTCGTTCCACCGACCGTCACCCGGTGCGGGCCGCGTCGCCCGGTCCGGGTAGCGGCCAGGTGCTCGCCCGCCAGCCGGGCCCCCACCTCGGCCGTCAGCGGGGCGCCCGCCCCGGCGATCTGCCGGCCGGTCGGGGAGAGCACCCAGGCGCGGAGGTCCAGGTCGGAGCCGAGGAGGTCGAGCACGACCTCCGGGCCGCCGCCCGCCGGGCCGGAGGTCATCAGTCTTCTGTGGCGATCCACGACAGCCGCGAGATCACCGGCGCGCTCGCCCGACACCTGTCGAACGACATGCTCGGTGATCGTTGCGAATGCAACGGACTCGTTGACTGCGAAGAGTGGGAGCCGGTGGCGCAAACACGCCTCGACCAGATCGTCCGGGATCGCGCCGAGCTCGGCCTCGCCGGCCGCGAGCCCGGCCACGCCGGCTCCGCTGAGGATCCGGACGAACGGCTCCGAGTCGCCCGCGTCCCGGCGCCAGGCGAGGCCCGTGAGCACCAGCTCGCCGCCCGAAAGGTACCGGCTCGGGTCGCGCAGGTCCGTCGTCATCACGCCGCGGACCGTGCGGTCGAGTTCGTCCTCGCCGCCGAGCAGCCGCAGCCCCAGCGCGTCGGTTTCCAGCAGTGCGCGCAGCCGCATCTCGTCGCCGCCGATCTGTCTCGTGGAATGTCTCGTTGTGGTCGGTGACCTGTGGCCACCGTTTCCGGGGGGAAACGGAGAGGTTACTGCTCCCCGCCTTTCGTTCGAATCTACAAGACGAGGAGGGCGACCAGCCAACTCCTTCATGGTTTCGGTGACTGCACCGGGTGGAGCACCGCTGGGTGTACTGAGTCCACAACGCGTTAACAGCACGTGAACATGAAGACGAAGACGAGGCCCGGCCGTCCCCCGAGCCCCAGCGAACGACACGATCACAGAAGAGAGCCACTCATGGACTTCCTTCGCCCCGCAAGCTGGGAGGAGGCGCTCGCCGCCAAGGCCGAGCACCCCACGGCTGTGCCCATCGCGGGTGGCACCGATGTCATGGTCGAGATCAATTTCGACCACCGGCGGCCCGAGTACCTGCTGGACCTGAACCGCATCGAGCTGCTCAGCGAGTGGGAGGTCGGCGAGGAGAACGTCCGGCTGGGCGCCTCCGTCCCCTACACCCGCATCATGGAGAACCTGCGGACGGAGCTGCCGGGCCTGGCCCTGGCGTCGCACACCGTCGCTTCCCCGCAGATCCGCAACCGCGGCGGTGTCGGCGGCAACCTGGGCACCGCGTCCCCGGCCGGTGACGCGCACCCCGCCCTCCTGGCGGCCGGCGCCGAGGTGGAGGTGGAGTCGGTCCGCGGCTCCCGCTTCATCCCCATCGACGCGTTCTACACGGGCGTCAAGCGCAACGCGCTCCAGCCCGACGAGCTCATCAAGACCGTCCACATCAAGAAGGCCGACGGCCCGCAGCAGTACTCCAAGGTGGGTACCCGCAACGCCATGGTCATCGCGGTCTGCGCCTTCGGTCTGGCGCTCCACCCGGAGACCCGGACGGTGCGGACGGGCATCGGCTCGGCCGCCCCCACGCCCGTGCGGGCGAAGGAGGCCGAGGACTTCCTGAACGCCGCGCTCGAAGAGGGCGGCTTCTGGGAGAGCGGCAAGATCATCACTCCCTCGATCGCCAAGCAGTTCGCGGAGCTCGCGTCCGGCGCCTGCAACCCGATCGACGACGTGCGAGGCACCGCCAAGTACCGCCGCCACGCGGTCGGCATCATGGCCCGCCGCACGCTCGGCTGGACCTGGGAGCAGTACCGCGGCACCGGCCGCACCCTTGAAGGAGCTGCATAACCATGCGCGTCAATTTCACGGTCAACGGACGTCCGCAGGAAGCCGACGACGTCTGGGAGGGCGAGTCCCTCCTCTACGTCCTGCGTGAGCGCCTGGGCCTGCCCGGCTCGAAGAACGCCTGCGAGCAGGGCGAGTGCGGTTCCTGCACGGTGCGTCTGGACGGCGTCCCCGTCTGTTCCTGTCTCGTCGCCGCGGGCCAGGTCGAGGGCCGCGAGGTCGTCACGGTCGAGGGCCTGGCCGACTACGCCAGGCAGCGTGCCGAGCACGGCGGCGCGTGCGGCACCGGCGCCTGCGGATCCGCCGCCGACGGCAAGGAGGGCACCTCCCTGCAGGCCGCGCAGGCGTGGTCCGCCAAGGGAACGGACTCCCAGACCGGTGAGGGCACCGAGCTCTCCCCCATCCAGCAGGCGTTCATCGACGCCGGCGCCGTGCAGTGCGGCTTCTGCACCCCCGGCCTGCTGGTCGCCGCCGACGAGATGCTGGAGCGCAACCCCTCGCCGTCCGACGAGGACATCCGCGAGGCGCTGTCCGGCAACCTCTGCCGCTGCACCGGTTACGAGAAGATCCTCGACGCGGTCCGCCTCGCGGCCGCCCGCCAGGGAGAGGCGGTCTGACCATGGCACCGAACACCCGAGCCGCGTCCGCCCCGGCGGGCACGCCCACCAAGGTCACCCAGGGCTCCCAGACCAAGGGCGGCATCGGAGAGTCCACGCTCCGCCCCGACGGCACCCTGAAGGTCACCGGCGAGTTCGCCTACTCCTCGGACATGTGGCACGAGGACATGCTGTGGGGCCAGATCCTGCGCTCCACCGTCGCCCACGCCGAGATCGTCTCCATCGACACCTCCGAAGCCCTCGCCCAGGCCGGCGTCTACGCCGTCCTGACCTACGAGGACCTGCCCACCGAGGTGAAGAACTACGGCCTGGAGATCCAGGACACCCCGGTCCTCGCCAACGGCGTCGTACGCCACCACGGCGAGCCCGTCGCCCTGGTCGCCGCCGACCACCCGGAGACCGCCCGCCGCGCGGCCGCCAAGATCAAGGTCGAGTACAAGGAGCTGCCCGTCGTCACCGACGAGGCCTCCGCGACCGCCCCCGGCGCGCCACTGCTGCACCCCGGCCGGGACGACCACCACGCCGGTCACGTGCCGCATCCGAACATCGTGCACCGTCAGCCGATCATCCGCGGCAACGCCGACGAGGCGGCCAAGAAGGCGGACGTGATCGTCTCCGGCGAGTACGTCTTCGGCATGCAGGACCAGGCCTTCCTCGGCCCCGAGTCCGGTCTGGCCGTGCCGGCCGAGGACGGCGGTGTCGACCTCTACGTGGCCACCCAGTGGCTCCACTCGGACCTGCGCCAGATCGCCCCGGTCCTCGGCCTGCCCGAGGACAAGGTCCGGATGACGCTCTCCGGCGTCGGCGGCGCCTTCGGCGGCCGCGAGGACCTGTCCATGCAGATCCACGCCTGCCTCCTGGCCCTGCGCACCGGCAAGCCCGTCAAGATCGTCTACAACCGGTTCGAGTCCTTCTTCGGGCATGTGCACCGGCACCCGGCGAAGCTCTGGTACGAGCACGGCGCCACCAAGGACGGCAAGATCACGCACATGAAGTGCCGGATCGTGCTCGACGGCGGCGCCTACGCCTCCGCCTCCCCGGCGGTCGTCGGAAACGCCTCCTCACTCGCCGTCGGCCCGTACGTCATCGACGACGTCGACATCGAGGCGATCGCGCTCTACACCAACAACCCGCCCTGTGGCGCGATGCGCGGCTTCGGCGCGGTCCAGGCGTGCTTCGCGTACGAGGCGCAGATGGACAAGCTCGCCAAGGCCCTGGACCTGGACCCGGTGGAGTTCCGGCAGCTCAACGCCATGGAGCAGGGCACGCTGATGCCGACCGGGCAGCCGGTCGACTCGCCCGCCCCGGTCGCCGAACTGCTGCGCCGGGTCAAGGCCCGCCCGCTGCCGCCGGAGCGCCAGTGGGAGAGCACCGAGGGCGCCGACGTCCGCGCGCTGCCCGGCGGTCTGTCCAACACCACGCACGGCGAGGGCGTCGTCCGCGGCGTCGGCTACGCGGTCGGCATCAAGAACGTCGGCTTCTCCGAGGGCTTCGACGACTACTCCACCGCCAAGGTGCGCATGGAGGTCATCAACGGCGAGGCCGTGGCCACCGTGCACACCGCGATGGCCGAGGTCGGCCAGGGCGGCATCACCGTGCACGCCCAGATCGCCCGCACGGAGCTGGGCGTCACGCAGGTGACCATCCACCCGGCGGACACCCAGGTCGGTTCGGCCGGCTCCACCTCCGCGTCCCGCCAGACGTACGTCACCGGCGGCGCCGTGAAGAACTCCTGCGAGCTGGTCCGCGAGAAGGTCCTGGAGATCGGCCGCCGGAAGTTCGGCACCTATCACCCGGCCTGGGCCACCGCCGAACTCCTCCTGGAGGGCGGCAAGGTCGTCACCGACGGCGGCGAGGTCCTCGCCGACCTGGTGGACGTCCTCGACGCCGAGGCCGTGGAGATCGAGGCCGAGTGGCGGCACCGCCCGACGGAGGCCTTCGACCTGCGCACCGGCCAGGGCAACGGCCACGTCCAGTACTCGTTCGCCGCTCACCGCGCGGTGGTCGAGGTGGACACCGAGCTCGGTCTGGTCAAGGTGATCGAGCTGGCCTGCGCCCAGGACGTCGGCAAGGCCCTCAACCCGCTGTCCGTCGTCGGCCAGATCCAGGGTGGCACCACCCAGGGCCTGGGCGTGGCGGTCATGGAGGAGATCATCGTCGACCCCAAGACCGCGAAGGTCAGGAACCCCTCCTTCACGGACTACCTGATCCCCACGATCCTCGACACCCCGACCATCCCGGTCGACGTGCTCGAGCTCGCCGACGACCACGCGCCCTACGGGCTGCGCGGCATCGGTGAGGCCCCGACCCTCTCGTCCACCCCGGCCGTCCTCGCGGCGATCCGGAACGCGACGGGTCTGGAGCTGAACAAGACGCCGGTACGCCCCGAGCACCTCACCGGCACCCTCTGAAGCCCTCCGGGCGGTGCGTGCCTCCCAGGAACGTCACAAGTCCGCAGCCCGCGCCGCCCGGAGTACTCCTCACCGCACCGCTCGCGGTCAGGAAAGCCCTGGGGAAACCCACGCAGTACCCCAGCACCACCATCCCCACGCAAGTCCCACCCCCACGCAAGTCCCACCCCCACGCAGTACCCCCCACGCAGTACCCCGTTCGCCTCGGGCCGTCCCCCGGGTCGTGCAGCCCACGTTCCATCCCAAATCCCGCAGCTTTGCCCCTGTGCAAGCGGGTGCCCCTTTGAACCTTGGGAGTAGGCACCATGACCCAGTCGTCAGTGGAGCCGAAGACCGTCGCCGAAGACGCGGGACCCGGTTCCCGCGTTCCCGCCGGACGGTCTTGGCTCGACCGGTACTTTCACATAACCCACCGAGGATCCACGGTCGCGCGCGAGGTGCGCGGCGGCGTCACGACCTTCATGGCCATGGCGTACATCCTCCTGCTCAACCCGCTGCTGCTCGGCGGCGAGGACGTGCTCGGCAACAAGCTCAGCCAGCCCGCCCTGATCACCGCCACCGCGCTCGCCGCGGCGGTCACCACTCTGGCGATGGGTTTCATCGGCAAGGTCCCGCTCGCCCTCGCGGCGGGCCTGAGTGTCGCGGGCGTCATCTCGACGCAGGTCGCCCCGGACATGACGTGGCCGCAGGCCATGGGCATGTGCGTCATCTACGGTGCCGTGATCTGCCTGCTGGTGGTCACCGGTGTCCGTGAAGTCATCATGAACGCCATCCCGCTGGCGCTGAAGCACGGCATCACGATGGGCATCGGCCTCTTCATCGCGATCATCGGCTTCGTCAACGCGGGCTTCGTCGGCAAGGGCGAGGGCGGCGGTCCCGTCACGCTCGGCGTCGGCGGATCGCTGACCGGCTGGCCGGTCGTGCTCTTCTCCATCACCCTGCTGCTGATCTTCATGCTGCAGGCCCGCAAGGTGCCCGGAGCCATCCTCCTCGGCATCGTCGTCGGCACCATCATCTCCGTCACCGCCACCGCGACCGGCCTGATCAAGGAGTCGGAGTGGGGCGGCAAGGCGCCGACCCTGCACGGCAGCGTCGTCTCCATGCCGGACTTCTCGCTCCTCGGCCAGGTCGAGTTCGGCGGCTGGGAGAAGCTCGGCTACACCACCGTCGGCATGATCGTCTTCACCCTGGTGCTGGCCGGCTTCTTCGACGCCATGGCGACCATCATCGCCGTCGGCCAGGAGGCCAAGCTCGCCGACGCCAAGGGCCGTATGCCCGGCCTCAACAAGGCCCTGTTCATCGACGGTGCGGGCGGTGCGATCGGCGGTGCCTCCGGTGCCTCCGGCCAGACCGTCTTCATCGAGTCCGCCACCGGCGTCGGCGAAGGCGCCCGCACCGGACTCTCCGCCTCGGTCACCGGCCTGTTCTTCGCCGCGTGCCTGTTCTTCACCCCGCTCACCCAGCTCGTGCCGGGCCAGGTGGCCTCCGCCGCCCTGGTCGTCATCGGCGCGATGATGCTGCAGAACGCCCGCCACGTCGACTGGACCGACTGGTCCGTCGCGGTCCCCGTCTTCCTGACGGTCGTCCTGATGCCGTTCACGTACACCATCACCACCGGTGTCGGCGCGGGTGTCATCGCCTACTGCGCCATCAAGGCCGCGCAGGGCAGGTGGCGGGAGCCGAGCATTCTGATGTGGGTGCTCTCGGCGGTGTTCGTCTTCTACTTCGCCACGGGTACCGCCCACTGACGCGGGCCCTCCACACCTGAAGCCTCTCGAAGGAGACCGACATGCTGGACATCGCCGAGGAACTCAGCCGGTGGGTCGAGCAGGGACGTGACTTCGCCGTCGCCACCGTGGTGGCGACCGGTGGCAGCGCGCCCCGCCAGCCGGGCGCCGCTCTCGCCGTCGACAGCGAGGGCACGGCGATCGGGTCGGTCTCCGGAGGGTGTGTGGAGGGCGCGGTGTACGAGCTGTGCCGGCAGGCTCTCCAGGACGGCGAGACCGTCCTGGAGAGCTTCGGCTACAGCGACGAGGACGCCTTCGCGGTCGGCCTGACCTGCGGCGGCATCATCGACATCCTCGTCACCCCGGTGCGCGGCGGGGTTTTCCCCGCCGCGCTGGCGGCCGCCTCCCGAGGGGAGGCGGCGGCTCTCGCCAGGATCACGGAGGGCCCGGCGGAGCTGCTGGGCAAGGCCCTGCTGGTCCGTCCCGACGGATCGTACGAAGGCACACTCGGCGGTCACCCCGAACTGGACCGCACCGCCGCGGCCGAGGGCCGCGCCCTGCTCGACGCCGGCCGCACCGCCAACGTCACGATCGGGGAGGACGGCAGCCGGTGCGGGCAGCCGCTCACCCTGCTGGTCGAGTCGAGCGTCCCCGCCCCGCGCATGATCGTCTTCGGCGCGATCGACTTCGCGTCCGCACTGGTCCGGGTGGGCAAGTTCCTCGGCTACCACGTGACCGTCTGCGACGCCCGCCCCGTCTTCGCGACGCCCGCCCGCTTCCCCGAGGCGGACGAGGTCGTCGTCGAGTGGCCGCACCGGTACCTCGAGGCCACGGAGGTCGACGGCCGCACCGTGCTGTGCGTGCTGACCCACGACGCCAAGTTCGACGTGCCCCTGCTCCAGCTGGCCCTGACGCTTCCCGTCGCGTACGTCGGCGCGATGGGCTCCCGCCGCACCCACGAGGACCGCAACCGCCGGCTGCGCGAGGTCGGCGTGACCGAGCTGGAGCTCGCCCGGCTGCGCTCCCCGATCGGCCTGGACCTCGGCGCCCGTACGCCGGAGGAGACCGCCCTGTCGATCGGCGCCGAGATCGTCGCCAACCGCCGCGGCGGCAGCGGGGTCTCCCTGACCGGCGCCCACACCCCGATCCACCACGACGGCCCCGGCGCCCCGGCCGGCCGGATCGACTCCGTGGCCTGACACCCGGGGCCCGGACGGCCCGGCGGCGAAACTCCCGTGACCGTCCGCATGCCGGGGATTAGAGTCCGGAGCATGGACATCCGTGACGTCCCCGAAGCCCACGTGGACCGCGCGCTGGACCTCGTGTACCTCGTCTTCCACGAACACCCGGAGGACGAGAAGCGCAAGCACCACCGGGAGCTGCTGCTCTCGTGCGAACGGATCGGCGCGTACGACGGTGGCACCATGGTCGGGTTCGTGGCCGCCCACCCGTTCTCGCTGTCCGTCCCCGGCGGCGAACTCCCCTGCCCCGGGCTCACCTTCGTCTCCGTCGCCCCGACCCACCGGCGGCGCGGCGTGCTCTCCGCGATGCTCGGCGAACTGTTCCGGCGCGCCGCCGCGCAGGGCCGCCCCCTCGCCGCGCTGTGGGCCTCCGAGGACGCGATCTACGGCAGGTTCGGCTTCGGCCCCGCCACCCAGGGCATCAGCGTGGAGATCGACTCCCGGCGTCCGCTGGCCCTGCGCATCGACCCCGACGAGCGGCCCTTGCGCCTGATCGACCCGGACGAGGCCCCCGCCGTGGTCGGGCCGTACTTCGACGCCACCCGCACGGACCGGGCCGGCCGCATCGCCCGTGACGAGGAGCGCTGGAGCGGTGAGTGGCTGACGGAGGAGGACGAGGAGGACGACGAGCTCTCCCCGCCCCGGGTCGTCGGGCTCGGCGATCCGCTCGCCGGGTACGCCGTCTACCGCACCAAGCCGGGCAACGACGACACCGGGACACCGGGTCTGGTCCGGGTCGACGAGCTGGAGGCGGACACCCCGGCCGCCGCCGCGGCCCTGTGGCGGTACGTGGCCTCCATCGACCTCACCGGCACCGTCCGCGCCTGGGGCCGCCCGCTGGACGACCCCCTGCTGCTGTTCGCCGCCGACCGCGACCAGGTCCGCGTCACGGGCCAGTACCCGGCCCTGTGGGTGCGGCTGGTCGATGTGACCGCGGCGCTCACCGGCCGCGCGTGGGCGGCCCCCGCCGACCTCGTCCTGGAGGTCCGGGACGACCGCCTCCCCGCCAACGACGGCCGCTTCCGCCTCACCGTGGGCGGCGGGGACGCCGTCTGCGCGCCCACGTCCGACCCGGCCGACCTCACCCTGGACGTCCGCGACCTCGCCGCCTGCTATCTCGGCGGCACCCGCGTGGCCGACCTGGTCCGGGCGGGTCTGGTGGACGAGCACACACCGGGAGCGGCCGGCGGGCTGGACGCGGCCCTGCGCACCGAGCTGCTGCCGAACACCGGCGACGAGTTCTGAGGGGCGGGGGAGACGCCCGGGAGGCCGGTCCGCACGCGGTTCAAGCCGGGGGCGGCGGGAACTCGCCAGATCCCGGTAGCGGCCTTCCGGGGCCGTGCGCTGCGCGGCCCCAGCCGGGATGATGGAGCGTCCCGGCGAGTCATTGCTTCCCGCAGGATGCGATCGGAAAGGTGGCTTTTCGTTGCGCACTGTCGGAGTGGAGGAAGAACTCCTCCTGGTGGACCCCCACACGGGCGAACCCCGTGCCCTTTCCACGGCGGTGCTCGCCATCGCCGCGAAGGAGAGCCACGGTCGCGCGCACGCCTTCACCAAGGAGCTCCAGGGCCAGCAGCTGGAGTTCGCCACGCACCCGCAGACCGGCATGCGGGAGCTGGCCGCCGAGATCGGCCGCTGGCGCCGTGAGGCGGCCCGGCACGCGGGCGCGGCCGGCGCCGCCGTGGCGGCCCTGGCGACGTCGCCGCTCCCGGCCGGTCCCGCCCTCAGCGAGGGCAAGCGCTACCGGTGGATACAGGAGCATTTCGGGCTGACCGCCCAGGAGCAGCTGACCTGCGGCTGCCACGTGCATGTCTCGGTGGAGTCGGACGAGGAGGGGGTCGCCGTCCTGGACCGGATCCGGCCCTGGCTGTCCGTGCTGCTCGCGCTCAGCGCCAACTCTCCGTTTTGGCAGGGGCACGACAGTGACTACTGCAGTTACCGCAGCCGCGTCTGGGGCCGCTGGCCGTCGGCCGGGCCCGTGGAGATCTTCGGCTCCGCGGACCGCTACCACCGGCTGGTGCGCGACCTCATCGGCACCGGCGTCCTGCACGACGAGGGCATGATCTATTTCGACGCCCGGCTCTCCCGCAACTACCCGACCGTCGAGGTCCGCGCCGCCGACGTCTGCCTCGACACCTCCACCACCGCCCTCGTGGCCACCCTCGCCCGCGGCCTGGTCGACACCGCGGCCCGCCAGTGGCGCGAAGGCGAGCCCCCGGCCCGCCACGGGGTCGGCCTGCTGCGGGCGGCGGCCTGGCGGGCCAGCCGCTCCGGCCTCGACGACGAGCTGATCCACCCCCTCACCATGCGGCCCGCCCCCGCGGACCGCGTCGTGTACGCCCTGCTCGGCCACGTGGAGGACGCCCTCGAGGCCAACGGGGACCTGTACGACGCCCGCCGGGGCATCGCCGAGCTGCTCCGGTACGGAAACGGCGCGCGCGTCCAGCGCCTGCTGCTGCGGCGCACCGGCAGCCTGCGGGCCGTCGTCGCCGAATGTGTACGCCGCACCCAGCTGGGCACGGACGCCCCGGCGGGCGCCGCCGGGGCGTAGGAGAGACCCGACCGGCGGTTAGAACCCGCCCGCGGGGCTACTCGCGTCGCATGACACAGGGGAACACGAACAGCGGCACGGGACCGGGACGGATCGTGTCGGCCATCGACAGGATCGAGCGGGACGACCGTGCCGACCGGATCATCGACGCACTGCAGCTGGTGGTGCGGTCCCTGCCGCTGGGACGCGGCAGGGACGTGCTGCACGGGCGCCCGCTTGGCCACCCCGTCCATCCGCTGCTCGTCCAGGTGCCCATCGGGACCTGGCTCTCGGCGGCCGTGCTGGATCTGCTCCCGGGCCGGCGGCGGGGCGCCCGCACCCTCGTCGGGGTGGGTCTCGCGGCCGCGGCACCGTCCGCGGTGGCGGGCTGGACCGACTGGGCCGAGCTCCACCGCCAGCAGCGCCGCGTCGGCCTGGTGCACGCCGCCGCCAACATCACCGCGGTCGGCCTGTACGCGGGCTCGTACGCCGCCCGGTCCACCGGCCGGGAGCGGCTCGGCAAGGCGCTGGGCCTGGCGGGGCTGACGGCCGTGACCGCCGGCGGCCTCCTCGGTGGCCACCTCGCCTACCGGCAGGCGTCCGGCGCCAACCACGCCGAACAGGTCGCCCACCAGGTGCGGCCGGGCTGGCACGAGATCGGAGATCTGGCCGAGCTCCCGGTCGGCCGGCCCGTGCGCCGCCAGGTCGACGACGTCTCGGTCATGGTCGTCCGCGACACCGACGACGTGGTGTACGTCCTGGCCGACCGGTGCAGCCACATGGCCGGGCCGCTCTCCGAGGGCGAGATCGACGACGGCTGCGTCCGCTGCCCCTGGCACGGCAGCGTGTTCCGGCTGGCCGACGGCTGGAACGTGCGGGGCCCGGCGACCGCGCCCCAGCCGTCCTTCGACACCCGGATCGTGGACGGACGGGTCGAGGCGCGGCTGCGCCACCTCGCCCCGGCCGCGACGGGCGGCGCCAGGGACGCCGCCTGAGGCCTGCCCCGTCCGGCCCGCGGCCGGCGCGGGTCGCCGCGTCCGTGCGTCCGTGCGGGGCGGTTGTGCAGGGACCGAACGAATCCTCCGGGTCAGATGGGTGAACGGCGGGGGAGGAGGGGGGCAGTCGGAGGTCGCCCGAACCCCGGGGTCTGGTCCGGGGCGCGTCGTGATGTGAAGCTCCAGCGCCTTTCGCCGCCGCGGCAGTGCCGCTTGTTGCCGGAAGGTGAAGGAAGTCGGGACGGGCGCCACGGACCCGTTCATGACCGTGAACGGAGCTGTCCGGTGCTCGATCCGGTCCGGGGAAAAGCGGTAGCGGTGATTCCGTATGATCGGCGCCGTTGCGGGGCAGGCGCCGGAGCGCCGGACCCGCCCGGCACCCCGCAGCCGCCGTGCCCGAAGGAGACCCGCACGTGATCGCCCGTTCCATCGCCCCTCCCGAATCGCCGATATACGACCAGCTCGTCAGGGAGCACGGGGACGTCCTCAACGAGGCCCGCAAGCTGGCCGAGCTCACCCATCAGCAGGCCGACCGTGTGCTCGCCTGGGACACCCCCGGCCTCGGATGGAACCACCCCGAACAGCACTGAAACGGGACGTTTACCCCCCGTAGTGCCGGGCACGCGCTCCTCGTCGGAGAACGGCGACCGAAGGAGCGTGACGATGGCCCGGAGCAGGAAGACCTCCAAGGCCTCCGCCAAGGCCGACCAGGTCAAGGGCGCGGTGAAGGAGACCCTCGGCCGTGTGGTCGGCAATGAGCGCCTGACCGTCAAGGGCCGCGCGGAGCGTGCCAAGGGCGACCTGCGTACGGCGGCCAAGAAGGCCAACGACGCATTCGACCGGTGACCGCACCCGAGGAGACGGCGGTGCGGTCGGCCCTCACCGGGACGGTGGCCCGGCGGACCCTCGTCCGCCGGGCCACCGCGCGTCCGGCGCCATTCCGCGCCTCCCGCGTCCCCGGCAGCCCTCCCGCCCGCGGCGGCACCCTCCCGCCCCGCCCGGAGTGCCGGGAGGTGTGACCTGATCCAGGCTGGATACGCGATCAGTCGTAGGGGCCGAACGCCATCCGGGACAGCACAGGGGAGCCACACCATGGGAACCGAAGACTCGATGGGCGACCAGGTCTACCAGCCGGACGATTCCGAGGTCCGGGACGACCAGGGCATCCTCGACCCCGAGGACACCCTGTCCGACCGTGAGGCCGACCCGTACGACGAAGGCTGGTCCCCGCCCGAGCGCCCCGTCGCCGTCGACCACATCGGCACCACCGCCCGCGAGCAGCGCGAGGGCGAGACCCTCGACCAGCGGCTCTCCGAGGAAGTGCCCGACACCGCCCCCGAGGGCGAGGAGAACAACGGCATCGGCGACCTGGCCGGCGGCGACGGCGAGCCCTTCGACGAGGAGGTCGGCGCCCGCCGCTCCGGCCGCCTGGTCGCGCCCGACGAAGGGGTTCGGACGGACTCCGACAAGGAGATGGTGGCCCGGGACGTCGGCATCGACGGCGCCGCCGCGTCCGCCGAGGAAGCCGCCATGCACGTCGTCCCCGAGGGCGAGGACGCGGTCCGCGGGCCCGACGACGAGTCCCGCTGACGGCGTCGCCCCCGCCGCAGGCCCCACGTGGCCGCGCGGCCCCATACGTCCCGGAAGGCCCGAGCCCGTGCAGCCGACCCACTCGTCCATCACCCTCCAGGTCAACGGCGCCCCGCACACCGTCACCGTCGACCACCGCGCCACCCTCCTCGACGTGCTGCGCGAGCAACTGCATCTGACCGGAGCCAAGAAGGGCTGCGACCACGGCCAGTGCGGCGCCTGTACCGTCCTCGTCGAAGGGCGCCGCGCCAACAGCTGCCTGTTGCTGGCGGTCGCCCAGGACGGGTACGACATCACCACCGTCGAAGGCCTCAACGACGGCGAGAACCTCCACCCCCTGCAACGGGCCTTCCTGGCGCGGGACGCGTTCCAGTGCGGCTACTGCACTCCCGGGCAGCTCTGCTCGGCCGTGGGCGTCCTCGCCGAGGCGGCGGCCGGCCACCCCTCCCACGTCACCGACCCCGCGGCACCGCCCGCGCAGGGTCACGCGCCGCTCACCGCCGAGGAGATCCGCGAGCGGCTCAGCGGCAACCTCTGCCGCTGCGGCGCCTACCCCCGCATCGTCGACGCGGTCCAGGACGTGATCCGGTGAAGCCCGTCGCCTATGTCCGCGCCCACAGCGTCCAGGAGGCGGCCGCCGCCCACGCGGGCCGCCCCGGCGCCCGCTACCTCGCCGGCGGCACCAATCTCGTCGACCTGATGAAGCTGGGCGTGGAGACCCCCGATCTCCTCGTCGACGTCAGCCGGCTGGAACTCGACGAGGTGACGGAACTGCCCGACGGGGCCCTGCGGATCGGCGCCACCGTACGCAACAGCGACCTCGCCGCCCACCCCCTCGTCCGGGCCCGCCACCCCGCCCTGTCCCAGGCGCTGCTCGCCGGCGCCTCCGGCCAGCTCCGCAACATCGCCACCACCGGCGGCAACCTGCTGCAGCGCACCCGCTGCCCGTACTTCCAGGACCTGTCCAAGCCGTGCAACAAGCGCGCCCCCGGCAGCGGCTGCGCGGCCCTCGACGGCGTCCACCGCGACCACGCGGTCCTCGGGCACTCGTCGCACTGCATCGCCACCCAGCCCTCCGACATGGCCGTCGCCCTCGCCGCTCTCGACGCCGAGGTCGTGCTGTACGGCGCCGACGGAGAGCGGACCGTGCCCGCCGCGGAGTTCCACCGGCTGCCCGGCGACCAACCCGAGCGGGACACCGTGCTCCGCCCCGGCGAACTCGTCACCGCCGTGGTCCTCCCGGCCACCACGGCCGGACTGCCCTCCGCCTACCGCAAGGCCCGCGACCGCGCCTCCTTCGCCTTCGCACTCGCCTCCGTGGCCGCCGTCGTCGCGATGGAGGGCGGCGTCGTACGCCACGTCGGGATCGCGTTCGGCGGACTGGCCCACCGCCCGTGGCGCGCCCGCCGCACCGAGGCGTTGCTCACCGGGGCCGTCCCCGACGCCGACACCCTCGCCCGGGCGGTGGAGGCCGAACTGGCCGAGGCCCGCCCCCTGCGGGACAACGCCTACAAGGTGACCCTCGCCCGCAACCTCGCGCGCCGCGTCCTCACCGAACTCACCACCGCGGGACCGGCCACCGCGGGGTCGGCGGCGACCGGGCCGTGACGACCACCGACCACCCGTGACCCTCTCCGAGAAGGACCCGCGATGCGCCCCACCGCGACCCCCACGGCACCCGCCGGCGCCGCCGCGACCGCCCTCGGCACCCCCGCCGAGCGGCTCGAAGGCCGGGACAAGGTCACCGGCACCGCGCGCTACGCCGCCGAACACACCCCACCGGACTGCGCCTACGCCTGGCCCGTACCGGCCACCGTCGCCCGCGGCCGGGTCACCGCGTTCGACACCGACGCCGCCCTCGCCCTGCCCGGCGCGATCGCCGTCCTCACCCCGCGCAACGCGCCCCGCGTCGCCGAGCCCGACGACCCCATCCTCAACGTCCTCCGGGACGACGTCGTGCCGCACCGCGGATGGTTCGTCGCGCTCGCCGTGGCCGACACCCCGGAGGCCGCCCGCGCGGTCGCCGACGCCGTCCGGGTCCACTACGCCGAAGAACCCCACGACGTCACCCTCACCGCGGACCACCCCCGCGCCTACACGCCCGAAGAGGCCAACGGCGGACACCCCGCCCGGCGCGAGCGCGGCGACGCGGCCGCCGCCTTCACCACGGCGCCCGTGCGGGTCGACGCCTCCTACAGCGTCCCGCCCCTGCACAACCACCCGATGGAGCCGCACGCCTCGTTCGCCCGCTGGGACGGCGGGCATCTCACCGTCTACGACTCCAGCCAGGGCTCCGCACCCGTCCGCGTCGTCCTCGCCCGGCTGTTCGGCCTGCCCGAGGACCATGTCACGGTCGTCTCCGAACACGTCGGTGGTGGCTTCGGGGCCAAGGGCACCCCCCGGCCGAACGTCGTGCTCGCCGCCATGGCCGCCCGGCACACCGGTCGTCCCGTCAAACTGGCGCTGCCGCGTGCCTACCTCGCGGCGGTCGTCGGGCACCGCGCGCCGACCCTGCACCGGGTCCGCCTCGGTGCCGAACGGGACGGCACCCTCGTCTCCCTCAGCCACGAGGTCACCACCCACACCTCGCGGATCAAGGAGTTCGTCGAGCAGGCGGCCGTACCCGCCCGGGTGATGTACGCGTCGCCGCACAGCCTCACCCTCCACCGCGTCGTCCCGCTGGACGTGCCGAGCCCCTCCTGGATGCGCGCCCCCGGCGAATGCCCCGGCATGTACGCGCTGGAGTCGGCCATGGACGAACTCGCCGAGGCCCTCGGAACGGACCCGATCGAGCTGCGCGTTCACAACGAACCGGCCACCGAGCCCGACTCCAACCTGCCCTTCAGCAGCCGCCACCTCGTGGAGTGCCTGCGCGAGGGCGCCCGCCGCTTCGGCTGGGCCGACCGCGACCCGCGCCCCGCGATCCGCCGCGAGGGGCACCTGCTCACCGGCACCGGCGTCGCGGCTGCCACCTACCCCGTCCTGGTCGCGCCGTCGACCGCCTCCGCCACCGCGCTCCCCGGCGGCGGGTACGCCGTCCACGTCAACGCCACCGACATCGGCACCGGAGCCCGCACCGTCCTCGCCCAGATCGCCGCCGACGCCCTCGGCGCCCCCCTGGACGCCGTCCACATCGAGATCGGCAGCACCCGGCTCCCGCGCGCCTCGCTGGCCGGCGGCTCCTCCGGCACCGCCTCCTGGGGCTGGGCCGTCCACGAGGCCTGCACCCGGCTCGCCGGCCGGCTGGCCGGCCACACGGGCCCGCTGCCGGCGGACGGACTGTCCGTGTCCGCCGACACCACCGAGCAGGCCGGGCGCACACCGCCGTACGCCCGTCATGCCTTCGGCGCCCAGTTCGCCGAGGTGACGGTCGACACCGGGACGGGCGAGGTGCGGGTCCGGCGGATGCTCGGCGTGTACGCCGCCGGGCGCATCCTCAATCCGCGTACCGCCCGTTCGCAGTTCGTCGGCGGCATGACCATGGGCCTGGGAATGGCGCTGACCGAACGCAGCACCATGGACCCCGCCTTCGGCGACTTCGCGGAGTGCGACCTGGCCTCCTACCACGTGCCCGCCCACGCCGACGTCCCGGACATCGACGCGCACTGGATCGACGAGGACGACGACCACCTCAACCCCATGGGCAGCAAGGGCATCGGAGAGATCGGCATCGTCGGTACGGCCGCCGCCGTCGCCAACGCCGTCCACCACGCCACCGGCGTCCGCTTCCGCGACCTGCCGCTCACCCCGGACCGGGTGCTGCCCGCCCTCTCCTAAGGGCTGTCCCGTAATCCCCGGCGGGCA
>NZ_JBUEFZ010000027.1:0-93075 GCF_054963715.1 Streptomyces sp. STAM6 | reverse complement strand
TCGAGCCCGGAGGGGCCACACCCCCCACCCACCGGCAGGCACCGAGGCCGCACCCGCAAGGAGGCGGGCCCCCGCCGGCCGGCACCGCACCCGCGCCCGGGGGCGGCGGTCCACGTACTGACGAGCGGCGCCCCCGCAGGGGGCATCCGACTGGGCGGTGGCATCCCGGGCCGCCGTCCCCAGAGGCCTCGGGCGGAGGCCGGCGTGCCCGCGGCCGGTCACGCCGCCTCCGCCCGGGGCCCGCACGCGCGGAACGCGCGAGGAGACGAGAGAACCCGCGCAGGAGAGGACGTCATGCTCGACCACCTGATCAAGGGCGCCACCGTCGTGGACGGCACCGGCGCCCCCGCCCGCACCGCCGACGTGGGTCTGCGGGAGGGCCGCATCGCGACGGTCGCCCCGCCCGGCACCGTCACGGAGCCCGCCCGTACCAGCGAGGACGCCACCGGCCTGGTGCTCGCTCCGGGCTTCGTGGACCCGCACACGCACTACGACGCCCAGTTGTTCTGGGACCCGTACGCCACGCCTTCGATGAACCATGGCGTGACGACGGTCGCGGGCGGCAACTGCGGCTTCACGCTGGCGCCCCTCAATCCCTCGCGCCCCGAGGACGCCGATTACACGCGGCGGATGATGTCCAAGGTGGAGGGCATGTCCCTGGTCGCCCTGGAGGAGGGCGCCCCGTGGAACTGGCACAGCTTCGGCGAGTATCTCGACGCACTCGAAGGACGTACCGCCGTCAACGCGGGGTTCATGGTGGGGCACTGCGCCCTGCGCCGGTACGTGATGGGCCCGGACGCCGTCGGCGGGCAGCCCACCGACGTCCAGCTCCGGCGGATGCTGGACCTGCTGCACGCGTCGATGGACGCCGGCGCCTGGGGCCTGTCCACCACCCGTTCCTCGACCCATTCGGACGGCGACGGCCGCCCCGTGGCCTCCCGGCACGCGAGCCGGACCGAACTGCTCGCCCTGTGCGAGGCGGTCGGCGAGCACGAGGGCACGCAGATCGAGGCGATCGTGGCGGGCTGCCTGGACCAGTTCGAGGACGCCGAGATCGACCTGCTGGTCGACATGACGGCGGCCGCGGGCCGCCCGCTCAACTGGAACGTGCTGACCATCGACGCGGCCGTGCCCGAACGGGTTCCCCGCCAGCTGGTCCCTTCCGAGCGCGCACGCAAGGCCGGTGGCCGGATCGTCGCGCTCACGATGCCGATCCTCACACCGATGAACATGTCGCTCGGGACGTTCTGCGCGCTGAACCTGATCCCCGGGTGGGGAGAGGTCCTGTCGCTCCCCGTCCGGGAGCGGATCGCGAGGCTTCGCGATCCCGCCGTGCGGGCGGAGATGCTGCGCCGCGCCGACTCCAGGGAGGCCGGTGTCTTCCGGCGTCTCGCGCATTTCGGCCGGTACGTCATCGGCGACACGTACAGCGGGGCGAACGAGGGCCTGACCGGCCGGGTCGTGGGGGACATCGCCGCGGAACGCGGACAGGACCCGTTCCAGTGCCTGGTCGAGATCTGCGCCAACGACGATCTGCGTACGGTCCTGTGGCCCATGCCCACCGACAACGACCCCGCTTCCTGGGCGCTGCGGGCCGAGACGTGGGAGCACGAGGACGTCATGCTCGGAGGCTCCGACGCCGGCGCGCACCTCGACCGGATGTGCGGCGCCCCGTACACCACCCGCTTTCTGGGCGACTGTCTGCGCGGTCGCGGGCTGACCGGTCTGGAGAACGCGGTGAGGATGCTCACCGACGACCCGGCGCGTCTGTTCGGCCTGCGCGAGCGGGGCCGTGTCGCGGAGGGGTACCACGCGGATCTGGTCCTGTTCGATCCGGAGCGGGTGGACGCGGCCGCGGCGACCCTGGTCCACGACCTGCCGGGCGACAGCCCGCGCCTCGACTCGCGTGCGGTCGGCATCGTCTCCGTCCGGGTCAACGGCGTGGAGACGATCCGCGACGACGAGATCACCGGCGCCGTCCCCGGCAAGGTGCTGCGCTCGGGCCGCGACACGAGGACGGTGAGCACCAGGTGAAGGGGGAGCGGCTGTTCATAGGAGGGGAGTGGACCGAGCCGGACGCCGGCCACTACGAGGTGGTCGACCCGGCCACGGAGGAGGTGGTGGGTCTCGCGCCCGAGGCGAGCCGCGCCCAGGTCCACGAGGCGGCCCGGGCCGCCCGTGAGGCGTTCGCGTCCTGGTCGCGTACGGCGCCGGAGGAGCGGGCGGCGGTCCTGGCCCGGGCCGCCGACGTCATGGCCCGGGACTTCGAGGGGCACGCGGCTCTCGCGCAGGCGGAGAGCGGCGCGACGACGGCCACAGCCCGCGGTATGCAGGTGGCGGTCGCGATCGCCCGCTTCCGGCGGTACGCGAGGGGGGCGCTGGAACCGGTCGAGGAGGCTCTGCCGCCGCAGGTCGACGAGGGGGGACCGATGGGCCCCGCTGGTGTGGTCGGGGCGGTGGCCGTGCGCCGCCCGGTCGGTGTGGTCACCTGCGTCACCTCGTACAACAACCCGTGGGCGAACGCGGCGGGCAAGGTGGCCCCGGCGCTGGCGATGGGCAACACGGTGGTGGTGAAGCCCGCCCCGCAGGACCCGCTGTCCGTGTACGGCATGGCCCGCGCTCTGGAGGAGGCGGGCGCGCCGCCGGGGGTGGTGAACGTCGTCACCGGTTCGGGCCCGGACGCGGGCCGGGCGGCGGTCGACTCCCCGGACGTGGACATGGTCAGTTTCACCGGGTCCACGGCCGTCGGGCGGAGTATCGGGGAGGTGTGCGGCCGGGGGATGAAGCGGCAGCTGATGGAGCTGGGTGGCAAGGGCGCGGCGCTCGTTTTCGAGGATGCGGACCTGGACGCGGCGGTGCGGGGGATCGGCACCACCTTCTCGTTCTACAGCGGCCAGATCTGCACGGCGCCGACCCGGGTGATCGCGCACCGTTCGGTACACGACCGGCTGGTGGAGAAACTGTCGGCGTACGCGGGTCTCCTGAAGGTCGGCGATCCGCGGGCGCGGGGCACGGTGGTCGGCCCGGTGATCTCGGCGGCGCACCGCGACCGGGTGGAGTCGTACGTGGAGCTGGGCAGGAAGGAGGGCGCCCGGGTGGTGGCGGGTGGGGAGCGGCCCGCGTTCGGCAAGGGGTTCTATGTCGCCCCCACCCTTCTCGTGGACTGCACGAACGACATGCGGGTGGTCCGGGAGGAGATCTTCGGTCCGGTCGTGGTGGTGGTTCCGTTCGAGGACGAGGAGGAGGGTGTCGCGCTGGCCGGCGACAGTGAGTACGGCCTGATCGACTACGTGTGGTCGGGGGACGTGGCCCGGGCCTTCCGGGTGGCGGGGCGGCTGCGCGCGGGCGGAGTGGGCGTGAACACGATCAGCCGCAACATGGAGGCGCCGTTCGGTGGCTTCAAGAGGAGCGGGGTGGGACGGGACGTGGGCTCGTACGCCCTGCGTGCGTACAGCGAGCTGCAGGCGATCGTCTGGCCGGGCTGATCCGGGCTGATCCGGGCCGATCGGGACTGATCGGGGCTGATCCGGGCTGACCCGGGCGGCCGAACCTGTCGGCACCCGGACGGGCGAAGCCGGGAATGTCCTCGCCGAAAAAAGGCTTGGGAAACTTTGTAAAGGGGTAAATCGGACAACGCTGCGGTTCCCGTATGTCGAACGTCGGCCACCGTGCCCGCCAATCGCTCGGCACCGCTCCGCTCGGATCTTCTATTCCTTGCCAAGCAGGGGCATTGACCCATGTAATGCAAGGAAAAGATCGCGGAGTTCCATCGTCCGTATGTGGAAACCGCAGCACCTAACGTCCTGTTCATGACTCAGGTGGAAGCACGGCCCCAGGCCGGAGACACGGTAAGGGGCGTCAACGCCACGGGCGACACCCTTGACGTACGAACCAAGGGGCTCGGCGGGAACTCCGTCGGGCTGATGGGCAGTGCCGTCATCGGCATCTCGACGGTTGCCCCCGTTTACTGCCTCACCTCCACGCTCGGCTCCACGGCCGGCGAGGTCGGGCTGCAGATGCCCGCCGTTTTCCTGGCCGGCTTCCTGCCGATGCTCCTGGTGGCCTTCGCCTACCGCGAGCTCAACCGGGCGATGCCCGACTGCGGCACCTCCTTCACCTGGACCGTGAAGGCCTTCGGCCCGAAGGTCGGCTGGATGTGCGGCTGGGGCCTCGTCATCGCGACGATCATCGTGCTCTCCAACCTGGCGGGGGTCGCGACCTCGTACTTCTGGCTGCTCGCCGGTGAGATCGCCGGCAACCCGGAGATCGCCGCGCTGGACGACAACAAAGCCGTCCACATCCTCACCTGTCTGATCCTGATCGCCATAGCGACGGCGATCAGCTACCGCGGCATGACGGCCACCAAGGGCGTGCAGTACACGCTGGTGGGGCTGCAGCTCGCCGTCCTCGCCATCTTCGTGGTCATGGCGTTCAGCAAGGTGGACAGCCCCGAGTTCACCACCGGCACCGACTTCTCCTGGAGCTGGCTGAACCCGTTCGCGGTGGAGTCCTTCTCCGCCTTCACCGCCGGCCTCTCCCTCGCCATCTTCATCTACTGGGGCTGGGACGCCTGCATGGCGACCAACGAGGAGACCACCGGCAGCGCGAAGACCCCCGGCCGCGCCGCGCTCATCACCATGGTGGTGCTGGTCGGCTCCTACCTGGCCACCGGCATCGCCGCCCAGATGATCGCCGGCTCCGGCGACAAGGGCCTCGGCCTGGCCAACCCCGACACCTCGGACAACGTCTTCGCGGCCCTCGCCGGCCCCGTCATGGGCGGCGTCCTCGGCATCACGCTCTTCGTCGCCGTCCTCGCCTCCGCCACCGCGAGCCTGCAGACCACCTTCATCCCGGTCGCCCGCACGGTCCTCGCGATGTCGACCTACGAGGCCCTGCCGCACTCCTTCACGAAGGTCCACCCGCGCTTCAAGACCCCGGGCCTCGCCACGGTCGTCGCGGGCGTCGCCACCGGCGTCTTCTACACGGTGATGACCCTGGTCAGCGAGAACGTACTGATCGACACGATCTACGCACTCGGTCTGATGATCTGCTTCTACTACGCGCTGACCGCGTTCGCCTGCGTCTGGTTCTTCCGCAAGGAGCTCACCCACTCCGCCAAGGACGCGTTCTTCAAGGGCGTCCTGCCGGCCCTGGGCGGCCTGATGCTCACCGCGGTCTTCGCCAAGACGCTGTACGACATGTGGGACCCGGCCTACGGCTCCGGCTCCGCCGTCCTCGGCATGGGCTCGGTCTTCGTGATCGGTGTCGGCCTGCTGCTGCTCGGTGTGGTGATCATGCTGGTGATGCAGCGCCGCAGCCCCGCGTTCTTCCGGGGCGAGGTCCTCACCAGGGAGACGCCGTCCCTGGTCATGGAGGACTGACCTCCCAGGACGGGAAGGGCGGGCACCGTGGGACGGCACGGCGCCCGCCCTTCCGTGCGCGTCGGCGCCCCTCCGTAATGCGTAGGGGCGCGCGGACGGGCAAGGTGGACGATATGGACGACGTCAACACTTACGACCTGCACGTCCTCGCCGAGGAGTACCTGGCCGCCGCCCAGAACGACGAGCACGGCCGCAGCGCCAACCTGATCGTGCGGGACCGGCCGCTGCGCCAGACCGTCATCGCGCTCACCGCGGGCACGTCCCTCGGCGAGCACGACGCGCCCCCGGCCGCCTCGCTGCAGGTGCTGCGCGGCACGGTGAAGGTCACGGCCGAGTCCGGGGAGGTCGAGCTGACCCGGCACTGCCTCTACCTGCTGCCACCGGAACGCCACGGGGTGACGGCGGTGACGGACGCGGTGATGCTGCTCACGGCGGTCAACGACTGAGACGCCCCGCCCCCGCCGTACGGCCCGGCGACGGTGCACGGCGCTTCCCCGCCGCGCGCGCCCGAGAGCTTTCGGGACCGGGCGCCTCGGACCCGGCGTCCTCGGGGGCGCTTCGGATCCGGCGTCCTCAGGCCCGGGGGCTCAGCTCGGCCATGGTGTTCCAGCCCTGGCCCTCCACCTCGACGTTGATGATCTCCGGTGTCGCCGCGATCGCCCCGGCCATCGTCTCCAGACCCGCCTTGAAGTGGTCGGACGCCACGTGAACCGCCCCCGCGTCCGCGTCCGCGAACGCCTCCAGCAGGACGAACAGGTTCGGGTCGTCGGCGCTGCGCGACCAGTCGAAGAAGAGGTTCCCCGGCTCGGCACGGGTGGCGCGCGTGAAGTCGTCGACCAGCGTGAGCCACTGGTCGCTGTACTCGGGGCGGACGGGGAAACGGACGGCGATGAAGATCATGCCGTCCACGGTGGCCCGGCGCGCCCGGCCCGTCCAGCTACCGCGCCCAGGATTCCGGCACTGCCGGAAACGCGCCCGCCGCCCGGACCACGGCCGCCCGGATCCGGCCCTGCCGGTGGCGGAACTCCACCGTCGGCAGCGACACCGACAACGCGTGCAGCCGCCCGTCGCCGCGGGCGGGCAGCGCCACGGCGAGACAGGTGTACGCCGGGTCCGCCTCGCCCACCGACACCGCGAAGCCCTGCCCGCGCACCCGGGACAGCTCGGCCTCGAACCGCTCGGCGTCGGTGATCGTGCGGTCCGTCAGCCGGGCCATGCCGTGATCGGCCAGATAGCGCCGCCGTGCCGTCCGGGACAGCCCGGCGAGCAGCGCCTTGCCGTGCGCCGTGGCGTGGGCCCGCACCTCGGGCCCCGGCACGAACGGATGATCGGTCTCGGTGACCGGCGCCGTACTGTCGATCATGGTGATCCGGCCGTCGTGGTACGCGGAGAAGTACGCCTCCGCCCCGCCGGCCCGCCGCAGCCGGCCCAGCACCTCGGCCAGTCCGGGGCCGGCCGCGGGCCCGAGCCCGACGTGCCGCTGGAAGGACCGGTGCAGCACGGTGAGACGCGGCCCCGGCGCGTACCCGCCGTCCGCCCTGACCAGGTGCCCGCGCTCGGTCAGCGGCCCCAGCAGGTGGTACACGGTCGACAGCGAGCACCCCAGGCGCCGCGCGAGCGCCTTGGCCCCCACCGGCCCGGACGCCTCCGCCACGACGTCGAGGATCTCCAGCGCGCGGTCGACGGACCGGGGCCCGGTGGGGCCGGTGGGGGAGGTGGTCATGCCGACGAGCCTACGGGGCCACCGCCGGCCGGGTGCTCACCCGCCCCCGCTCCTCCGGGGCTCCGCCGGGTCACCCGCCGCCGAGGAACACCGGGTTCGTGAACGCGGCCACGGGGCCGGGCAGGCCGGGCACCGAGGGGGCGTGGCGCACCTCCGCGCGCACATGGGCGGCGTACGCGGGGGTCGTCGTCCACTCCACGATGCCGTCGCCCGACGCGGGCAGCGCCGCCGTGTGGAGCGTGCCCCGGTCGGTGACGAAGTGCGCCGTGCGGCCGGGTGCGCCGGTCACCTCCAGACGCACCGTCACCGGCGTGTCCTGCGGCACCCGCAGCCGCTCCCCGATGCCCGCGCGGGCGCCGCGGGCGCCCGTCGCCGAGAAGGCGAGCGAGACGGCCGACGACTCGGCGACGTAGACCCGGCCCGCCCGGATGCCCGCCAGGATCGCCTCGCGCGTCAGGTCGTCGGCCAGCACCACGGTCTGCGGGGTGCCGACGCGGTCGGGGTCGCGGTGGGCGTCGCTGTTCCCGATCGCCGGCAGCGGGCGGCCCCGGGCGAGCGTCGCGTCCCACGCCTGCAGGGACACCTCGTCGTCCGCGGTGAAGGGCCCGTTCCACACCTCCACCGCGTCCGCGTCGCCGAAGCCGAACTTCCAGGCGCAGCCGACGCACGGGGCGTGCGGGTGGGCCGGCACGACGAGCCCGCCGGCCCTCCGGATCTCCCGTGCGAAGCGGCCGAACCGGTTCTCCCGGGCCCGGTAGCGCCAGTCCACGAACGTGCCCGGGTCGGTGCCGACCGCCACGACGTGACCGTTGCGGGTGGTGATCTCCTCGCCGAGCAGCACCAGCAGGTCGTCACCGGCCGCGTCGGCCCAGTGGGCGTGTGCCGCATGGGTGTTGTGCTCGGAGGAGTTGATGAAGTCCAGGCCCGCCGCCCGGGCGAGAGCCGCGATCTCGGCGGGGGTGCGGCGGCCGTCCGAGTACCAGGAGTGCAGATGGCAGTCGCCCCGGTACCACGCCCGGCCCCGGCCCTTCGCCCGCTCCGGCGGGTACACCGGCGCGGGCGTCCGGCCCGGCGCGCCGAAGCGCAGGGTGACCGTGACCGTGTACGCCAGTCCCTGGGGCGCGACCGTGTAGGGACCGAGCACGACGTGCCAGGTCCCGGCGCGCACCGGCCCCGGGAGGTAGCCGGGCGTCGCCTCGTCCGCCCGGATGAAGAACTCCGTACGCGCCCCGCCCGACCAGCCGCGGAAGCCCCGAGCGCCGAGCTCGGTGCCGCGCTCGTCGAAGATGCCGATGTCGAGGGCGTTGCCCTGCGTCCCGGCCGGGACGGGAGGACGGTCGTACGCGTACGAGACATGGATCTCCCGCACCCCGCGCGGTACCTCCACCGGCAGGTAGACGTAGTCGGGCGAGCCGGGCGGCAGCGTGCCGCGCACGACCTCGGTCCGGTCCCCGCCGCCGGGCGCGGCGTTCGCGAAGCTCACGCCCCCCAACGTAAGGGCGCTCGCGGCGCCGGTCACGACCAGCCCGCGTCTTCCGATCGATCCGCTCATGGGTGCCACCCTCCTGGCGGTCCGTAAACGTGCCGACAACGGAAGGCGACCCTCTCGGAATTCGCCGCGGTACGCCATACGTTGGCCCCATGCGCATCGCGACGACCATCTTCCTGACGGACGAGACGATCACTCCCGTACGGCTCGCGCGCGAGCTGGAGCAGCGCGGGTTCGCCGGGCTTTATCTGCCCGAGCACACCCACATCCCGACCGAGCGGACCAGCCCCTATCCGGCGGGCGGCGAGCTGCCGCGCGAGTACGGCCGCACGCTGGACCCGTTCGTGGCACTGGGTCAGGCCGCCGCGGTCACCGAGCGGCTCACCCTGGGCACCGGCATCACCCTGGTCGCCCAGCACGACCCGATCGACCTGGCCAAGCAGGTCGCCACCCTCGACCATCTCTCGGGCGGCCGTTTCACCCTCGGCATCGGCTACGGCTGGAATCGCGAGGAGGCCGCCGACCACGGTGTCGAATGGACCACCCGACGGGCCCGCACCCGTGACCGCATGGCTCTGATGCGCGCCCTGTGGGCCCCCGAACCGACCGCGTACCAGGGCGAGACCGCCTCGGTACGCGCCTCCCACGCCCACCCCAAACCGGCCGGCGGCGCCCCGCGCACCCTGATCGGCGGGGCGGAGGGCCCGAAGCTGTTCGCCCACATCGCCGAGTACGCCGACGGCTGGCTGCCGATCGGCGGCCGCGGCCTGACCGAGTCCCTCCCGCGCCTCCGCGCGGCCTGGGAGGCGGCGGGCCGCGACCCGAAGAACCTGGACGTCGTGCCCTACGCGGTCCGCCCCACGCCGGGCAAGCTCGCGCACTACGCGGACCTCGGCATCACCGAGGTCGTACTGCAGCTGCCCCCGGCGGACGAGGCGGGGGTGCTGCGGGTGCTGGACGAGTTCGCGCGGTACCTCTAGGAGTCGGCCTTCGCGTCCTCGAAGCAGCGGGAGACGACGGTGACGTAGAGCACCGACGTCGGGTCGGGGTCCTTGCGGTTGTCCATCAGCCTGATCTCCGCGGAGAAGTCGCCGTCGGGAGAGTCGGCCCCCATGGTGGGCGTCTTCGCCTTGCTCTTGTTCGGGCCGTCCGAGGTGATCTTCCAGCCGTTCTCGGGGAAGGCCGTGCGCATGCGCACGTAGCCCTTTTCGAGCTCTTCGAACGGGAGGCCGTAGATGCTCCAGGTGTGCACCATCTGAACCACTTTGCCCTCGGGCTCGTAGCCCGAGCAGGCCAGCGGCCCGGGGCCGGGCTTGGTGACCTGCCCCTTGAGACCGATCATCTCCAGGATGCGGCTGGAGGTCTTGCCCGTCTCCGTCTCCATCCGCTGGGCGTCGCGGACCTCGGCCGTCTTCTTCTCCATGGATGAGCATCCCGTCAGTAGTGCGCACACCAGCAGCGCCGCCAGGGTCGGTGCGAGTCGCTTAATTGTGGATCACCTCGTCGTACTTGCCGGCCATGACGGCCGCCTGGTTGGCGAGGCTGCGGGAGCCCGGCTCCCAGAAGCCCACGTGATCGGGGGAGTCGCTCTTCATGATGTTTCCGCCGAACTCCGGGTCCGTGGGCACGTTCCACCAGTCCCCGCCGTGGCCCACCAGTCGGCCGCCCTTCCGGACGTCCTCGTCGTCGCCACCGCCGCCCATCGACCACACATGGTCGGCGCCCACACCCAGTTCCCGCGCATGCCCCACCTGCATGCCGGGGCTGCCGACGGGAATGATGTCGTCGGCGATGGGACCGGCGCTCTGACCCTGCTGGGTGGCCACACCGATGACCAGGGAGCCGTAGCTGTGGCCCATGAGGCTCGTGTGTGATTTGTCCGGGCCGCCCTGGGCGGTCTCCAGACCGTTCATGAACTGGCGCAGAGTCGGCGCACCCTCGTCCGCGAACTTGTTGCGCGACGCCTCGGTGTAGATCGTGTCCGGCGCGTTGTAGTCGAACCAGGCGATGGTCGAGACCTTCTGGCCGGGCACCATGCCGTTGGTGGCCGACCACAGCCGGTCGATGCGGTCGAAGTCGCCGCTGATGGTCGGGAGGTTCGTCTTCGTTCCCGGGACGTACACCGCCGTGTGGTCCGCCGTGTCCGGGTTGCCGTTCGCGAGGATCACCCGGCCGTCGTCCTTCTCCGGTTGGAACTGCAGCAGGTACGCCTCGGGGAGACCGCTGTTGTGCTGGCGTTCCAGACGCGCCTCGATG
Source organism: Streptomyces sp. STAM6 (assembly GCF_054963715.1). Taxonomy (NCBI): domain Bacteria; kingdom Bacillati; phylum Actinomycetota; class Actinomycetes; order Kitasatosporales; family Streptomycetaceae; genus Streptomyces; species Streptomyces sp. STAM6. The sequence goes on along the minus strand of NZ_JBUEFZ010000027.1, from coordinate 82,226 downwards.
GCGTCCAGACCCGGCTTGAGGGATTCCAGTTTCTCCTTGCGGTCTTCGTACTTGTGGTGCCAGTCCAGCCATTCCTTGGTGTACACCATGCCGCCGCGCGGGCCGTGCGACTGGAACTTCTTCGGCTCCGGCGGGATGGCCGCCAGCTCCAGGTCGTACTTGGCCCTGGTCTCGGCGAAGACCATCCGGTTGGCGTCGTCGCGGACCGTGGAGGGGAGGCCGTCGAGGGCGCCGATGGAGGCCGGGTAGAGGGTGGCGTACTCGTCGCGCTGTTCCTGCGTGAGGCCCTTCCACCAGGCGGCGTTCTCGTCGGTGCTCTTGCCCTTGGGGATCTTGCTCTCGTCGACGTACTTGCCGGCGGCCTCCTGGACGGCCTTGGTGTCCGCGGCGGCGTCGACGAGGGTCTTGTCGTCGACGGTGAGGCCGGGGCCGGCCTTGAGCTTGGCGAGGACACCGGAGTAGCGGCCGTCGATCTCGGCGGCCTCGCGCACGGCGGTCGCGATGCTGTTGGCGATGGCCTGGGCCTTGGCCTGGTTGGGGTTGCCGCCGGTGAACCCGGGGAACGGGCTCTGCGGCTGCAGCAGCGACGGGCCCTGCGGCTGGAGCAGCGGCGGGTTGAGGAGGGGGAACTGCGATCCGGAGGCGCTGCCGCCCGGGATCGGCTTCTTGTCGAGGAGGTTCTCACCGCCGGCCGGGTACTGGACCGAACCGTCCGGATTGACCGTGAACTTGAGGTTCTCGGCGTCCTCGAGTGCCTGCTTCAGCTTCTTCTGCGGGCCGGCGAGTTCGGACGCCAGACCGTTGAGCGCCGTGCGGATCAGTCCGCACTCGGTGTGCAGGTACTGGTAGTTGCGGCTGAGCTGCTCCAGGTCGGAGGTGGCGGCCTTGGCCGCGTCGCCCGTTTGACTGCCGCGGATCTTCGCCAGCATCTCGTTGTCGACGCGGTCCTTGTCCCCGTTGGACCGGCCGGAGACCTTGCCCCAGCCGTCGGCCGCGTCCGTGTACTCGGACAGTTTGACGTCGCGCAGCTGCTGCCAGGTGGGCATCGCCGGTCACCCCCCGGTCTTGGGCTGCTGAGGCGGCACCGCCTTGGCGATCTTGTCCTTGGTGGTGACCTCGCGCTCCCCGAACTCCTTGCCTGCGGTCTTCAGCGCGCCCTGCAGACGCTCGCACTCGTCGCGGACCGCGGTCAGGCGGGTCTTCCACGACTCCAGCACCTCATTGAGCGTGCCGGTCGAGGAGAAGCCCTCGGTGCCGCCCGCGACGCCCTCGCTCGCGGTGGTCAGATCGGTCAGCGAACCCGCCGTCGAGATCTGCAGCGATCCGGCCACGCCGCCGGCCTTGGTCCAGGGCCCTTCGTCCGCCTTCAGGTCCGGGCCGCTCGGACCGCCTCCGCCGCCGCTGTCCGCCGCCGCCGTCGAGGCCAGCTGCATCCTGGCCCCGGAATCACCCGTTCCGAACAGTTCGTCCCACTTGGTGTTGAGTGCCACCAGCGTTCCCCCGAAAACTTGATCAGATGCCGGGCGCCATCCTAAGCACCGGCACGCGGCCGGGCGTGAGTACAGGTACTCAATCCGTACCGGCTTGTGCTCGCCTCCTCGCCCTCGCGGCGCGGCTCGTATGCTCGCTGCATGACGTCTCACGAGCCCGGACGACCCACCGAGAACGCCATGCGCCGTGCCCTGAAGCGGGCGCGGGACGGGGTGGCGCTCGATGTGGGCGAGGCCGCCGTGCTGCTGCAGGCGCGCGGGGAGGACCTCACCGATCTCGCCGCGTCGGCCGCGCGGGTGCGGGACGCCGGGCTGCGGGCCGCCGGGCGGCCGGGGGTCATCACGTACTCGAAGAGCGTGTTCGTGCCGCTCACCCGGCTGTGCCGGGACAAATGCCACTACTGCACCTTCGTCACCGTTCCCGGCAGACTCCGCCGCGCCGGGCACGGGATGTTCATGTCGCCCGACGAGGTCCTCGACATCGCCCGCAAAGGCGCCGAACTGGGCTGCAAGGAAGCCCTCATCACCCTGGGCGACAAGCCCGAGGACCGGTGGCCCGAGGCCCGGGAGTGGCTCGACGCGCACGGGTACGACGACACCCTCGCCTACGTCCGGGCCATGGCCATCCGCATCCTGGAGGAGACCGGCCTCCTCCCGCACCTCAACCCCGGCGTCCTGTCGTGGACGGACTTCCAGCGGCTCAAGCCCGTCGCGCCGTCCATGGGCATGATGCTGGAGACCACGGCCACCCGCCTGTGGTCCGAGCCGGGCGGACCGCACTACGGCTCGCCCGACAAGGAGCCGGCCGTGCGGCTGCGGGTCCTGGAGGACGCCGGGCGCTCGTCCGTTCCGTTCACCAGCGGGCTGCTCATCGGGATCGGCGAGACCTACGAGGAGCGCGCCGAGTCGCTGTTCGCGCTGCGCCGAGTCGCCCGCGCCTACCACGGCGTCCAGGAGCTCATCATCCAGAACTTCCGCGCCAAGCCGGACACGGCCATGCGCGGCATGCCGGACGCCGAACTCGACGACCTCGTCGCGACCGTGGCCGTCGCCCGGCACATCATGGGCCCGGCCGGCAATCTGCAGGCCCCGCCGAACCTCGTCGACGGCGAGTACGCGCGGCTGATCGGCGCCGGGATCGACGACTGGGGCGGCGTCTCGCCCGTCACCATCGACCATGTGAACCCCGAGAAGCCGTGGCCCCGGATCGAGGCGCTGGCCGAACGGTCCGCGGCCGCCGGATTCGAGCTGCGCGAACGCCTCTGTGTCTACCCCGAGTTCGTGCTGCGCGGCGAGCCCTGGCTCGACCCGCGGCTGCGGCCGCACGTGCGGGCCCTGGCCGACCCCGACACGGGCCTGGCGAACCCGGACGCCGAGGTCCGCGGCCTGCCCTGGCAGGAACCCGACGAGGGCTTCACCGCCGCCTCCGGCCGCACCGACCTGCACCGCACCATCGACACCGAGGGCCGCACGCACGACCGGCGCGACGACTTCGACGAGGTGTACGGCGACTGGGACGCGCTGCGCGAGGCCGCCGCTCCCGGCATGGTGCCCCAGCGCATCGACACCGACGTGCGCCAGGCCCTCGCCGTCGCCGCCGACGACCCGGAGCGGCTCACCGACGACCAGGCCCTGGCCCTGCTCCACGCCGACGGGCCGGCGCTCGACGCCCTGTGCCGGGTCGCCGACGACCTGCGCACGTCCGTCGTCGGCGACGACGTGACCTACATCGTCACCCGCAACATCAACTTCACCAACGTCTGTTACACCGGCTGCCGCTTCTGCGCCTTCGCCCAGCGCCGCACCGACGCCGACGCCTACACCCTCTCGCTCGACCAGGTCGCCGACCGCGCCCAGCAGGCCTGGGAGGTCGGCGCGGTCGAGGTGTGCATGCAGGGCGGCATCCACCCCGACCTGCCCGGCACGGCGTACTTCGACATCGCGCGGGCCGTGAAGAAGCGCGTCCCCGGTATGCACGTGCACGCCTTCTCGCCGATGGAGGTCGTCAACGGCGCCTCGCGCACCGGGCTCTCCGTCCGCGAATGGCTGACCGCCGCCAAGGAGGCGGGACTCGACTCCATCCCGGGCACCGCCGCCGAGATCCTCGACGACGAGGTGCGGTGGGTGCTGACGAAGGGCAAGCTGCCGGCCGCCACCTGGACGGAGGTCGTCACGACCGCCCACGAACTGGGCATCCGGTCGTCGTCGACGATGATGTACGGGCATGTGGACCAGCCCCGCCACTGGCTCGGCCACTTCCGCACCCTGGCCCGCATCCAGCGGGAGACGGGCGGTTTCACGGAGTTCGTCACGCTGCCCTTCATCCACACCAACGCCCCGGTGTACCTGGCGGGCATCGCCCGGCCCGGGCCCACGGTCCGCGACAACCGGGCCGTCACCGCCATGGCACGTCTCCTCCTCCACCCGCACATCCCGAACATCCAGACCAGCTGGGTGAAGCTGGGCGCGGACGGCGCGGCCGAGATGCTCCGCTCCGGTGCCAACGACCTCGGCGGCACGCTCATGGAGGAGACCATCTCCCGCATGGCCGGCTCCCGTTACGGCTCGTACCGCTCCATCAAGGACCTGGTCGCCATCGCGGAGGCGGCCGGCCGGCCCGCGCGGCCGCGCACCACGCTGTACGGCGACGTGCCCGAGGAGCGCCAGCGCACGGCGACCGCGTCGGACGGTCATCTGCCGGAACTGCTGCCGGTGCTGACGGACTGACCCATACTGGCCTCATGAGGTCCGGAGCGGGGGCGGGGGCCGCGCGGCCGTCGATGCGGGAGCTGATCGAAAGGCGGCGGCGCGCCGGATTCGTCGGCAGGGGCCACGAGAAGGCCCTGTTCCGCGACAACCTCGACACCGCACCGGACGACGAGCGGCACCGGTTCGTCTTCCACGTCCGCGGCAACGCGGGCGTCGGAAAGACGACACTGGTGCGGGAGCTGCAGGAGGCGGCCGACGCGCGCGGGGCCCTGACCGCGTACGTCGACGAGGACGTCAACAGCGTGCCCGAGGCGATGGCCGCGATCAGCACCCGTTTCGCCCGGCGGGGCCACGCCCTCAAGGCGCTGGACCGGCAACTCGCGACCTACAGGCAGCGCCGCCACGAGGCGGAGATGTCCGCGGTCGCCGAAGCGGCGCCGCGGCCGGACGGCGCCACACCCGCCGTACCGCCCTCCGCACCGTCCCCCGGCAGCATGGCCGCCGCGCAGGCCGGGCTGATCGCCGCGGGCATGCTGCCGGTGGTCGGCGCGTTCGCCGGCGCCTTCGACCCCGCCCGGGTGGCGCGCCGCGGGGACCAGCTGCGAGCGGTGCTCAGCGCGCGCTTCCACGACCCCGCCGACGTGCAGCTCGTCCTCGACCCGCTCAAGGTGCTCACACCCGTGCTGCTGGGCGAACTGGACCGGGTGGCCGCCGAGGTCCCGTGGGTGGCGCTCTTCTTCGACACGTACGAGCGCACCGGGCCCTTCCTCGACACCTGGCTGCGCGACCTGGTCCGCGGCACGCCGTACGGGGCGCTCCCCGGGAACGTCGTCCTCACCCTGGCCGGCCAGCCGCGTCTCGACCCCGCCTGCTGGGCGGACCTCGCCGAGTTCGTCGAGGACCTGCCGCTGGAACCGTTCACGGAACCCGAGACGCGCCGGCTGCTGTCCGCCAGGGGCATCGTGGCCGAGCCGGTGGTCCAGGACGTACTGCGGCTGTCGGGCGGACTGCCCGTCCTGGTCTCCACGCTGGCCGAGAACCCCGGCGAACCGAACACCGCGGGTGCGACGGCGGTGGACCGCTTCCTCAAGTGGGAGCACGATCCCGACCGCCGGGCCGCCGCCCTGGCCTGCGCGCTGCCGCGCCGGCTGAACGAGGATGTGTTCACCGCGGCCACCGGCGGCGACGGGCAGCTGTTCGGCTGGCTGCGAAGCCTGCCGTTCGTGTCCGAGCGCGACGACCACGCCCAGTACCACGACGTCGTGCGCGACCCGATGCTGCGCCTCCGGCGGACGGACTCGCCGCTCCGCTGGCGGGAGGCACACGAGCGGCTCGCCGCGACGTTCGCCCGGGCCCGGGAGGAGGCGGCCCACGGGCTGGACCCGGACCGGCGCTGGAAGGACCCGGTGTGGCGCGAGGCCCGCGACGAGGAGCAGTACCACCTGCTGTGCGCCGCACCGCGCACGGCGCTCCCGGCGGCCCTGCTGGACGGCGTGGAGGCCTGCCGGGAGGGCACGGCCGTCGCCCGCCGCTGGGCGCGCACCCTGGCCGCGGCGGGCAAGGACGGCGACGCGGAGGTCCTGCGGCGCTGGGGGCGGGACTGCCTGGACGCGCTCGGCGACGAGCGGCAGGGCGTCGTCCGGGTGCTGGGACTGCTGCTGGCACGCGGCGGCCTCGACGCCGACGGGCAGGTGCGTGCGCTGACCGCCCGGTCCTTCCGTCACCGCGTGGCGGAGCGGTACGACGCGTCGCTCGCCGACTGCGAGCGGGCCCTGGCCCTCGCCCCGGACGACTGGCGCGGCTGGTTCGACCGCGGACTCACCCACCGCGCGGCGGGCGCATGGGACGCGGCGCTCGCGGACCTGACCCGGGCGGAGGAGCTGCGTCCCGGTACGGCACGGATCGCCCGCGAGCGGGGCGAGACCCACCGCCGCGCCGGCCGTGCGCGCGACGCGCTCACGGAACTGGACCGGGCTCTCGCCCTGGACCCGTCCGACGCGACGGCCCTGGCGACCAGGGCGGCGGTGCACGAGATGCTCGACCGGCCGGTCGACGCCCTGGCGGACATCGACCTGGCGCTGGACATCGAGCCGGACTACGTGTGGGCGCTGCACCGCCGGGCCCACATCGTGCGGGGCACGGGCGACACCGAAGGCGCACTGCGGGACCTCGACCGGGCGGCGGAACTCCGCCCCGACGACCCCTGGATCATCGGTGAGCGCGGCGAGACGCTCCGCCACGCCGGGCGGTACGAGGAGGCCGTCGCCGAGTTCGACCGGGCCGTCGCCGTCGACCCCGCCTACGCGTGGGCGTACGGCAGCCGCGCCATGGCCGAGGAGGCGCTCGGCCGGACGGACGCGGCGCTGGCGGACCTGGCGAGGGCGCTGGAACTGAAACCGGACTATGTGTGGGCGCTGGTCCGGCGGGCCGAGATCCGCCTGCGCCGAGGCGATACCTCAGGCCACTTCGCCGAGCTCGACCGGGCCGTGGCGGCCGCACCCCACGACGGCTGGCCCCGGACGCGGCGCGGCGTCGCCCACAGGGACGCCGGGGCCCACGAGGCGGCGCTCGCCGACTTTTCCCGGGCGCTGGAGATCGATCCGGACAACGCCTCCGCCCTCACCTGCCGCGGGCAGCTGTACGAGAGCCTGGGGCGCCTCGAAGAGGCCCGCGCGGATCTCGACCGCTCGGTGGAGCTGGACGGCACCAGCGTATTGACGCTGACCGTGCGCGCTTCGGTGAGGCGGGTCCTCGAAGGCCCCGGTGGGGAACTGGCCGACTGGGCACGGGCCGCCGCCCTCGAACCCGGGAACCCGAAGCTCCTGACCCTGGCCGGCGAGAGGCACCGGCGTGCCGGCCGGCACGAGGAAGCGATCGGGTACTACGACCGGGCCGTCGCGCTCGCCCCGGACGACTACTGGCCCGTCGGCAGCCGTGGCCAGTCGCTGAGGGCCCTCGGGCGGTACGACGAGGCCCTGCGGGACCTCGACCGCGCGGAGGCGCTCGCGCCGGACAGGGCCTGGATCGTGGCCGAGCGCGGCGGTGTCCTCCAGGACCTCGGGCGGTTGCAGGAGGCCGGGACGGAACTGGACCGTGCCGTCGCCCTGGACACCTCGGAAGGCCACGCCCACCTGCTGCGGGCCCTGTTCCACCGTGCGACCGGCGCCGTGGCCGCGGCGCTCGCCGACCTCGACCGCTGTCTGGAACTCGGCTACGAGACCGACCTGGCGCGCGGTGAGCGCGAGCGGCTGGAGCGTGCCCGGAACCGGCCCGAAGGGCGTCCGGCCACATAACGCTCCCGCACACCGGGACCTCCCCACCCGTTCGATTACAGTGCTGCGCGCAGGCGTACGTCGACCAGTGGGCGAGTGACGGATGGAGGCTCGGTGAGCACAGCAGCGACGGCCGTCTGGGGCCGTGCCGAGCAGCAGGACTTCCGGGCCCGGGTACGCGGCTGTCTCCTCGGGGCCGCCATCGGCGACGCCCTCGGCGCGGGCGTGTCCGCGCTGTCCGTGGAGGCGATCAGAGAGGCGCACGGCGCCGACGGGGTCGCCGACTTCGTGCCCGTCCACGGCCGCCGGGGCAGCATCACCTCCGCCACCCAGCTGACCCTCTTCACGGTCGACGGGCTGATACGCGCCCAGGTCCGCCGGGACACCGGTGCCTGGCACCCGCCCACCGACGTGCACCGGGCCCATCTGCGCTGGGCGGCCACCCAGCGGGAGTGGGGCCCCGACGAGCGGCGCAAGGACAACGGCTGGCTCGCCCAGGAGGAGTGGCTGTACGCCCGCCGCGACCCGTCGCGCGCCACGCTGACGGGTCTCGGCGACGAGATCCTGGGCACCCTGGACAACCCCAAGAACCCCGCGGCCCGGGACGGCGGCGCGCTGGTCCGGTCCGCGCCGTTCGGGCTGCTCGTCGGCTGGGAACCGCAGCTGGTGTGCCAGCTGGCCGTGGAGTGCGCGACGCAGACGCACGGCCATCCCGCCGCGTACCTCGCGGCCGGCGCTTTCGCGGTGATCGTGCACGGCCTGGCCCGGGGCGAGACACTCGACGGTTCCGTCCAGCGGGCCTTCGCCCAGCTCGCCGCCCGCCCCGGCCACGAGCCGGTGACCGAGGCGCTGAAGCAGGCCCTCGGAGCCGTGCGTCAGGGAATCCCGAGCCCCGCCCGGATCGCGTCCCTGGGCGACACCGACGGGGAGATGGCGGAGGACGCCCTGGCCATCGCCGTCTACTGCGCGCTGGTCAGCGAGGACGTCCGGCACGGGCTGCGCCTCGCGGTCAACCACGACGGCCCGTCCGAGGTCACCGGCGCGCTGACGGGGGCGCTGCTGGGCGCCCTGCACGGCGAGACCGCCCTCCCGCCGGCCTGGCTGGCCGAACTCGAAGGACGTTCCACGGTCCTGGAGCTCGCCGACGACTTCGCCATGGAGATGACCCAGGGCCCGGCTCTGCACGGCCCCGCGGTGTCGGCGCCGGGCTGGCTGGCCCGCTACCCCAGGGGCTGACCGTCCGGCACGGCCGCGGCGGCGCCGCCGGCCCCGGCCCCGTCGCGGTTGATCCGGCTCAGGGCCTCGTCCCGCTCCGCTGCCTCGCGGTGGGCGCGCAGGCGCTACCGCATCAGTTCACCGGCGTTGACGAGCAGCGACTGGCCGGTGATCGCCCGGGCCCTGTCGGAGGCGAGGAACACCACCGCCTGCGCCACGTCCGCGTCCGTGGCCAGCTCCGGCAGGACCGTCCGTTCCGTGAGCCGGCCCAGCACCTCGCTCTCCGGTACGCCCTCGGACCGCGCCGTGAGCCGGACGTACGCCTCGACGGGCGGGCCCCACATCCATCCCGGCAGCACGGTGTTCACCCGTATCCGGTGCGGGCCCAGTTCACCGGCCAGCGAGTACATCGCCGAGGTCAGTGCCCCTTTGGACGCCGCGTACGCAGCCTGCCGGACCTGCGACGGCGCGGCCACCGCGGACTGCGTGCCGATCAGGACCACCGAACCGCCGCCGCGCTCCTTCAGGGCCGGCAGACAGGCCCTCGTCATCCGGAGGGTGCCCAGCAGGTTGACGTCGAGGACACCCCGCCACGTCTCGAAGTCGGCGTCCTCCAGGCCACCGAAGTCGCTGTCCCGGGCCGCCACATGGACCACCGCGTCGATGCCGCCGAACCGCTCGCAGGCCAGCGCGGCCAGCGCCGCGCACCGCTCCTCGACGGTGATGTCCGTGGGCAGGTACGCCGTGTGCCGCCCCTCCGGGTCGATCTCCGTCGCCGACGTGGCCAGACGGGCTTCCGTGCGCGCCCCGAGCACGGCGTTCCCGCCGTCGCGCACGACCGCCGCGGCGACCCGGTGGCCCAGTCCGGTGCCGACGCCGGACACGATCACGGTCTTCCCCTGGAGCAGCATCCCGGCGCCTCCCCGGCCCTGGCCATCTATCTGACGGACCGTCAGAGTAGGGGGTGTGAGCCACGACGACAACGACACCCGCAGCGCGGTGTACGCGGATCTGGCGGCCGTCGGGCCGTACGGCGTCCGGCCCGGCCATGCCCTGATCACCATGGTCGAGCCCCACCCCGGCCAGGAATACGCCTACAACCGCTGGTACGAGGACGACCACTACTACGCCGGCGCGATGGCCATGCCCTGGATGTACGCGGGCCGCCGCTGGGTCGCCACCCGCGAACTCCAGCTGCTGCGCTACCCCGAGAAGTCCGCCGTCGCCCAGCCGGTGACGGCCGGCTGCTACCTCTCCACCTACTGGATCACCGAGGGCCGCTACGCCGAGCACATGAAGTGGACCGTCGCCATCAACAAGCGGCTGAACCGCGACGGCCGGGTCCACCAGGCCCGTACGCACGTCTTCACCGCCTTCCAGGACCACGAGGCGACCGTCTACCGGGACGGGGCCGCCGGCCCGCGCGACCACCACGCGCTGGACCACCCCTACGGCGGGCTCGTCCTGCAGGTGATCGACGCCGAAGACCCCGAGCGACGGGCCGATCTCCTGGAGTGGCTGCGGGGGCGCCACCTGCCCCTCCGGCTGGCCGGCACACCCGCCGCGATGGTGACCGTTTTCCGGCCGACACCACTGCCCGGAGACCGCATGACGTATGTGCAACAGGTGGAGGGCGTCCACACCCGGCTGACGCTGCTCTGGTTCCTGGAGCGCGATCCGCGCGAGTGCTGGGAGGCGCATTTCGCGGACCTCGACGCGGGCGGCCTGGGGCGGGTGGAACTGGTGGCGCCGTTCATCCCGACGGTGCCGGGCACCGACCGGTACGTGGACGAACTGCGCTGAGACACACCGAAGCCCCCTCGGCCGGGACGGCGGACCAGTCGAGAGGGCTCTTCGGTGACGCGGGGCCGAACTCAGAGAGTCCCGTTGCCGACTTCACGCACGAACGCGTTCCAGGACGCGGGTACGAACGTGATCGACGGGCCCGCGGGAACCTTCGAGTCACGGACCGCGATCTCCTGGACGACGGGGGACTTGACCTCGACGCATGCGCCGTTACCGCCGGAATACGAGGACTTCGTCCAGGTGTCCGTGGCGCCCTGAGTAATTGCCATTTTCTCCGCTCCGGTTCTTGCGGTGACGAGTGGTGACATGCCGACCCGAACCTGCGGGCCGGCGTGATCGACGCTACTCGTCGGCATCGGTGCGCGGGACAGTCGTTCACTCGACTGGATGGCATATTCCATGCGGGACTTCCGCTGGAAGGTGAAGGGGTGTACCGTACCGGCCTCTTCCCCGGCAGGGGCGGCCGAATCCCCGTGATCCGGGACAGAATTGGCGGATTCCCGAAAGCTGCTCAATGGCTCAGGTATCGGCACCGGAATCCGCTTAGCGTGCGTAGTCCTTGACGACATCCGCGATGAACTGCCGAGTCTGTTCCACATTCAACGCCTGGGCACGCAGGTGCTCGTACATGACGCTGTACTTCTGCACGTCGTTCGCCTTCTCCAGATAGAGGTCACTGGTGACCCCCTCGATGTAGACGACGGACGAGTCGGAAGTGTCCGGGAATTCCAGGATCGCGTAGTGGCCGCTGATCCCCGGGTGGGCGCCCATGTCGAAGGGCAGCACCTGCACCGTGACGTGCGGCTGGTGCGACTGCTCGATCAGATGCTCCAGCTGATCGATCATCAGCTGCTTGTCGCCGACCCGGCGGCGCAGCGCCGACTCGTCGATCACCGCCCAAAGGCGCAGCGGCGCCTCCGACTCCTTGATGCGCTCCTGGCGCCGCGCGCGAACGTTGACGCGCTTCTCGATGTCCGTCGGCGACGTCTCCGGCAGGGCGCCGGTGATCAGCGCCTCCGCGTACTGCCGGGTCTGCAGCAGACCGGGCACGATCTGCGGCTCGTACACCCGCAGCGAGGCCGCGTCCGTCTCCAGGCCGATGTAGACGCTGTACGGGATGTCGCCGAAGGCGTGCCACCAGCCCTGCTGGCGGGAGTCCTTCGCCATCTGCATCAGGGAATCGACGATCCGGTGGTCCTCGACCTCGTACACCCCGCACAGGTCACGGACATCGCGCTGACTGATCGAGCGGCGGCCGTTCTCGAGGCGGCTGATCTTCGACTGGGAGACCAGCAACCGCTCCGCCACCTCCTCCGCCGTCATGCCCTTGAGCTCGCGCAGCCGGCGCAACTCCTGGCCCAGTCTGCGTCGCCTGACGGTGGGGTTGACGTTGGACGCCACGGGAAACTGCACCTCCGGCTGCACTAGCGGTAGCAAGCGTCACGCTGCTCTGCGTTGCTCTGCGTATCTACTGCTCAGCAGACTGCCACCAAAGCGCTTGCCGCGCTGGAAAATCGCCATACGCGTGCGTACGTGCGAACGCGCGGGGCGGGCCTGGCCGGCCTGCCCCGCGCGCTCATGCGGCTCCCGAATCGGGCTTCGTGCTCATGGTGCATCGTGCATCGCGCGTGGTGCGTGGTGCTCGTGTCGGTCACGTGCGTCCGTGGTTCAGTGCGCGACGACCCGGGCCATCGACCCGCTGCGCGCCTGGTGCTGCATCGGTACGGCCGCGGCCTGCCGGCCACCGCCTCCCGGGCCGGGGCTCCGGCGTGGCTGTGCCGCCGCACCGTTCTGGACGTCCATCACGGCGTGCGCCACGAGACCGCCCATGGGGTCGTGCCGGATCAGATCCCGCAGCCTGGAGCGGGACGACCGTCCTTCATTGCCCGGGTAGAGGTGCTTGCCGAGACCGACCGCGTGGGCCAGCGCGGCGAGCGCCGCGGTCCGCGGGTCCGGCGGTACACCGGTGCGGATCGCATTGTCCAGCCGGGACCTGATTTCCCGGCTGATCGCCGTCTCCGTCGCCTGGTAGCGCGTCGTCGGCAGCACCCCGCACATCTGACCCTCGACGGCATGCACCATGCCGCACCGTTCCAGATGCGAGAGATACGTCTGGCGCAGCCCCAGTCGGGGCCCGCCGATCCAGTGGACGGCCCGCACCGGGCTGCCACGCCTGCGCAGCAGTTCCAGCGCGGAGTCCAGTGTCGGATCTCCTGTGGGCCGTGGCATCACCACGGCGATACGATCCCCGTCTGGGGCTATCCGTCCTGCCAGAGCCAGCTCCACTAGCTGTGCTCCGGCCAGGCCGAGGTCGAGCGACTGCGGCTGCGCTGTGGTACCCGTGGCCGGGTCCAGAGCGAGCAGCAGAAGCTCCTCCGGAAGTGTTCTGCGGCTCCTGCCCATCCATGCCTCCCCGCGTGGATGAATGACAGGGTGACCCCTCTCACATTGGTCTGTCGAGAGCGCCTGGGTGCTTCGTACGGGAACCGGTAGGTATGTCGTTCTCGTCTTGCAACCTGAGCCGAGCGCTCACACAGGACACTGGTACATGGTTCGGGCAACGCGTTGTTTGAAGGAGGCACGGTGGCGGGCGAGTCCCCCGACAAGTCGGAGCAGCAGAAGTCGTCGGGGGAGACGGCTTCGGACGAACGCGACCCGAGGCTGGCCGTCTTCGGTGACGCACCGTCGTCGAACGGGGACGGAGAGGTGAAGGTCGACCAGCCTACCGCCGTCTTCAAGACCGTGCCCGAGCGGGCCCCGGCGGCGGAGTCCGCCGCCGCGTCGGACGGCGACGCCCGCCTGCGCGCGGCGGTCGCGGCATGGGTCGCCAAGGGCGACGGCGACGCACCGGAGGAGACGGAGAACCCTTCCCCGGGTGAGCCCGAGGCCACCACCGAGTCCGACGCTGAGGCCACCACCGAGCCCGAGGCCGCCACCGAGCCCGAGCCCGAGCCCGAGTCCGCGGCCGCTTCCGAGCCCGGGGACGGCACCGAGTCCCGGGAGGGCTCGGCCGGGGACGGGGACGCGAGAGCCCCCGAGGGGGTCAGCGACCGTGACGGCGACGAGGCTTCGGCCCCGTCGCCTCGTTCCGCCGGGGCCGGCGTCGCGGCCGACGCGTCCGGGGACGCGAAGACCGACCGGACCTCTTCCGCGCCGTCGCGCCCCGCCGGGGACGCCGTCCGCGCCGAGGCGGCGGCGAGCAAGGACGAGGAGGGCGACGAGCCCGCGTCCGCGCCGTCGCGCCCCGCCGGCGGCGCCACCGAGGAAGCCGGCAGCGCCGAAGCCGCGAAGGCCACTGAGTCCGCGAAGGCCGCCGAGGCGCCGGAGCGCCGTGGTGACGCCGGCGACCGTGCCCCCGCGTCCGGGGAGCGGAAGAGCCCCGCTCCCAAGTGGGCCGCCAAGGACACGGCCGAGGACAAGGACGGCGCCGACGCCGACGCGGCGCCCGTCGATCAGCCCACCGCCGTGTTCAAGGCCGTCCAGCGCAAGCCGGTCGACCAGCCCACCACCGCCCTGAAGGCCATGGGCCCCAAGCCGGCGCAGGAGCCGGCGGCCGAGCGGACCAGCAAGTTCGTGCCCCTGCGCAGGGACGACGTGCGGCCCGCCCCGTCCCCGTCCACGCCGTCGCCCGCCGCATCGTCGGCCCCCGCCGCGCCGTCGTCCGCCGCGGCTTCGGCCGCGCCCGCCGCGCCCGAGGCCGCCGCCCCGCCGCCGTCCCTCACCGAGGCCGAGCGGACCAAGCAGCAGCCCGTGCCGCCGCTCCCGCCGCTCGATCTGCTCGCCGAACTGACCAATACGCCGCCCCCGCCGCAGACCCCGGTCCGCACGGTCGTCCGGCGTATCAAGATCTGGACCCCGCTGGTCGTCCTGCTGGCGATCATCTTTGCGATCGTGCAGTTCGTGCGGCCGCTGCCGGCCCCCAAGCTGACGCTGGCCGCGGAGCCCACGTTCACCTTCGAGGGCGGGCAGCTGAAGATGCCGTGGCCCAGCGAGGGTCAGGGCGCCGTCGAGGTCGAGGGGGTCGGCTCGCTCGGTACGTACGGCGCGCAGAAGCCCGCCCCGCTCGCGAGCGTCGCCAAGACGATGACGGCGTACGTGATCCTCAAGAACCACCCGATCAAGGTCGGCGCCAAGAGCCCGGTGCTCACGATCGAGAAGCTCACCGCCGAGCAGGCGAGCAACCCGGACTGGTCGGTGGCCCACGTCAAGGAGGGGCACCAGTACACCCTGGAGCAGATGCTCCAGATGCTGATGATCCCGTCCGCCAACAACGTGGCCCATCAGCTGGCGCGCTGGGACGCCGGCACCGAGGAGGCGTTCCTCGAGAAGATGAACGACGCCGCCAAGGACCTCGGGATGACGAACAGCACGTACACCGACCCCAGCGGCTTCGAGAAGACCACCGTCTCCACGCCCACCGACCAGCTGAAGCTCGCCAAGGCGGTCATGCAGTTCGAGGTCTTCCGCGACATCGTCAACCGGCCGAACCTCACACTGCCCGGTGTCGAGAAGCGGATGGAGAACGGCAACACGATCATCCTCAGGGACGGGGTCTCCGGCATCAAGACCGGCTCGTCCACCCCGGCCGGCGGCAATCTGCTGTGGTCCGCCAACGCCGTCGTGGACGACGAGCCCCGCCGGGTCCTCGGGATAGTGATGGGTGCCCAGAACGCCAACGGCGTGCGCGAGAAGCTGAGGCTGGCCGTCGAGACGTACAGCTACAACCTCATCAAGGCCGCTCAGGACGGCGTCACGTCCGCCACGGTCGTCAAGAAGGGCGAGGTCGTCGGCCATGTCGACGACGGGCTCGGAGGGCTCACCCCCGTCGTCGCCACCAAGGACCTCAAGCCGGTCGGCTGGGCGGGTCTGGAGGTCGACCTGGAGATCGGGAACGGCGGCAAGGGCATCCCGCACTCCGCGCCCTCGGGCACGGTCGTCGGCCAGATCTCGGTCGGCTCGGGCACCGGCAAGGTCAGCGTCCCCGTGGCGCTGAAGGAGGACCTCGCGGAGCCGGGCCTCGGCGCCAAGCTCATCCGCCTCGGCTGAGCCGGTGCCGGCCCCGGCCCCGCCGGGCCGGCACCGATCCGGACACCGACACCCGCACGCCGCACCGGCGCCCCGGATCTCCGGGGCGCCCCCGTGTTAGCGTCCGGGCAACTGCGAGCCGCCAGGAGGCGTCTTCGCAGAAGACAAGGGGCCCCTGGGACGACGCAGAGAGCAGAGAGCCGCGTGACCACCGTTGAGTCCACCCGGGCGGAGGACGAACCCGTCGGGGCCGCCGACACCGCCCAGTACCGGCCGGCCGGTACGGCGCGAATAGAGCGGGGGACCCGGACGGGGCTCCTGCGCCACCCCGTCACCGTCGCCACGGCCCTCGCCGCCCTCACCCACGTCGTGTGGTTCCTGTTCTTCGCCAACAGCGGTGGCGACCTCGCCGCGCAGGACGCCTGGGCGGAGTTCGTGGGACGGCACCCCGACTCCGCGTACAACCTCGCCTGGTACGGCGGGATGCACCCGGTGTCGTACAGCGTCGTCTCGCCGTACCTGATGTCGCTGCTCGGTGTGCGGGCCACGATGATGCTCGCCGGCACCGCGTCGGCGGCCCTGACCGCGCTGATCCTCGTGCGCGTGCGGGCGGTCCGCAATCCGCTGGCCTGCTCGCTGGCCGCGGTCTTCGCCTTTCTGTGCAACGCGCTGTCCGGCCGGGTCACCTTCGGGCTCGGCATGATGTTCGCCCTGGGCGCGGTGGCCGCCGTCTTCTGCTGGCCGGTGCGCTGGCGGCACAAGCGGTGGGCCAAGGCGGCCGCGGCCGCGCCGCTCGCCGGGCTCGCCACCGCCGCGAGCCCGGTGGCCGGACTGTTCCTGGGAGTGGCGGCGGCGGCCCTGTTCCTGAACAAGCGGCGTCCCGGGGCCTACGCGCTCGGGCTCGCCCCGGTCGCCGTGGTGGCGCTGTCGTCCTGGCTGTTCCCCTTCTCGGGCACGCAGCCGATGTCGTTCGGCTCGACGCTGCTGCCGTTCACCTTCGGCGTGCTGGTCTTCCTCCTCGTCCCCGAGGACTGGCGCACGGTGCGCACCGGCGCGGCCGTGTACGCCCTGGGCACGCTGCTCACCTGGCTCATCGACTCGCAGATCGGGTCGAACGTCTCACGCCTGCCGATGCTGTTCGCCGGTGTGGTGCTGCTGGCCGCGCTGCCGTACACCGTCCCGCGCACCCGCAGGTGGTACGCGGTGGTCCTCGCGTTCGTCGCGCTGAACGGCTGGATCGGCTTCAAGAGCGCCGACGACATCATCCGCACCGCGCCGGACGCGTCCTGGGCGCGTGAGGCGGCACCGCTCATCAACCAGCTGCAGAAGCTCGGCGCGGAGAAGGCCCGCGTCGAGGTGGTCCCGGCGCGCAGCCACCGGGAGGCGTCCGCGCTCACCCCGTACATCAATCTGGCCCGCGGCTGGAACCGGCAGGCCGACATGGAACGCAACCCGGTCTTCTACGACGACACGCTCAACTCCGCCACCTACCGGGACTGGCTGCACCGCTGGGCCGTCCACTACGTCGTGCTGCCCAAGGGCGAGCCGGACACCGGAGCCGAGCAGGAGGCCGAACTCGTCCAGGACGGCCAGCCCTACCTGAAGCCGGTCTGGTCCGACGCCAATTGGCGGCTGCTCGCCGTCGAGGACCCGACCCCGCTGGCCGATCCGCCCGCGACGGTGGACCGCGCGGGTGCCGGCGAGGTGACGATCCGGGTGAAGACGGCGGGACGGGTGCTGATCCGCGTCCCCTACTCGCCCTGGCTGGCGCTCCTCGACGAAGAGGGCAAGAAGGTGGAGCCGCCGCAGGAGACGGAGGCGTCGAAGGAGCGCGAGGAGGGCCCCCCGACCTTCACGAACACACACGGCTGTCTGCTCAAGGCGGAGGAGGACCGCGAGGGCGACGAGTGGACGGAACTCCTGGCGCCGAAACCGGGCGTGTACCGGCTGGCCGCACCGTACAAGATCTTCCCCCGCGGCACTCCCTGCCCGGAGGAACTCCGCTGACCTCTCCTGTTACCGGGGGTCCGTATGCATAGTGGTCGCCTATGGCGAGCGACCGACTTCCCCGTAGGCGAAAGACCGTGCTGGCCGCGGCGGTTGTGGCGGCCTGCGGCTGCCTGACCGTCGCGGCCGCCCTGTTCGGCGGCAGCACCGAGCAGAAGGCCGCGGCACGGGACGACTCCCTGCCGGAGCGCTCGGTCCCGTCACGGATCGCGCCGACGGGGACGCCCGAGCAGGAGACCTACACGGCATGGGCGGGTCCGGGGTGCGACGGGGTGACCGGCGCCGGCGGCAAGAGCGGCACGTACCGCGAGACCGGCCGCTTCGAGAACGGCGACGCCGCCTGGTACACCGTCCGTTCCGGCGGACATCGCGGCAACGGCTGCGACGGCCGGTTCACGGCGGTGCCGATGTCGGGCAGTCCCACGCGCGACGGCACGGGCTCGGCGACCTGGACCTGGCCGGTCGGCGAGGGGTACGAGCGCTGCGCCCTCGCGGTGTTCGTTCCCGACGGCCCGCGCGACATCGATGTCTCCGGCAACCCGACGATCTACCGCGTCCTCGCCGACCCGTCCGACCCCGGCTCGGCCTACGCGGCCTTCGGTGTCCGCCAGACCGTCCACCGGGGCACGCTGGTCCAGGTCGGCAGCTACCCGGTGCGCTCGAAGACCTTCGCGGTCCGCCTCACCGACCGCGGCCGGGACTGGGGCGCCGCCACCCTCAGCGGCGCCCACCACGCGGCGGCCCAGCTCCATCTCACCTGCCGGCCCGCCGACGGCTGACCCTCACACGGACAGGGGCACGGCGTGGATCTCGTCGGCGGCGTGCCCGGTCCGCTCGTGGATCCGCTGCACGGCATCGGCCGACGGCGCCTCGGAGAGGCAGTACACCGTCCCGGACTCGGGGTCCGCCCAGGCCCGCTCGAAGTGCACCCCTTCCTCCTTCTCGATCGCGAGATCCGCCCGGTGGGCGGCGCTCAGCTGCTCGGACGTGATGCCCTTCATCCCTCGGTGGACGTCCATGTACTTCGTCATGGCTGTTGCACCTCCGAATCACCTCTCGACGACAGCCTCACCTCTCATGGTCCGCTCGCCGCGCGGCCTGTGCTACTTCCGCCGGGTGCGTGCGAGACCCCGGATGGCCTTCCCGGTGAGCGCAAGACGACACGCCGATCTAGCCTCCGAAAAGAGCGCTTAGTGGATCTATTGACGGTGCGCTCTACTCAGCTCAAGGAGGAGACATGCGCAAGCTCCACAAGGCCGCTGTGGCGGTCGCGATCATTGGTGGAATCGGCCTCATAGGCACCGGCCCCGCCACCGCTCGGCCCGCCGCGGGAGGCGGCGGATGCCACTCGCACGACATGAACATCGACATCCTCGGTGAGGTGGGCATCCTCAACGGCTTGGCAGGCAACCTGCTGAACGGCGAGGGCAGCCCCGGGGCGCAGTCCACCGACATCGGTTCCGACTGCAGGCACGGCCATTAGCCGCCTCGCGTGAGGCGCTGAACCGGGTCCTCGCCCGGGCCGCAGGCCCGGCATCCGCCCGGCCGACAGTGGCTGCTTGTGTCATCCAGGAGTGAATGGGGAAGGCCCCGGACCGTGATCGGTCCGGGGCCTTCGGGTGTGGTGCCCCGGCAGGACCCGAACCCGCGGCACCCGCTTCGGGAGTCCGGTCCGCGCCCCGGGTGACCTCGGTGCACGGTCGGTCCCGGTCCGGCGTGCCTCAGCGCAGCGCGCCATTCCGCCGCCACTCGGCCCACGAGAGATTCCACGCGCCGAAGCCGTTCCCGGGCGCGACGACGCCCTTGGTGTCCTTGCCGGTGATCTCGAACGGGTCGCCCGGCCGCACCTGCCCGTAGAACCAGGCCGCGTCCGCGTCGCTCATTCCTATGCAGCCGGAGCTCTGATTGGCCCTGCCGAAGTAGCGGGCGTTCCACGGGGCGGCGTGCGCGTACATGCCCGACCAGGTCAGCCGCATCGAGTGGTCGACCATCTTGTCGTAGGCGTCGGCGAGGCCCACCGTCTCGGAGTTCATGTTGATCGTGCCCTCCTTCGCCATGAGTACGGCGGTTCCGCGCCAGGAGCGCTTGTCACCGCCCGGGGTGCCGCCGGAGACCGGTATGTGCCGGACCTTCTCGCCGTCGCGGACGAGGGTGAGCCGATGACGGTCGAGGTCGACCTTGACGATCTGCCGGGCGCCGACGGTGAAGGTGGTCGTGTAGTCGCGTACGAACCAGCCGCCGTCAGGGCCCGAGTCGGTGCCGTTCAGCTCGGCGTTCAGCGTGACCCTGGTCCCGGGCTTCCAGTACTCCTCGGGCCGCCAGTCCACCCGGTCCCTGCCCGACCAGTCGCGCATCCAGCCCCAGGAGCCCTCCGTGCCGTTCGAGGTGGTGATCTTGAGCTGCTTCTCGACCTCCGCCCGGTTCCCGACCGGACGGTCGAAGACCAGGGAGACCGGCTGGGCGACACCGACGGTGGTCCCGGTGCCCGGCCGCCAGTCCACCTTGTTGACCTTGTCCGCCGGAGCCGTGGTGAAGGCGGCCCCGGTGCTCTTGGCGGCGCCGCCCTCGGTGCGGGTCGCAGCCGTCACCGTGTACGCCGCGCCGGGTACGGCCTTGCGGTCGGAGACCCACGACCGGCCGTCGGCGGCGATCTTGCCGGTGAGCCGGTGGCCCTCGGCGTCGGTGACGGTCACCGAGGTGAGCCTGCCGCCCGCGGCCGTGACCCTCACGGGCCGGCCCGCCGGGACCCGTTCTCCCCGGGGCGTCACGGTGACCGTGACGGGTCGGTCGCCGGCGCCCGGCGTCCCCCCGGCGTCCGGGGCGCCGGGCGAGGAACCCGTCGAGCAGGCGGCGAGCGGCGCCAGCAGCGCGGCCACGACGGCGGCCCGGACGCGGCCGGTGGCGAACGGACGGGTGCGCGGCAGTACGCGTGTGCGCGACAACGGGACCTCCGGAAAGGACGGGAACGGGGGTGAGCGCGGGAGTGCGTGCGGGGTGAGTCGGCGATGCCGTGACTGTAGAGCCGGAAAACCCGAGGTCAGCCGCTATGGGGCAATGTGACGGCGACTGGTGAGGAACGGTCATGGACCGGTCACATTCGCCGGACGGGGCGGTCATGGACCGCTGTGAGCCTCCTGTGTGTCCCCGCGACAGGTCCGGGGAGAAGGAGAGGCTCAGACTGTGTCAGCGCTGCTCGTGCCGCCCAGCCGCGTGCCCCCGGCACGGAACCGGGACTTGGCCCTGCGAACCATCACCGCGGAGACGTACCGCGCCTTCCTCGCGTCCCCCGGCGGCGAGGCGCTCGGCGCCGGTTTCCTGCAGTGCCCGTCCTGGGCCGACGTCAAGGAGGGCTGGCGCGCCCAACTGCTCGGCTGGGGACCCGACCCGGAGGCGGGCGCACTGACGGGCGTCGCCCTGGTGCTGCTGCGGCAGTTCCCCGGCACCCGCAAGCACTTCGCCTACCTCCCCGAAGGGCCCGTCGCCGACTGGACCGACCCCGACGTCGACGGCTGGCTCGGCCCGCTGCTGGAACACCTGCGCCGCACGGGCGCCTTCGCCGTGCGCATCGGCCCGTCGCCCGCCTACCGGCGCTGGGACGCCGCCCTCCTCAAGCCCCTCGCCGGCCCGGGCCGGCGCCTGGGCGACGTCCTCGCCAGTGAGGTCGACCCGCTCGGCACCGCCGTCGCCGAGCGGCTGCGGGCCCGGGGCTGGCGCCGCTGCGGCGGTGACGGGACCGGAGACGACGGGGACGCCCAGCCCCGGCACGTCTTCCACGTGCCGCTCGCCGGACGCACCACGGAAGACCTGTGGTCCGGGCTCAACCAGGAGTGGCGTCGCAATGTCCGCCGAGCCCAGAAGCAGGGCGTGGAAGTAGTGGTGGGCAGTGCGGCCGAACTCCCCGAGTTCTACCGGCTGCTCGGCATCACCGAGCGACGCGACGGCTTCCGGCTCGGCCGCTCGCTCGCCTACTACGAGCGTCAGTACGCGGCGCTCAACGCCGAGGAGCCGGGCCGGATGAAGCTGTACGTCGCCCGCCACCGAGGAGAGATCCTGGCCGCCCACACGCTGATCACCGTCGGTCGCCGGGCCTGGTACCAGACCGGCGCCTCGGCCGACCACCGGCGCGAGGTCCGGCCCTCCAACGCCCTGCAGTGGCGCATGCTGCAAGACGCCCACGCCCTCGGCGCCGACGTCTACGACATGCGCGGGGTACCCTCCACTCTCGATCCTGAGGAACGTTCGTACGGACTGCTGCGGTGGAAGCTCGGCACCGGAGGACAGGTCGTCGAAACGTTGGGGGAATGGGAGAGACCCTTGGGCGGCAGCGCCAACCACACGCTTTACCGCGCCTTCCAGGCGTACCTGAACCGCCGATGAGGCCGACGACGGCGACCACGCCGACGACACCGGCCGGCACGGACCGTGCGGAAGCGGCGGACCGTGCGAAAGCGAGGGGCGCCGCGGAAGCGAGGGGCGCCGCGGAAGCGAGGGGCGCCGCGGAAGCGAGGGGCGCCGCGGAAGCGGCGGACACCTCGGCGGGAACCAAGGCGGGCTCCGCGGCGCGCGGCAGTGCCGTCATGGCCGCCGGATCCCTCGTCGGCCGGGCCACCGGTTTCGCCCGGTCCGCCGTGGTCGCGGCGGCGCTGGGCACCATCGGGCCGGTCGCCGACGGCTACGTGGTCGGCAACGCCCTGCCCACCATCGTCTACATGCTGCTCCTCGGCGGCGCGCTGAACGCCGTCTTCGTGCCGGAGCTGGTCAAGGCCGCCAAGGAGCACGACGACGGGGGCGCCGCGTACACCGACCGGCTCGTCACCGTCTGCGTCGTCGCCCTCCTGGCGATCACCGCGGCCGCGGTGTGGGCCGCTCCCGCGATCGTCGACGCGTACACCGACTACACCGGCCGGCAGGCGGCCATGACCACCGCGTTCGCCCGCTACTGCCTGCCCCAGATCTTCTTCCTCGGACTGTTCACCCTGCTCGGGCAGGTACTCAACGCACGGGGCCGGTTCGGCGCGATGATGTGGGCGCCGGTCCTGAACAACGTCGTCGTCATGACCGTCTTCGGTCTGTACCTGGCCCTGGCCATGGGCGGCGGTGACACGCTGACCGCGACCGAGACCGCGATGCTCGGCTGGGGCACGACCGCCGGTATCGCCGTCCAGGCACTCGCCCTCGTCCCCGCGCTGCGCGCGGCCCGCTTCCGCTGGCGGCCCCGCTTCGACTGGCGCGGCAGCGGACTGACCCGCCCCCTGCGCTCGGCCGGCTGGCTGGTGCTGCTGGTCCTCGCCAACCAGGCCGCCTACTGGGTCACCACCCGCCTGGCCACGACCGCGGGTCTCGGCGGCGGCCCCGGATACGGCGCGTACAACAACGCCTACGTCCTGTGGGTCGTACCGCACGGCATCATCACGGTCTCCGTGGTGACCGCGCTGATGCCCCGGATGAGCGCGGCCGCCGCCGACGGCGACACCGCCGCCGTACGGCGCGACGTCTCCCACGCCCTGCGCGTCTGCGCATCCGGCGTCGTACCCGCCGCCTGCGCGCTGTTCGCCCTCGCCCACCCGGTGATGGCCCTCGTCTTCGGACACGGCAGGACCAGCGCCGACGACACGGCCGCCATGGCGTGGATCCTGATGGCCTTCGCGCCCGGACTCGTCGCCCTGTCGGGCCAGTACGTCCTCTCCCGCGCCTTCTACGCGCTCTCCGACACCCGCACGCCGTTCCTGCTCAACCTCGTGATCGTCGCCCTGAACGCGGGACTGTCCGTGGCGGCCGCGCAGCTGCTGCCGGCCCGCTGGGCCGTCACGGGCATGGCGGCGGCGTACTCGCTGGCGCTGTGCGTGGGCTGGGCGGTCACCGGCCTCGTGCTGAGCCGCCGGCTCGCCGTCGCCCGCCCCCTGCGGTCGTCCGCCGCCGGCGCGCACGCGCGGCTGGTGCTCGCCGCCGTCCCCGCCACCGCGCTGGGCCACTTCGCGGTCCTCGGCGCGGTCCGGGCGGGGGCCCTGGCCGCCACGGCCGCCGGCGCGGCGGCCGTCGTCCTGACCTTCGCCCTGCTCGCCCGTCCACTGCGCCTCGCCGAACTCGACGCGCTGCTCTCCGGCGTACGCCGGAGACGGACCCGCACCTGACCACCCACCGAGGGAGAACTGCCGATGCCCCGCGTGCTCCTCATCGAGGACGATCCTTCCGTCCGCGAGGGGGTCGAACTCGGTCTGCGCCGCCGAGGCCACGACGTACGGGCGGTGGCCACCGGCGAGGCCGGCCTCGCCGCGCTGACCGAATTCCGCCCCGATCTGCTGCTGCTGGACCTGATGCTGCCCGGAATGAACGGCGTACAGGTCTGCCGACAGGTCCGCGAGCGCAGCCAGCTGCCGATCATCATGCTCACCGCGCGCGGCGACGACTTCGACGTGGTCATCGGCCTGGAAGCCGGTGCCGACGACTACATCGTCAAGCCCGCCCGCACCGAGGTGATCGAGGCCCGGATCCGTGCCGTACTGCGCCGCCTCGACGACGGCGGCGCGGGCCGCCCGGCCGTCGAGGTCTACGGCGAACTCGCCGTCGACCGGGCCGGCCTGACCGTCACCAAAGCCGGCCGGCCGCTCGCGCTCGCCCCCTCGGAGCTCAAGCTCCTGCTGCACCTCTCCGCCGCTCCCGAGCAGGTGTTCAGCAGGCAGCAACTGCTGGAGCACGTCTGGGACCACAGCTACCACGCCGACGCCCGGCTGGTCGACGCATGCGTCGCCCGCCTGCGCGGCAAGATCGAGGACGAGCCCGGCTGTCCCCGCTACGTCCAGACGCTGCGGGGCTTCGGCTACCGCTTCGGGCCGCTGTGATCACCCGCCCTCCACTCGGCCGGCTCCGTCGCGGCAACGACGGAGGACGGAAAGCACGGGACGGCAGGGCCGCCGACGGACGGGCGCGGGTCAGGGCGTTCGGACTGCGTACGCGCCTCTTGCTCGCGTTCCTGCTGGTCGCGGCCGTCAGCGCCGGCACCACCGCCGCGCTGACCTACCGCGAGGCCCGCAACGCGATGCTGCAGACCGCCCAGGACACGGCGGTCACGTCGTTCCGCGACCACGTCCAGCAGACGGGCTTCGGGCTGCCCTTGCAGGGAGGTGAGGGCCTGGAGGAAGTCCTGCGGGACATCGCCCGCAAAGGCAAGCCGCATCCCTGGGTGGTGTTCGCCGAGTACGGGTCGATCCGCGCCTCGTCGGGCGAGAACCCCGTCTCCACCGTCATCACACCCGAACTGCGCCGCGCCGCACGGGCCAATCCGCACGGCAGCTTCGAGCGGGTCGTCAAGGACGGCGTCCCCTATCTGACCATCGCCATGCCCACCGTCTTCAAAACAGGCCCGGACAGCCTGCTGCCCAGCGGACTCGTCCTCTACGCCGTCATGCGGATGACCGACGAGCAGGTCAACGTCGACGCCCTCCTCGTGGCCGCCCGGGACGGCGCCCTGCCCGGTCTCGCCGTCGCGCTGGTACCCGGCCTGCTCGCCGCGCGCAGCGTGCTGCGTCCGGTGCGGGAACTGCGCCAGGCGGCCCTGAGCATGGGCAGCGGCCACCTCGACACCCGGATCCCGGTCCGCGGCAGCGACGAACTGGCCGACCTGGCACGCACCTTCAACGACTCGGCGGGCGAACTCGAGCGTTCCGTGCGGGAACTGCGCGAGGCCGAGGCCCGCGCCCGCCGTTTCGCCTCCGACGTCTCGCACGAGCTGCGGACCCCCCTCGCCGGAATGCTCGCCGTCACCGAGGTCCTCGACGAGGACGCGCACCGCCTGGACGCCGACACCGCCCGGGCGGTCCGGCTGGTCAGCGCCGAGACCGGGAAACTCGCGGTGCTCGTCGAGGACCTCATGGAGATCTCCCGCTTCGACGCCCGCGCGGCCGAGCTGAACGCCGACGAGGTCGACGTCGCCGAGGCCATCCGCAAGACCCTGCAGAACCGGCACTGGACCGACGGCCGGGTCCGCGCCGAACTCCCCGAAGGCATCCGCGCCCGGCTCGACCCGCGCCGCTTCGACATCGTGATCGCCAACCTCGTCGGCAACGCCCTGAGGCACGGCGGCACGCCCGTCACGGTGCGCCTGCGCACCGAGGCACGCTCCCCGGGCACGCCCGTACTGATCACCGAGGTCATGGACAGCGGCCCTGGTGTCCGGCCCGACGCGCTCCCGCACATCTTCGACCGCTTCTACAAGGCCGACGCGGCCCGCACCCGCTCGGTGGGCAGCGGCCTCGGACTGGCGATCACCCTGGAGAACGTGAAGCTGCACGACGGGACGATCCGCGCGGGGAACCTGCCCGGCGGCGGGGCCGTCTTCACCGTCGAGATACCGCTTCACGCGGAGGGGGCCGGCGGATGAGGCGTGCGCGGACGCGCCGGTGCGCGGTGGCCGTCGCCGTCGCGGTGGCCGTACCGCTGCCCGGTGGCTGCGGGATCCAGGAGACCGACGTCATCGAGGCGGGCGGTCCCGCCAGCGTCCAGGCGTTCTTCAACCGCGACCAGGACATGCTGCTCTTCTTCCGTTCCCCCGACGGAGGGCTGAGCCCCGTGATCCGGACGACCGCGCCCCCGGCGGGCTCCGGAGACCGGAGCCCAGGCGCCACGCCGGGACCGGTGCCGACCGAGAAGGTCGTGCTGGCGTTGCTCGCCGGGCCGGGCGAGGAAGACCGAGCCGCGGGCCTGACCACCTCCCTGCCCTCCGCCCCTCCCGGCGGGACCGTCGAGGTGGCGCCCGTCCCCGGCGGCAGGGTCACGGCCCGCCTGCCCCTCGCCCTGACGGGACTCGACGGCACCGCTCTGCGTCAGCTGACCTGCACAATCGCCTACAGCCAGGACACCGACGGCCAGGTCGTCGTGGAACTGACGGGGCAGGACGGCACATCGAGGTCCGGCACCTGCGGCCTCGCCCCCGGCGGCGCCCGGAACACAACCGAGGAGACCGAGAGCCGGATTCGGACCACACCGCCCGCGACGGGCGGCTGAGAAGCCCCCTCCAGGGGGTGCGGCCTTCGGCGCGGCATCCCGTGATCAGCCCGAACCGGGATCGGGGCGGTGGGACGCTTCAGCCGCGGCACGGCGGTACTCGGCGTTGATGCGCTGGGCTTCCTCGAGCTGGTCCTCGAGGATGATGATGCGGCAAGCAGCCTCGATCGGGGTTCCCCTGTCGACGAGCTCCCGGGCGCGAGCGGCGATCCGCAGCTGGTAGCGGGAGTACCGGCGATGTCCGCCTTCGGAGCGCAGGGGAGTGATCAGCCGAGCCTCACCGATGGCTCGGAGGAAGGCGGGGGTGGTGCCGAGCATCTCGGCGGCCCGGCCCATGGTGTAAGCGGGGTAGTCGTCGTCGCCCAGACGATCGCTGAGTGGGGTATCTGCTGCCATGTCACCTCGTTGTGCAACGCGTCGAGGGGCCCTGGTGCCGTACGGCACCAGGGCCCCGAAGGAAATGAAACACCATCTGTCGACCCTGATGCTCTGCCGACCTCCGGTTTCCCGCTGTCCGGCCGGGCAGGGCGGCGGTGCGACGGCGAGACGGCGATACGACGGCGATACGACGGCGAGAAGGTGAAACGACGGCGATGCGACGGCGACCAAAGGCGAGACGGTGAAACGACGGCGATACGACGGCGGCCAAAGGCGAGACGGTGAAACGACGGCGATGCGACGGTGCGGCGCTCACTCCACGTGAGGCGCGATACGACAGTGAGGGCCCTGCCGACGCGCGTCGGCAGGGCCCTCACCGGGTCTCTGGGTGGCGGTCGTCCGCCCGTCCTCACACGTCCCTGGAAGCGGTGCCCCCGAGCAGCACCGAAGCGGTCCGGAGCGCAGTGGGCGCACCCACCGGCGCGCTCTCGGGGTGCTCGTGGCAGGTGAAGCCGAGGCGGGTCAGGGCCCGGACGACTTCGCCGCTGGTGAAGTCGCGGCGGTCCTGACGGGTGATGGCCTGGCCCACTTGCTTGACCGGGTAGCGGCGGCGGCCGATGGTCACGGACTCACCCGTGATGGGCTCGGGCGTGACGCCCTCCATCGAGGCCAGCACCCCGTTCTTGGTCAGATCGAACGGGTACCGGGCGATGACACAGCGCATGAATGCCTCACAGAGAGGAAGGGGGAACGGGCTGACCGGGCGAGGTGGATCGACGAGCGAGGGTGAGGACGGCGCGGGGCCGAGCGGCGGTCGACGTGAACGGTCCGTCGAGGACGTCCCGCAGACGGATCCGGTCCGTGTAGGCGGCGCTGTCGCGGAGCACGGCGAGTCGGGCCAGGGTGATCAGGCCCGTGCTCTGGTCGTCCCCGTCGCACAGGACGAGGTGATCGACACGGGCGCCGGCCATGAGGGACAGAGCCACCTCGACCGTCATGTCGTCACGGACCCGGGGTCCGGACGCGTCCCTGTCGTCGACCACGGTCCTGGGGGAGCGATCCGCTACCTGGTGTCGCGGCTGAGCCGTTGTCACAGCTGCCTCCTACCGGAGTGTGATGGGCTGGTGATCATGGCGGTTCCAGGGCGTGTTCCGACAGTCCCGTCTGGCCGGGGGCGTCCGGCACGCACGCTCCAGACGCCCCCGGCCCCGCCCTCCGGGCGGACGACGCTCCTGTCGAAACACGCTCTAGGCGGCCGAGCCGAAGCCGGCCCGCCGCTGTGTCCCGCGGCGCGCCGCGTCACCGACGGGCCGGCCCTGTCCGCCGCGGCGCCCGCGGCCCCGACGGCCCCGATGCGAGGAAGGGGCACCGTCGCGGGGACGTTCCACCTCCCGCGCGGCGATGACGACGGGGACACCGGAAGGGGCCTGGGCACCTGTGATGCGGCTCAGCTCCGCCTCGCCCGAACGTACTTGGGCGATCCGGGGGGTGATGCCCGCCGAGGCCATCAGGCGGCTCATACCGCGCCGCTGATCAGGGGTCACCAGGGTGACGACGCTCCCGGACTCACCGGCACGGGCCGTACGTCCGCCGCGATGCAGGTAGTCCTTGTGGTCACTGGGCGGATCCACATTGACCACCAGGTCGAGGTTGTCGACGTGGATACCGCGCGCCGCGACGTTGGTCGCCACCAGTACCGTCACGTGCCCGCTCTTGAAGTGGGCCAGGGTCCGCGTGCGCTGCGGCTGGGACTTGCCACCGTGCAGGGCCGCGGCGCGGACACCGCTGCTCAGCAGGTGCTTGGTCAGCCGGTCCACCGCGTGCTTGGTGTCGAGGAACATGATCACTCGACCCTCTCGTGCGGCGATCTCGGTGGTCGTCCGATGCTTGTCCGCGTCGTGCACATGGAGGACGTGGTGCTCCATCGTCGTGACCGCGCCCGCCGAAGGGTCGACGGAGTGGACCACCGGGTCCGTCAGGTAGCGGCGGACCAGCAGGTCCACGTTGCGGTCCAGGGTGGCCGAGAAGAGCATCCGCTGCCCGCCGGGACGCACCTGGTCGAGCAGGGCGGTGACCTGGGGCATGAAGCCCATGTCGGCCATTTGGTCGGCCTCGTCGAGGACCGTGATGCCGACATCGTCGAGCCGGCAGTCGCCCCGGTCGATGAGGTCCTTGAGCCGCCCGGGCGTCGCGACGATCACCTCGGCCCCGGCGCGCAGCGCACCGGCCTGCCTGCCGATGGACATCCCGCCGACGACGGTGGTCAGCCGCAGGCTCACGGAGCGGGCGTACGGAGTGAGCGCGTCGGTGACCTGCTGGGCGAGCTCGCGGGTGGGGACCAGGACAAGGGCGAGCGGCTGCCGCGGCTCGGCACGCCGCCCCGCTGTACGGGCCAGGACGGCGAGGCCGAAGGCGAGGGTCTTGCCCGAGCCGGTGCGGCCACGGCCGAGTACGTCACGCCCGGCCAGGGAGTTCGGCAGGGTCGCCGCCTGGATCGGGAACGGTACGGTCACGCCTTCGTGGCCGAGCGTGGCCAACAGCCGTGCGGGCATGTCGAGATCGGCGAACGACCCGACGGCCGGCAGTGCGGGCGTGATCGTCCTCGGCGGCGCGAACTCGCCCTGTACGGCTCCTCCCGGCTGTCGATTTCCGTAGCCCCTTGAACGGCGGGGACCACCGGAACGATTGCCGCCGGCGCCTCCTCCGAAGCGGTCATACGATCGGGATGTGCGGGAGGTGCGGGCACGCTGCATGCGAAACCTTCCTTGTACGCGGCGCGTGGCAAGGAATTCCCGCAGCAGCTGAGCGGCGCAGAGAATCTCGAAACGACGAGCCGGAAATGATGGGGGGCGATTCGGGCGGACGGGCGGCGTGTCACCGGTCGGCGACGCGGTGGAGTATTTCGTCTCGTGCCTGAAACGCAGCGAGCCGGGGCCCGCACCCCAGAGGTGCGGGCCCCAGCTGCGAAGTATGCGTCAGCGCCGGTGTCAGGCGGAAACGATGTTCTCGGCCGTCGGGCCCTTCTGGCCCTGCGCGATGTCGAACGACACCTTCTGGCCTTCCTGCAGCTCGCGGAAGCCCTGGCTGGCGATGTTCGAGTAGTGGGCGAAGACGTCGGGGCCGCCGCCGTCCTGCTCGATGAAGCCGAAGCCCTTTTCCGAGTTGAACCACTTCACGGTGCCAGTAGCCATTTTATTTTCCCTTCGGAGGCGGTGTCAGGAATTCACCCTGTGTGA
Organism: Streptomyces sp. STAM6; assembly: GCF_054963715.1. Taxonomy (NCBI): domain Bacteria; kingdom Bacillati; phylum Actinomycetota; class Actinomycetes; order Kitasatosporales; family Streptomycetaceae; genus Streptomyces; species Streptomyces sp. STAM6. The sequence continues at coordinate 52,088 of NZ_JBUEFZ010000027.1, read as the reverse complement.
ATTCCGTGTCGCCGTGATGATTACCCCGTCGGAAATGAACCCTCTGGCAACCACACCTGCAACTGGAATCGACAGTAGCACGGTGCGATCGGCCCTGCACGGTCGATAATTTCACTCCGGTCGACGGTCGAGGAATACTCGTCGTGCCCCACCCCTATTTCTCATCTCACGGATACAGATATCGTTCTCCGTGGGCGCGCTGTTTTCTGCCCCGTGCTTCCTGCCGCGGCGCTGTGACCTGCCCGGACGGGAGATGTGCCGCTGCCGCCGCCGTCGGCGGGCGGCGCGACGGTGAACGCGCCGGGACTCCACTGCAGCGATGTAGGTCACATAACCGGACAAACGGCATGATGGGTGGTGGTGCCGGACAGCCGGACGTGATCGCCCGCACCCTCCTCAAGCGCTCCCGTCGAGGCCGGGCGCCCGATCCTCAAGGGGCTCGTGCGGTCCCGAGGGGCGTCGAGAGACCGCGGCTCCCATGCGGCTCCCGGGAGGCCTCGGTGGGGAGCGACCGGACGCGGCGTCAGTCATCCTGAGCGGGTGCGGCCGACTCTTCTTCCTCTTCCATGAAGCGGATGCCCTCGTGGGTGAGTGAGGCGGTGGCGGGAGTCTTGTGCGACGTCCACTCGACGGTGATCAGGCCCGCGTCGGCCAGGTAGGCGCAGGCCGCATAGAGGTCCGCGTCGGGAAGACGGACCTCGTCACGGAGTGTCGCTCCGCTGACTTCGGGACGATTGCGTTCGACCCCGCCGTACAGGGCCAGGAGAATAGCTTTGCGGTAGGTCTTGCGTTCACGGAGTGTCGCCATGGCTGTCGCTCTCGGGCTCGTGGCCGACGGTGCGGGCGCTGACGGGGGAGGCAGGTTCGAAGCCGTCGAAGTCCGGTCACACCCCGTCCGCGCCGCGGCGTGACTGATCCGCCGGCTGCCGGCCAGGACGGTGCCGACTGGGAGGCGTGCCTGCCGGTCGATGGTGCGACGGAGACGGGGCGCCCCTTCACGGCCGGCGGGGCAGCCGCGCCGCTCCTTCGAGGTGAGCCGCGACGTCCCCACTCGGCGACGCCGCGAGCGGCCTCCGGAGCCGCCGCGACGAGGCGGACCCGGGCATCCGCGGAGACCGGCCGTTCGTCATCCACGCGTACCTCCTGCGGGCGGTGGCGCCGAGGACATCTGCGGCCACCGCGCGGAACCTCCGGCGTCCGGGCGGCGCCGCGCTTCCGCATACGCCCCTTTCCTGAAGCGTAAGCCGCGACGGTGGTTCCCACCGTCGAAGCGGCCCCCACCGTCGAAGCGGCCCCGGGGCCGGGCCGCTCCCGGCGATTCCGGCCCGGGCTACGCGGGGGTGGTCCTGGTGACCGGCTCTGATCCACAGGTGGCGGCCGCGGTCGCGCGACATCGATGCCGAGCCGCCCCTCCTGCCGAGCGCCCGCGTCGCACATCGCGTCCCCGTGGCGCGCGGCGACCGGGACGCGAGGGCCCGCACACGAGGGCCCGACGCGGCGGTCCCGCGCGCGGCGGCCCGGGAAGGCCTCCCGACCGGATGGTCGTCGGCGACCGGATCGTGCGCGGAGGTCCGTGCCGCCCGTCGACCTGCGTGTGCGCGCGAGGGGAGATACAAGTGAGAAAGGAGCCGACGCGACGGATACGACGCTTCGCCGCCCTGCGCTCTCTGCTGAATCTCCCCAGGACCCGAGAAGCCGGGCAGGATGGGCGATGGACGACATGGAGAATGCCGACCCTCTCGGAGACGGCCTCGATCAATCTCCGGATCAGCCCGCCTCGGCCACGGCAGTCGTCGACGCGCGCGGGATCGTGACGGGGTGGAGTTCCGACGCGCAGCGGCTGCTCGGATACCGGTACGAGGACATCGCAGGGCGTCCCGCCGGGCGCCTGCTCGGCGGGAACGCCGACGTCACGGTGGATCTCTCCGCGGTTTTCGAGGGACGAAGCGGGCCGATCCCGCTGAGGCACCGGGACGGCCACCACGTGGAAGCCGAGTTGCAGGCGTACGCGTCACTCGACCGCGAGGGCAACGCACAGTGGCTCATCGTGGCCGGGTCGCCCCAGCGGCCGCGTCCGCACCGGGAGCCACGTCCGCACAAGGACGAGGCGACGACGGAAGAAGCCTTCGCACAGTGCCACCTGCCTGTGATGATCTACGACGCCGAGTTGCGAGCCCTGCGCGCGAGCGCCGGCGCGAGCCGCGAACTGGGTCTCGCCGAGGACCAGATCCGCGGTCGGCGCGTCACCGACATCCTGCCTCCCCACATCTGCACCACGGTCGAAGAGGGCATGCACAGGGTGTTCGAGACAGGAGAACCGGAGCGGTTCCAGGTGCACGGCCGACCGCGGCGCGGAGCGCGCGACAGGTACTGGGCCGTATCCGTGTCCCCCCTGAGGGACCCCGCGGGACAGGTAAGACATGTGCAGCTCATCGCGCTCGACGTCACCCAACAGCACCAGGCCCGGGAGCGGCTCGTCCTGCTGAACGACGTCAGCGCACAGGTGGGCAGCTCCCTTGACGTGATGCGCACGGCCCAGGAGATGGCCGATGTGGCGGTGGGGCGGCTCGCCGACTTCATCAGCATCGACCTGCTGGACGGACTGTTCCGTGGCGTCGAGCCCAGGCCATCCGCCACGGGCACCGTCGCGCTGCGCCGCGCCGCGCAGCGGTCCGTCCTGCCCGGCACCCCCGAGGCGGTGATCCAGCCGGGCGAGGTGGACTACTACCCGGAGTCCTCACCCCCAGCCCGCTGCCTGAACACGGGCCGGTCGTCGCTGCACCGCACCGTGGACGAGGCCATCGAGAGCTGGCAGGTCGCCGACCCCGAACGCGCGGGGAAGGTCCGCGACTTCGGGATGCATTCGATCATGGTCATCCCGCTGCGCGCCCGCGGCACCACGCTCGGCGTGGCCGTACTCGTCCGCCACCGCCGCCGGGACTCCTTCGACGAGGACGATCTGCTCCTCGCCGAGGAGATCGCCGCACGTGCTGCCGTGGCCGTGGACAACGCCCGACGCTTCACCCGCGAGCGGACCACCGCGCTGGCCCTGCAACGAAGCCTGCTGCCGCAGCGACTCGACCTCCAGGAGGCCGTGGAGGTGGCCTACCGCTACCTCCCGGCCCGCTCCCGGGCGGGGCTCGGCGGCGACTGGTTCGATGTGATCCCGCTGTCGGGCGCCCGGGTCGCCCTGGTCGTCGGAGACGTGGTGGGCCATGGCCTGCGCGCCTCCGCCACCATGGGGCGGCTGAGGACCGCGGTACGCACGCTGGCGGACGTCGACCTGCCCCCCGAGGAGCTCCTCGTCCATCTCGACGACCTGGTCACCCACCTCAGGGTGGAGGAGGGCGCGGCAACGGATCCCGAGCTCGAGGTCATCACCGATCTCATCGCCACCTGTCTGTATCTGGTCTACGACCCGGTCTCGCGCCGCTGCGCCGCCGTCGGCGCGGGCCACCCCCCGCCTGCCGTGATCACTCCCGACGGCAAGGCCGAGTTCATCGATCTTCCTGTCGGCCCTCCGCTGGGAGTGGGTGGGCTGCCTTTCGAAGCGGTCGAATGGGAAGTGCCCCGAGGCAGCCTCCTCGTGCTGTACACGGACGGCCTCGTCGAGGTCCCCGAACACGACCTCGACAAGGGCATGGAGCTGCTGCGCCGGCGCCTGGAGCGGCCCGCTCACTCGCTGGAGGCCACCTGCGACGACTTGCTCCAGAGCTTGCTCCCCGCACAGCCGTCGGACGATGTCGCACTGCTCATCGCCCGCACCCGGGCCCTCGACGCGGACCAGGTGGCCACCTGGGATCTGCCTTCCGACCCGGCCGCCGTGGCCGACGCCCGTAACAGGGTCTCCCGCCGCCTCACGGACTGGGGACTGGACGAGGTGGCCTTCACCGCCGAGCTGGTGGTGAGTGAACTGGTCACCAACGCGATCCGGTACGGCACTCCTCCCGTTCAGCTGCGCCTGATCCGCGACACAGCGCTCATCTGCGAGGTCTCAGACGCCAGCAGCACAGCCCCGCACATGCGGCGAGCGCGCATGTTCGACGAAGGCGGGCGCGGGCTGTTGCTCGTCGCCCAGTTCGCCGAGCGTTGGGGCACACGCCACCGGGCTGGAGGGAAGTCGATCTGGGCGGAGATCGGCCTTCAGGACGAGCGCTCATGACGGCGCCCGGCCTCCCGCATCCGCCGCCTTCCGTCCCTCCGCCCCACCCGGCCGGAACGGCCATGGCAGTCGGGCGGGAAGGGGCCGCTACCTCGAGGACGCCGGTGAACACGTCGCCGTCCCGGCAGGTCTTCGAGAACGCCGAACGGCGGTTGGACTCGACGATCCCGGGGTGAACGGATCGGACCGTCGCTCCGTATCTGTATCCGATCGAGGTGCGTATCCGGATGAATCACTCGATCTTCATGGGGTTTGTGCATACGGGTCGCGAGTGCCGCGGCCCCGGTGGGATGTGAGGCGACCATGGCGATGGCGAGTAACACGGTGCGCAGAGGCGCCGTGGTTCCGGTCGACGCGGCGCGCCGGGCGATGTGGATCTTCGTCGTCGTCAACACGGTGATCGTCGAGGCGCTGTTCATCAGTGCCGATCCGGGCAAGAACGGGGTGCTCACGGTCGCCAAGTTCTTCGGACTGCACGCGGCCCTGCTGATGCTGTTCCAACTGCTGCTGGTGGCCCGGCTGCCCTGGCTGGACCGTCGCACAGGGATGGACCGGCTCACGGTGTGGCACCGCTGGGTCGGCTTCACCCTGCTCTGGACGGTCCTCGCCCACGCCACGCTGGTGGTGCTCGGCTACGCGACCCTCGACGACACGTCCATGGGGAAGACGTTCTTCGCACTGAGCGGGGTGCCGGCTTCCCTGCTGGGCATGCTCGCCGCGGCCGTCATCGTCGTGATCGGCGTGATCTCCACCCGGCCCCTACGGCGGCGACTGCGGTACGAGATCTGGCACGGTCTGCACTTGCTGCTCTACGTGGCCCTGGGCCTGTCGTTCGTCCACCAGCTGCAGGAGTCCACGACGTTCACGTCCTCCGCGTTCGCCACGGCCTACTGGTGGATCCTCTGGCTGTTCGCCTTCGGCGCCCTGCTGACCGGACGTGTCGCCATGCCGCTGTGGCGCAACGCCTACCACCGGTTCACCGTCGCGGCCGTGGTACCGGAGTCGGACAACGTGGTCTCCGTGTACGTCACCGGCCGACACCTCGACAAACTCCCGGCCCGGGCGGGGCAGTTCTGCATCTGGCGGTTCCCCGGGCACAACCACTGGTGGCTGGCCAACCCTTTCTCCCTGTCGGCGGCGCCGGGCGGACAAGGTCTGCGCCTGACGGCGAAGGCGGCGGGCAGTACCAGCGCCGGCCTGCGGAACGTCCCGGTCGGCAGCCGCGCCTTCGTCGAGGGACCGTACGGGGCGTTCACCTCGCTGCACCGGACCCGCCCCGGCACCCTGCTGATCGCCGGCGGCGTGGGGATCACGCCCGTGCGGGCCTTGCTGGAGGAGGCGACCGGTGACGTCGTCGTGCTGTACCGGGTGCGCAGCGAGGCCGACGCGGTGCTGCTGAACGAGGTGCGCCAACTGGTCGCGCTGAGGGGCGGACGATTGCACCTGCTCACCGGCAGAACCGGCGAGGGCGGCGCCCCGCCGTTCGGCCCGGGCAGCTTGCACCGGCTGGTCCCCGACATCACCGAACGCGACGTGTACGTCTGCGGCCCGCCCGCCATGACCAGGGCCGTACTCGCCGGCCTGCGAGACCTGCGGGTCCCCGCGCGACAGGTGCACGCCGAGAGGTTCGGCCTGGCATGAACCGGAAACCGACAACCGGCGTCACTGGGATAGGCGCTGTGCACAACTCAAGGAGCGCGCCGCCTTCCCGGAGGCCTTCCTCAAGGCAGTGCCCTCGATGCGTGCCGTGTCAGTCACCCGCATCACGGGCACCGACGGCTGCGGCAGCGCGTCGCTAGGCCGGGGCGAGGGGGTGCCTGAGCGGTTCTCCGGCCTGGTGGAGACTGGCGAGGGCCAACCGGTAGGAGGCGATCAACCCGGTCTCCACGTACGCCACGCCCAGGTCCTCGCAATGGCGCCGGACGATGGGCCGGGCCCTGCGCAGGTTGGGGCTGGGCATGCAGGTGGTGCTCGATCTGGTGGTTCAGCCCGCCCAGTGCGATGTCGGTGAACCGGCCGCCGCGCACGTTGCGTGAGGTGAGCACCTGGCGGCGGAGGAAGTCGGGCGGTCCTCGCCCGTCAGGATCGGCATGCCCTCAGGAGCGGGAAGAACAGGAACGCCTGCCAGCGGCCGATCAGGCGGGGGAGGCCCGTGGCGGCCCGGGCCTGGTCCTGGGACCAGACCAGCAGGTCGGGGTCGAGGTCCTCGTGGTTGGGATGGGCGTGGTGGCGGGTGTGCTTGTCCTGCCACCACCCGTGGCTCATCCCGATACCGGCGCCGGCGATCCGCCCGGATGCTTCGCTGGCCCGGCGGCGGCGGAACACCTGGCGGTGGGCCGCGTCATGAGCGAGCAGGGCGACCTGGCCGAAGACGACGGCCAGGAAGGCGGCGACGGTCAGGGTCCACCAGCTGTCACCGATGAGCGCGACGGGGGCCCACCCACCGACGTACACCGTGGCAGGACAGGGCCGGCGGAGCGGTCCGCGCACTTTCAGGGAAGAACCGGGGCGGCCGGTGAAGGGGGCCGGCTGATCACTGAGGGGCACTCGTCACGGTGACCGGCGAGGTCGGTCGCCAGGCCGCGGTTTCCGTGATGAGGACGGCGACGGTGACCGGGCCCGGGGTGTCAGTGGTGGCTGCCTCGGCCACCGCCTCCCGGACGGCGCGGGCGACGTGCAAGGGATGGTATCCGGGGCCGGCCGCGAGGTGAACCTCGATGTGTCGGCCGGGTGGATCACCATGGTCCTCCACCCTTACCGGGCGGCTGCCCAGCACGGCGGTGAGGTGGGCGACGCCCGGCACACCCGCCGCGACGTCCGCCAGCTCCCCGGCGAGTCCCCGCATGGACCCTGTTCCGGCCACCGGGGGCGAACTCCGCGCGGCCGCAGCTTCCGGCGTGGGCCTCATGGCCGTCGCCGTGGTCCGAGACGCGATGCCTGCCTCCGGGACCTCACGGAGATCCGTTACGCGCATGTCAGCGGTCACCGTGGCCAGCCCGAGCCGTTCCGTGGCCGCGCCCAGCAGTGTGCTCCTCAATTCGTCGGCGGTCTCCGGCAGCGGCCGTACGCGGGATGCCGTGAAGGCGGCCTCAATGGTGAGCGGGCCGGGCGGTAGCGCGCCGGCCGGCGGACGGACGGTCGGCTCGGACACGGGTTGGAGCGGTGCCGGCCCGATGCGCAGGGACTCCAGTCGGACACCGGGGACCTCGGCGGCAGTGCGCCCGAGGGCCTGGACCGCCGCTTGCTCGGTGATCCACGTCCCGTCGTCGGGCCCGCCGAGCGGGAGCAGCCGGCCCAGGCCGAGCCGGGTTCGTACTGCCTGCGTCCACGCCTCGGTCACCGGCCTCTCACCCTTCTTCTCCACGGCCGCGGTTTTCTTCCCGCGGCGCTCTGCCCGGAGTGTCCGCGAGAGCTCGAGGCAGGGGGCCCTGGACTACTCGTCGGACCACCCCGGCTCACGCTCTACAGCCGGGCAAAAGGTACTAAAAGACTATAATCCGAGTGATTGGTGTCCTGTGGCCTCGCGAGGGAGGGATATCCCGATGACCGAGAACACCGGCGTCGGGCTCGGCGCTGCGCCCGGTTCTCGCGGCCGTACGACCATCGCCGATGTGGTGGTGGAGAAGATCGCCGGAATGGCGGTACGGGACGTACGCGGCGTCCATGCCCTGGGCAGCGGATTCGCTCGCTCGATGGGATCCGTGCGGGAGCGGATGCCCGGCGCCGGCAGCGGCAAATCCGTCACGCGCGGGGTCAGCGTCGAGGTCGGAGAGCTGCAGGCGGCCATCGATCTGGAGCTCGTCGTCGAATACGGCGTCGCGATCACGGACGTGGCCGCCGCGGTGCGGGAGAACGTGATCTCCGCCGTGGAGCGGATGGCGGGTCGGGAAGTCGTGGAAGTCAACATCATGGTCAGCGACGTGAAGCTGCCCGACGAGGAGGGCGAAGGGGAGGAGCGGCAGCGGATCCGGTAGCCGGGGCAGCAGCCCGCATGAGTGAAGGAGCGCGAAATGAGCAGGGCCGTGGTGGGCTTGATGGCCGGAATGGCGCTGGGTTTCGCCGCGTATTTCGGCAACTTCTGGGCTTTCCTGCTGGTGCTGGGATTGGGCCTCGTCGGTCTCGTCATCGGGCGGTTCATGGAGGGTGATCTCGAACCGGGCGACTTCGTCCGCCGCCGGGACCGGCAGGATCGGATCCGTGACGACCGGCGACAGGCCCGGGGAGACTGGCGGCGGTGAGCGGCGAAGCCGATGAGCGTCCGGGCGTCCCCCGCGGGGAGCGCGGGGCGACCGCCGTCACCGACCGGGTCGTCGCGAAGATCGCGGCCCGGGTGGCGCGCGAGGCGCTGAGCCGGTTCGCCGAGTCGGCCGGCCACGTACCACTCGGCCGCCGGACGCCACACGTGAGCGCATCCGTACGGCGGGCGCCGGAACGGACCAGCGCGGGACGGGACGCCGAGTCCGCCGCCGAACGGCAGGCGGTGCTCGGCGAGGCACGGCTGCACATCAGCGTCGATCTCGGGTACCCGTCCGACATCGGGGCGCAGTGCGCCGCGGTGCGCCGGGAGGTCACCGAGCGGATCAGGGCATGGGCCGGCATGGAAGTGTCCGACCTCGCGGTATCGGTCGAGCAACTGCACTCGGCGCATACGCGGCACACGGACCGGGAGAGGGTGCGATGAGCGCGAACACCTCGCGGCAGCCGACCGGTGACAGCGACCTCTCCTCCGGTCCGGGACAGGCGGCTCCGTCCGCCGACGGCACCCCGGGGGCGGCCGAGGGCGCTACGAAGGTGAGCGACGGGTCAGGCCGGTCGGCGCACCGGTTCTGGTCGTCGCGGCGGATTCCGGCGGCCCTGGCAGCCCTGCTGTCCGCCGCGGCCGTCGGATTTCTCCTGTACGACGTGGTCGCGGTGCGGGCAGGCCGGAATGCGATGCGTTGGCGGCGGCGGCTCGCCGAGGAACTGGCCACACGGCCCCTGGACGACGTCTGGATGATCGTCGGGGCCGCGGTGGCGATGGCCCTCGGCCTGTGGCTCTTCCTGCTGGCGGTGACGCCGGGACTGCGCAGGCTGCTGCCCATGCGGCGGCCCACCGGCATCCCCGGGACGGAGGACGTCCGAGCCGGGCTCGACCGCCGCGCGGCCGCCCTGGTCCTGCGCGACCGGGCCATGCAGGTGCCCGGTGTCCAATCGGCACAGGTCGATGTCGGCCGCCGGAAGGTCAAGGCCCGGGCACGGGCACATTTCCGCGATCTTGAGGAGGTCCGCTCCGACCTGGACGCCGAGCTGGGCGAAGCCGTGACGTCCTTGGGCCTGGCCCGGCAACCCACACTGGCCGTGCGCGTCCGGCGCCCCAAGAAGGGCTGAGTGATCCTGATGCTCAAGACGGTGAACCGGGTGCTGCTCGGGCTGCTCGGCCTCGGACTGTTCGCCCTGGGCGGCGGCGTGCTGCTGGGCGCACTGGACCTGCAGCGCCACTGGGATTTCGAGGTGCCGGGCTGGTGGCCCTTCCGTGGGCCGGACGATGTGGTGCTGGGCGCCTGGGGACGCACCCGGTGGCGGGACGAGGGCTGGTGGTGGCCGACCGTGATCGCGGTGCTCGCCGTGCTGCTGGCCCTGCTGCTGTGGTGGCTCATCGCGCAGCGCAGACACCGCCTGGACCATGTCCTCGTCGACAGCGAAGACGGCGCCGCGGCCCGACTCAACGGCCGCACGCTGGAGAGGGCCATTGAGGAGGAGGCACAAGCCCTGGATGGGGTCTCGCGGGCTCATGTCCGGGTGACGGGCCGACGTACCGCTCCGACCGCACGCGTACGGCTGCTGCTGGAGCCACACGCGGACCCGGCGCGGACTCTGGGGCGAGTGAGCCGCGAAACACTCGCACACGCACGAGACTCGGCCGGCCTGGACCGCCTCCCGTCCAAGGTCCGACTCCGGGAAGTCCGCCACCGCGCCGAACGCACCACCTAGCCAGGAGTGGGATCGCGTCCTTGCCGGGCGGTGCCCGGTGCTGCCGCGCGGTGCTGTTTCCCCTGGTCGGAACGGCCCAACTTGATCCGGCTCATGCCGCCTTGTGTCGGAACGTCCGCTCACGCATCGCTCACGCGCTGTTGGCTGCCGAGCAGCGCCTGGTCAGACCTGCCCGAGGTCGATCTGCACCGGGAACGGGGCCACCATCTCGGCCGTCATGAAGCACCTCGCGGACACTGTGCTGCGGGCCCGATCCCGCTGGATTCAGCGTACTGTCCGCCATCCGTCCGGCATGCTGATGTCGCTCACGGCCCCTCCCCGGCTGCCGGCATCCGACAGCGAGCTCAGGGTGAGTGAGGAACCAGTGCCGGCCTGCGGAACGTCCTGGTCGTCAGCCGCGCCCGCGTCGAGGGACCGTACGGGGCGTCCACCTCGCTGCGCCGGACTCGGCCCGGTGCCCAGCTGATCGCCGGGGGGTGTGGGGATCACGCCCGTGCGGGCCATGCCGGAGGAGGAGGCGCCCGGCGACGTCGTCGTGCTCTACCGGGCGCGCAGCGAGACCGACGCCGTGCTGCTGAAGAGGTGCGCACCTGGTCGCGCTACGGGGGCGGGCGGCTGCACCTGCTCACCAGCAGAAGCAGCGAGGGCGGCACCCCGCCGTTCGGCCTGGGCAGCCTGCACCGGCTGGTCCCCGACATCACCGAACGCGACGTGCGCGTCCGCGGCCCACCCGCCCGCCATGACCAGGGCCGTGCTCGTCGGCCTACGAGACCCTGCGGGTCCCCGCGGGACCGGTACACGCCGAGAAATTCGGTCTGGCCTGAACCGGAAAGGGGCCCGGCGTCCAGACCCGCTACCGGCCGAGCAGTACCCGTCGCTCACGCAAAACGGCCCCGGACGAGGAGTCCGAGGCCGAGTAGGAGCCCTCCCTCGGGAAGAAACCCCACATCAGAGCGGTAATGCGTTGTGCCCCCGGCAGGATTCGAACCTGCGACACCCGCTTTAGGAGAGCGGTGCTCTATCCCCTGAGCTACGGAGGCGTGGCCGGAGGCGCGTGCCGTCAAGGTCGCGCCGCCGCCGACAGTGTAGCGGGTGGTCCCGGCGCGGCCGCGGGGCCCGGGTCAGGCGGCCGGGAGTGTGCGGTGCAGGCGGACTTCCCGGGAGGCGGGGGTGCGGACCGCCACGGCCGCGGCGTGGGCGGGGTCCACCGCGAGGTCCGCGATGTGCCAGTCCGGCAGGTCGGCGCGGACGTCGTCGGCGGCCAGGTCGCGGCCGAGGCCCGTGCCCAGGCCCTTGAGGTAGGCCTCCTTGCGGGCCCAGAGGCGGGCGAAGGCGGTGGTCCGGGAGGCGGGTGGCGCGGTCTCGATCTCTTCGCGTTCGGCCGGGTGGAGCATGTGCGTGAGCTGGGTGACCGTCTCGGGCTTCGGCAGCGGTTCCACGTCGACGCCTATGGGGGTGGCCGCGACGCCTATCAGCACCAGGTCGCCGCCGTGGGAGAGGGAGAACTCCAGCGGCGCGGGCGTGAGCACGGGCCGGCCGTGCGGTTCGTCGCAGCACGGGCAGGGGTCGCGGGCGAAGCGCAGATCGGCGGGGGCCGTGCCGGTCAGGGTGCCGAGGATCATGCGCAGCGCCGCGTGGGCGAAGCTGTAGCGCACCCGGTCCTCGTCGCGCATGAAGGCGGCCGTGCGGCGGCGCTCCTCCTCGTCCAGGATGCCCAGGTCGGGCATCGGCGGGCCGCTCGCCCCCGGCACCCGAAGCGCCCACACCGTCACGTCGCTGCCCGCCCCTGATTCCATGGCGGCATTTTGGCAGAGGAGGTGAGTCGGAGGAGCGAGCGGGCGTACACGGTGTGTAATATGCTCCGGCACACAGTGAACTGTAAGGGGATCATGGACGCGATCAATTCGCCCGCCCCGCTGGTCTCGGTCGTGACGGATGTCAGCGACCTGAGCGACGCAGAGCTGGCCGAGCTGCCGGACACTGTTTTCGGCGCCATGGTGGCGCGGCTGCGGGACGATGTGCTCCATCCCTCGAGTGAGCCGGTTTCGGCGTTCGGCTCGGCGCTGGTCGAAGTGGGCCGGCCCGGGCGGTGACGCCCCGCCAGTTTCTGCTGAAGCTGCACGGCCGGTGCAATCTGGCCTGTTCGTACTGTTACGTGTACGAGGCCGCTGATCAGAGCTGGCGCGTCAAGCCGCGGCGCATGGCGGTCGAGACGGTGCGCCGGACGGCGCTGCGGATCGCCGAGCACCGGCGTGACGGTGTGGCGATGTCGGTCATTCTGCACGGCGGTGAGCCGTTGCTCGTCGGCCCCCGGCACCTCGACGAGACGCTGAGCGTGCTGCGCGGCGCCCTGGACGGGGGCGCGGGCGAGGTCGTGCTGGGGATGCAGACCAACGGGGTGCTGCTGCGCGACCCGGAGGTGCTGCGGGTGCTGCACCGGCACGGCGTACAGGTGGGGGTGAGCCTGGACGGGACGGCGCGCGACCACGACCGCAACCGGCGGTTCGGGAACGGGCGGGGCAGTCACGCCGCGGTCGCCGAGGGGCTGAGGATCCTCGGGTCGGCGGCCCACCGGCGGCTGTACGCGGGGGTGTTGTGCACCGTCGATCTCGCCAACGATCCGGTGGAGACCTACGAGGCGCTGCTGGAGTTCGCCCCGCCCCGGATGGATCTGCTGCTGCCGCACGGGAACTGGCACGCTCCACCGCCGGGGCTGGAGGGCGGGCCCCCGGTGGGGACGCCTCCCGTGCCCGGGGAGGGGAGGACGCCGTACGCCGACTGGCTGTGCGCCGTCTTCGACCGCTGGTACGGCGCGCCCCGCCGCGAGACCGGCATCCGGCTCTTCGAGGAGCTGATCACGCTGCTGCTGGGCGGCCGGGCGAGCAGCGAGATCGTCGGCACCGGACCCATGGACCTGGTGGTCGTGGAGACGGACGGCACGCTGGAACTGGCCGACAGTCTCAAGGTGGCCTACGACGGCGCCGCGACCACCGGCCTCGACGTCTTCCGGCACTCGTTCGGGGACGTGGCGCGCCATCCGGCGTTCCGTACGCCGGACAGGTCCCCGGTCTGCGGCTCCTGCCCGCTGGAGCGGGTCTGCGGCGGTGGTCTGTACGCCCACCGCTACGCGGAACGGCCGGGCGGGGGCGACCCGTTCGGGCATCCCACGGTGTACTGCCGGGACATGGCCGCCCTCATCACGCACATCGAGGCCGCGGTGGGCCGGGACGTCGCGGCCCTGCGCAGAAAGGCGGTGGTGGGATGACCGCCAGGCACGTGGTTCCCCGCGAGACGTTCCTCGCCCTGGCCCGCGCGCGCGGCGGCGCCGAAGCCGTCGCCGTCCTGCGGGCCGGGCAGCTCAGCAAGCGGCGGCTGCTGCTGGGCGCGGTGCGCCGGGCCGCCGAGGAGCGCCGGCCGCGCGCCGCCCGCGAGGCAGGGCTGGCCGAGACGTACGCGGCCCTGGAGCGGCTCAGGCGGCGCTCCCGCGAGCAGTGGGAGGAGGCGCTGCTCCAGCCGTACGTCGACCTGTGGGCGGCCGAATGTCTGCGCCGGATGTACGGGGAGGGCGGCGAGGAGCCCTGGCTGCGGGGGCTGGCCGAACTGCTGGAGACCAAGGGGCATCTGGTGCGGTTGGAGGCCGCCGGGCACCGGCTGACGCTGCGGATCGACGACCGGGGCCCGTACCGCGAGGCGCACGGGGAGCCCGTGCCGGGGCCGCTCGACGAGGGGGCGCTGCGGGGGTGGCGGGAGGCGCTGGCCGGTGCGTGGCGGGTACTGGCCCACCGGCACCCCTGGTACGCGCGTGCCGTCGGAGCCGGGCTGTCGACGCTCGTTCCGCTCCGGCCGCGCCCGGACGGCACCGGCGTCTCGTCGGCGGTGCGGCGCGGCTACGGCGCGGTGGGGGTGTCCCTGCCGCCCGACCCGGAGCGGCTCGCGCTGGCGCTGGTCCATGAGTTCCTGCACGTCCAGCTCGGTGCGCTGCTGGATCTCGTGCCGCTGCACGGGCCGGACTCGGGTGCCCGCTTCCACGCGCCGTGGCGACCGGACCCGCGGCCGGCCGGCGCGTTGTTGCAGGGGACGTACGCGCATCTGGGCGTGTCCGACTTCTGGCGGGTGGAGAGGGGGGCGTACGCCGGGGAGCAGTACGCGCAATGGCGTGAACGGACCCTGAAGGCCGCCGGGACGCTGCTGGGCAGCGGTGAACTCACCGCGGCGGGCGAGGAGTTCGTGCGCGAGGTGCGGGGGGTCATGGTGGCCTGGGACGGGGCGTAGGCGACTTCTGGCCAGAACGTGACACTTCGCCTGCCGGAAGCGTTCGCGGCGCAATAATCGGCTGACCCGGAGGGTATCCAGGCTTGGCCGGGGGCGCTGTTCGCCTGCGTACAGCATCGGGAACCGTGGGGGCGCGGGTGGGGCCGTACTTCTTTCTGAGCTACGCCAGAACCGACGACAAAGACGCCTATGTGCGGCAGTTCTACGACGACCTGTGCGACCGGATCATCGAGCTGTCCGACAGTGCCGCTCAGGTCCCCGTCGGATTCCGCGACAACAGTTCCATCCGCATCGGCGAGCACTGGAGCGAGCAGCTGGAGCGGGCGCTCGGCAGCTGCCACTCCATGGTCGCCCTCTACTCGCCGGCGTACTTCCGCAGCGAGTGGTGCTCGCGGGAGGCGGGCGTGATGATGCGCCGTGCCGGACAGTACTTCGCCCGCACGCGGCAGGGCTCCTCGGCACTCATCCCGGTGCTGTGGCAGCCGGTCGAGGTGCCGCAGGAGGTCGCCCACATCCAGTACGTCACCGACGGCCTCGGCTCCTGGTACGCCGACGCGGGTCTGCAGCGGCTCCTGCAGCGCGACCCGACGGGGGACGACTACCAGGGCGCGGTCCGGCTGATCGCCCAGCGCGTGCTGGACGTCGCCCGGGCGGAGGAGCTGCCCGTCCCGGAACACCCGGTCCGCCTCGCCCAGGAGCCGCTGTCGTTCCAGCCCCGCACCACCCCGACCCGGCCCGGGAGCACCGTCCGGTTCTTCGTGGCGGCCGGTACGTCGGAGACAGCGCCCGAACACCGGCGCGGGGCGCCCTATTACGGCAGGGCCGGTCTCGACTGGAACCCGTACCACCCGCAGGAGGAGTACCCCCTCTACCAGCAGGCTCAGCGGCTGGTCACCGCACAGGGGTACGGCACCGCCTACGACGAGGTGGGCGCGGGCCTCGCCCGCCGGCTCAACCAGGCGTGGAACGACGACCAGGTCACCATCCTTCTGGTGGACGCCTGGAGCGCGCCCGCCGCGCCGCACCGCAAGCAGCTGGAGCAGTTCGACCGGGCCGAGCACCCCGCGACCGGCGTCCTGGTGCCCTGCCACCCCCAGGAGGAGCGGGACCGGCACGAGCTGTGGAGCGCGGTGACGGAGGTCTTCGAGCGCAAGGCGTCCCGCGGTGCGCACGACCGGCAGTTCCAGATCCGGGTGTGCTTCGGCGACTTCCAGAAGGCCCTCGGGCAGATGGTGTCGGCCGCGCAGAACAACCTGATCCGCAAGCGCCGCGCCACGGTGCCGCCGGGGGAGGACGACGAGGACGGGGCGCCCGCCGCCCGCCCGATCCTGCGCGGTCCGAGCGGCGGCCCGGCCCGTGTCCCGCCGCAGAAACCGGGCGCTTCCGGCACCACCCCGGCGCAGCGCAGGCCGCCCCGCTGGTCCGGCGGCCGCGGGCCGTACATCCCGTACAACCCCTACGCACCGCAAGAGTGGCGCGACCCCCGCAGTGAGGGAGGGCCAGGGCGATGAGCAGTCCCGGCACGGACGAGCACGGCACCGTCGTCACGTTCTACTCGTTCAAGGGCGGAGTGGGCCGCACCATGGCCCTGGTCAACACGGCCTGGATCCTGGCCAGTAACGGGCTGCGCGTCCTCATGGTCGACTGGGACCTGGAGGCGCCCGGCCTGCACCGGTACTTCCACCCGCTGCTCGTCGACCCCGAACTGAACTCCACCGAGGGTGTCATCGACCTCATCCGGGGTTACGCGCTGCGCGCCGACGAACCGGGACCGGACACCCACGAGGACCGCGTCCAGTGGTTCCGCGACCGTACCGACGTGGACCGCTGCATCGTCGGTGTCGGTCTCGACCTCGACGGCGGGGGGCGGCTGGACTTCCTGCCCGCGGGGCTCCAGGACGACGGGTACTCGGCCGCCGTGTCCACCTTCGACTGGGACCACTTCTACACCCGGCTGCGGGGTGCCTCGTTCCTCACCGCGCTCCGCGACGAGTTGCGCGGACGCTACGACTACGTCCTGATCGACAGCCGCACCGGCCTGTCCGACACGGCCGGCATCTGCACCGTCCTGCTGCCCGACGTCGTCGTCGACTGCTTCACGCTCAGCGCCCAGTCCATTCAGGGCGCGGCCGCCGTCGCCGAGTCGGTCCGCGCCCAGCTCACCGCGCGCCCGGTGCGGATCCTGCCCGCGCCGATGCGGGTCGAGTACGCCGAGCAGAAGAAGCTGGAGGCGGGCCGCGACCTCGCCCGCAGCCGCTTCCTGTCGTTCCTGGACGGCATGAGCCGCGAGGAGCGCGACCGGTACTGGGGCGACGTGGAGATCCCCTACCGGCCGTTCTTCGCGTACGAGGAGATCCCTGCGCCCGTCGGTGACCGCCCCCACCAGGGCACCAGCCTGCTCGCGGCGTCGGAGCGGCTCACCGGCCGGATCACCGAGGGCCGGATCACCCGGCAGCGGCCGATGCCGGAGACCATGCGCCGGGCGTTGCTGTCGTCGTACGAGCGGACCAAGCCGCCCGTGCCGTCGGACATCTTCCTCAGCTACGCGCCGGCCGACCGGATGTGGGCCGAGTGGATCGCCGCCCGGCTCACCGGCGTGGGCTACCACGTCGCGCTCAGCGGTGCGGCCGAGCACGCGGGCGCGGACACGCTGACCGAGGTGCGCCGTGCCCTGGACGGGTCGGGGCGGATCGTGGCGCTGCTGTCGCCGGACTATGTGCGCCTGCCGCACGCGCACGAGGTGTGGAAGGCGGTCTCGGCCCGGGACCCCGAGGCGTCGCAGCGGATGCTGATCCCCATCCGTATCCACGCCGCCCCGCTGCCCAACCCCTTCGCCGACCTGGTCGCCGTCGATCTGGTCGAGCGCGACGGGCAGGACGAGGCGGAGGCGGCGCTGCTGGCCGCGGTGGGGCGGCCCGACATCGCGACCCTGGACCGGGTGCCACCCGCGCCGCGCGCCCCGGCCGACGAGGACCGCGGACCGCGTTTCCCCGGCACGCCGCCCCCGGTGTGGCACGTGCCCGCGCGCAACGCCGCGTTCACCGGGCGCGGGCGGACCCTGGAGGAGATCAGGGACGGGTTCGCGGCGGGCGGGCCGCTGGGCGGTCCGCCGCAGGCCGTCTTCGGCATGGGCGGCGTCGGCAAGACCCAGGTCGCCATCGAGTACGCGCACCGGTTCGCCGCCGACTACGACGTGGTCTGGTGGATCAACGCGGGCCAGACGGGGCTCGTCCGGCAGGAACTGGCGGCGCTCGCCCCCCGGCTGGGCCTGCCGACCGGTGACGATGTGACGGTCACCTCCAACACCGTGCTGGAGGCGCTGCGGCAGGGCCGGCCCTACCGGCGCTGGCTGCTGGTGTTCGACAACGCGGAACAACCCGAGGCGCTGGCCCCGTTACTGCCGTCCGGCGGCCCCGGGCACGTCGTCGTCACGTCCCGCAACCGGGCCTGGGTCGAGCGGGCCACGCAGGTCGAGGTCGACGTCTTCACCCGCGAGGAGTCCGTACGGCTGCTGCAGGCGCAGAACCCGGACCTGCCCGACCGGGACGCCGGCCAGGTCGCGGAGGCGCTCGGTGACCTGCCGCTCGCGGTGGCCCAGGCGGCGGCCTGGCTGGAGCAGTCCGCGATGCCGGTGGAGACGTATCTGGAGCTGCTGGAAACCCAGTTGGCCACCATGCTGGAGCAGGACCCCGTCACCGCCTACCCCCGGTCGGCGGCGGCCACCTGGCTGCTGGCGCTGCGGTCCGTGCGCGATTCGATGCCCGCCGCGGCCCAACTCCTGGAGCTGTGCGCCTTTTTCGGTCCCGCACCCATCCCGATGTGGGCGCTGTACGGGAACAGGGCCGGTGAGCTGCTGTCCCGGCACGATCCTCGGCTGGTCGACCCGATGCGGATGGGCGCCCTGTTCGCCGAGATCAACCGGTACGGTCTCGCGCGGACCAACCAGAGCGACAAGACCATCACCCTGCACCGGCTGGTGCAGGAGGTGCTGCGCTCGCAGGTGCCGCGTGAGGAGTGGACGCCGATGCGCGCCCATGTGCACGCGATCCTCGCCGAGGCCAACCCGAGGAACACCGAGGACCCCGCGTCGTGGGACCGGCACGCCGCGCTGCTGCCGCACATGCGGCCCTCCCGGGCGTTCAGCAGCGGGGACAGCAGGGTGCGCCGCTGGATCGCCGAGTCGGTGCGCTACCTGTGGCGCCGCTCGGACTACACCGCCGCGCAGGAGACCGCGGAGCGGGCGCTGGCCTCGTGGATCCCCGACTTCGGCGAGGACGATCCGCTGGTGATCTACCTGCGGACGCAGTACGCCAACGCGCTGCGGTCCAGCGGGCGGATCGACGAGGCGTACGCCATGGACGAGGCGGCGCTGCGCCGTGCCCGGGAGGTCCTCGGCGCCAACGACCAATACACCTTGGTCGCGGCCGGGAACCTGGGCGCCGACCTGCGCAGCCGCGGCGCCTACACCCAGGCGCGGGACATCGACCGGGAGACGTACACACTCTCCCGGCAGGTCTTCGAGCACAACCACGCGCGCGTGCTGTTCGCGGCCAACAACCTCGCCGTGTCGCTGTTCCTCGTCGGCGACCGGCTGGCGGCCCGGGACATCGACCGGGAGGTGTGGCTGGCCCGGCGCGAGGTCACCGGCCCCACACACCCCGACACGCTCAACTCGGCCAGCAACTACGCCCGCGACCTCAGGGAGACCGGGGCGCTGACGGAGGCGCTGAAGCTGATCCAGGAGACCGTGGAGGCGTTCCGGCGGACGACCGGTGAGCGCCACCCCGCGACCCTGCGCGCCAGCCGCAACCAGTCCGCGGTGCTGCGCCGCATGGGCCGGTACGAGGAGGCCAGGGCGCTCAGCGCGGACATCTACGACGCCTCGATGTCGGTGCTGGGGCCCGACCACCCCGACACCCTGTCGGCCGCGGTGAACCTGGCCTGCGCGCTGGTCGCCACCGGCAACGCCCAGGGCGCGCGGGCGCTCGCCCGGGACGCGCTGGACCGGTACCGCACCCAGCTGGGCGAGCGGCACCCGTTCACCCTGGCCTGCGCCAACAACCTGGCGATCTACCTGCGGCTGACCGGCGAGCGGGAGGAGGCGCTCGCGCTGTCCCGCCGGACCGTGCGGCAGTACCGGGAGGTGCTGGGGGAGCACCCCTACACGCTGACCAGCATGATGAACCACGCCACCGACCTGGTGGTGGACGGCGATCTCGACGGGGCGGTCCGGCTGGAGCGCGAGGCGTACGACGCCTTCGTGCGGGTGCAGGGTTCCGACCACTACGACGCGATCGGCTGCGCCTCCAACCTGGCGCTGGACCTGCGGACGGCCGGCGCGGAGGACGAGGCCGCGGCGCTGCACCTCGAAGCGGTGCGGAGGGCCCGGACCACGATGGGACCGGACCACCCGACGACCGCGGCGGTGCGGGGGTGGGTGCGGCTGGACTCCGACATCGAGCCGCCCGCCACCTGACCGAAAATAAGTGGCCCATGCATCTACCTCCTTGACGAGGAGCCGCACGGGCACATAGCGTCACGGGCGCAGTCAGTGAGCAAGCGCTTGGGAAGAGGCCCCGGGGTGTCGTACACCGATCCGTCGACGCACGATCCGCTCACCGCGCCCGGGGCGCCCTTCGAAGCCGTGGACGGGGTGTACGTGTCCGGGCCGCGCACCCTGCGCGAGTTCGTCGAGACCACCTGGGCCTTCGGCGACCGGCCCTTCCTGGTGGCCGGAGACACGACGTACACCTATGCCGAGTTCTTCGCGTCCGCGAGCGCGCTCGCCCGGCGCCTGGTCGAGGTGTACGGACTGCACCCCGGGGACCGTGCCGTCGTCGCGATGCGCAACCACCCCGAGTGGCAGATCGCGTTCTGGGCCGCCCAGCTGGCCGGGCTGGTCGCCGTCCCCCTGAACGCCTGGTGGACCGAGGACGAGTTCACGTACGCCCTCGACGACTGCCGGCCGCGCGTCCTGCTCGTCGACGGGGAACGGCTGCCGCGCGTGCGCGCCTGGTCCGAGCGGCACGGCGTGCGGGGCGTGGTCTTCCACGGGCGGCCGGGGGAGACCGCGGACGGGGACGGAGGGCCCTTCGAGCGGTACTTCGAGCGCTACGAGGACCTGCCGGCCGCCGATCCGGCGCTCGGCCCGCCCGACGCCGACGTCCGGCCCGAGGACGACGCCACGATCATCTACACCTCCGGCACCACCGGCCGCCCGAAGGGCGCGGTGGCCACGCACCTGGCGCAGGCCGCGGCCGCCATGAACCCCCGCTACCAGGCCGCCGCGGCCGCCCTGGCGCGCGGCGACGTGCCGGGGGCGGGCCCGGCGCCCGTGTCGCTGACGACCTTCCCCTTCTTCCACGTCGCCGCGTTCACCTCCTTCTACGCCGTGATGGCGGCCGGCGGCACGCTCGTCCTGATGCGCAAGTGGAACGCCGGTGAAGCGCTGGACCTCATCCACGAGCACGGCGTCACGCACTACGCGGGCGTCCCCACCACCGCACTGCACCTGCTGGACGAGGCCGCGGCGACGGGCCGGGACCTCGGCCCGTTGAGGCACCTCAACACCGGTGGCGCGGCCGCCCCGCCGGAACTCGTCGGCCGGCTCACCGCCCGGTACGGCGAACGCGTCGAGCCGCGCAACGGGTACGGGCTGACCGAGACCTGCGGCGGCGTCACCGCGAACTTCGGCGCCTCCTACCGCCGCTTCCCCGGCAGCGTCGGTCGTCCCACCCCGGTGACCGAGGTGCGGATCGCCGGACCGGACGGGCGGCCCCTGCCCGACGGCGAGGTCGGCGAGCTGTGGCTGCGCGGCCAGTCCCTGGTCCGCGGGTACTGGGAGGACCCCGAGGCGACCGCCGCGGCCTTCACCCCCGAGGGCTGGTTCCGGACCGGGGACCTCGCCACCCTGCACGACGGGCGGGTCAGCGTCGTCGACCGGATCAAGGACATGGTCGTCCGCGGCGGGGAGAACGTGTACTGCGTGGAGGTCGAGGCCGCGCTGCACGAGCACCCCGACGTGCTGGACGCGGCGGTGCTGGGGGTGCCGCACCCGAGGCTCGGCGAAGAGGTCGCGGCCGTGGTCCGGCTCCGGCCTGGCGCCACCACGGGGGCCGAGGAGCTGCGGGCACACGTCGCGCGCGGCCTGGCCGCGTTCAAGGTGCCCGCGCACGTCCTCCTCCAGGAGGGGCCGCTGCCGCGCAACGCCACCGGCAAGGTCCTCAAGCGGGAGCTGCGCGGGCAGGTTCAGGCCCGGGTCACCCTTATGCGGTAGGCGCCCTTCGCGCTCTCGGACAGCACTTCGATGACGACGCCGGTCTCCTCGTCGGTGAACGACTGGCCGGGCCGGTAGGGGGCGTCCGAGAGCTCCGCGTGGACGTTGGGGCGCCGGGTGCAGCCGCCGCTGTCCCGGTCGCTGTCCACGACGGTGATCGGCCCCTGCCCGGTGTCCACGTCCGACTGGACGCGATAGATCAGGACGCCCGGTTCGCACACCGCCTCGTCGTTGCCCTCCCGCGTCCGTACCTCCACCGCGTACCCGGACTCGGCCGACACCGGGACGAAGGCCAGCTTGGTGCCGCCCGTGCGGGCCAGCGGGGTCAGGGTGTAGTCGCGGCTGCCGGGCGTCGACGCACAGCGCACCTGGTCGTTGTCGAGCCAGCCGAGCTTCCACTTGTGCCAGCCCAGCAGGTCGTTGTTGGCGCCCCAGTCCTCGGACATGATGTCCCAGTGCCCCACCGAGCCGCCGCCGTCGGCGGTGTAGAGGTCGGGGAGGCCGAAGACATGGCCGTTCTCGTGGGGCAGGACCCGGTAGCCCGTCTCGTGGTAGCTGCCCGAGCCGTCGTCCTGGCGGCTGTAGACGAAGGACGTGTTGGCGAGCGGTACCCCGTCCGCGTAGGGCGCGTCGCTGTTCCCGGAGAAGGTCACGGACAGCACGGTGTCCAGCGCCGAGGGCCCCGCGTTGGGTGTCACCAGCACATTGACCAGGTCGTACGCGCTGAAGTCGACCTTCGCGTCGGCCGCCGTCACGAGGTCCTCGACCAGCCGGCGGTAGCCCGGCTCATAGGGGGAGCCCCGCTCGATCCCGTACGCCTCGAACGGCTGCGGCATGCGCAGCCAGCCGGGCAGCGGCGCCTCGGGGCGGTAGCCGAGCCGGCCGTAGGAGCTGGTGCGGAACCAGTCGGTGGTCTGCGGGAAGAACTCGTCGTAGCGGCTCATCGCCGGGCCCTCGCCGGGCGCGTCCGGGAAGTCGACCATCAGATTGAGGGCGCGGACCTGCCCGGTGGAGCGGGTGTAACCGGGGGCGGTGGGCATCCCCTCCGACATCTGCACCCCTACGGTCGCCGTGATCCGGCACGGCCCGAGGTTGAGCTCGTCGGGGGCGGCCTCCGTGGCGATGGGGCCGGCCGAGACGCGGGGCGGGGAGGGAAGGATCGAGCTCGCCGTGGCCAGTGAGGCGAGGGCGAGGGTCGTCGCGGCACCGAGCGCGACCGGTCTGCGTATCCGCCGGCGGGTCTGCTGCATGCAATCGCCTTCGGTCGGGCGGCAGCAGGCCGGATCCGTGCTGCTCTCCGTTGCGATCAGCCTGTGGCGGGTGGTGCGCGGGCGCGCGTCGGGGTGGCCCGATCGTGGGTTTCTGACCGCTTCGGTGAGTGATGTGGATCACATGGGGGAGGGGAAATAACCGGGGACTGCCTCCCCGTTTGAACTTGCGTACCGACAAACGGGGAACAGGTCCCCGGATAGGTTCAAGGAGCAGACGTGAGCAGCACCGCCGGCACCACGACGCGCCGCGCGCCCCGGCCGCGGGCGGACGCCCTGCGCAACCGGGAGCGGATCGTCACGGCGGCCCGCGAGATCTTCGTCGAGCACGGCCCCGACGTGCCGTTCGACGAGATCGCCCGCCGGGCCGGGGTCGGCAACGCCACGCTCTACCGCCACTTCCCCGATCGCGACGCCCTCGTCCACGAGGTCGTCCTCTCCGTGATGTCCCGCACCACCGAAGCGGCGCTCGCGGCGGCCGCCGAAGAGGCCGACGCCTTCCAGGCGCTGCGCCGCTTCACGCACGCCGCGGCCGACGAGCGGATCGGCGCGCTGTGCCCGATGCTCTCCGGCGTCTTCGACAAGGACCACCCCGAACTGATCGCCGAGCGCGACCGGCTGGAGGAGGCCGTGCAGGACCTCTTCGACCGGGCGCAGGAATCCGGCAGGCTCCGCGCCGACGTCGCCGTCGGAGACCTGCTGGTCGCCCTCTCCCAGCTCACCCGGCCGCTGCCCGGCACCGCCTGCCCGGAGTTCGACCGGTTCGTCCACCGTCATCTGCAGCTGTTCCTGGACGGCCTCGAAGCGCCCGCGCGCTCCGTGCTGCCCGGCGCGCCCGCGACCCTGGAGGACATGCGGCGCGAGCCCTGATCCCCGCCTCCCCTTCTTCCTTACTCACACTTCTTCCTTACGCACATCCCTTTTCGCCGTTCTTCACCCGATACGCATCCCCAGGTGGCTACCCCCATGGCAAAAACGTCCTCACTTCCCGAGCTCAGCCCTGATCCCAGCCGCTGGAAAGCGCTGGTCTTCATCGCCCTGGCCCAGCTGATGGTCGTGCTCGACGCGACGATCGTGAACATCGCGCTGCCCTCCGCCCAGCAGGACCTCGGGATCTCGGACGGGAACCGGCAGTGGGTCATCACCGCCTACGCCCTCGCGTTCGGCGGTCTGCTCCTGTTCGGCGGGCGCATAGCCGACCTGTGGGGCCGCAAGCGCACCTTCGTCGTCGGCCTGCTCGGCTTCGCCGCCGCCTCCGCACTCGGCGGCGCCGCCACCGGCGAGGCCATGCTGCTCGGCTCCCGCGCCCTCCAGGGCGTCTTCGGCGCACTGCTCGCCCCGGCCGCCCTGTCGCTGCTCGCCGTGATGTTCACCGACGCCAAGGAGCGCGCCAAGGCGTTCGGCATCTACGGCGCGATCGCCGGCGGTGGCGGAGCGGTCGGCCTCATCCTCGGCGGCTTCCTCACCGAGTACTTCGACTGGCGCTGGACGTTCTTCGTCAACATCCCCTTCGCCGTGGTCGCCGCGGCCGGCGCCTACTTCGTCATCCGTGAGCCCGCCGGCGGCCGCAACCGCTCGCCGCTCGACATCCCCGGCGTCGTCCTCTCCACCCTCGGCCTGGTCGCCCTGGTCTACGGCTTCACGCGCGCCGAGTCCGACGGCTGGAGCGACTCCGGCACCGTCGGCCTGTTCATCGGCTCGGCCGTGCTCCTCACCGCGTTCGTCGCCGTCGAGGCGAGGGTGAAGCACCCGCTGCTGCCGCTCCGCGTGATGACCGAGCGCAACCGCGGCGGCGTCTACCTCTCGCTGGGCCTCGCCATCATCGCGATGTTCGGGCTCTTCCTCTTCCTCACCTACTACCTCCAGATCGTGAAGGGGTACTCCCCGGTCAAGACCGGCTTCGCCTTCCTGCCGATGATCGCGGGCATGATCACGGGCTCCACGCAGATCGGCGCCCGGCTGATGACCCGGGTCCCGCCGCGGCTGCTGATGGGACCCGGCTTCCTGACCGCCGCCGTCGGCATGCTGATGCTGACGCAGCTGGAGATCGGCTCGTCCTACACGGCGCTCATCCTGCCCGCGCAGCTGCTGCTCGGCCTCGGCATGGGTACGGCGTTCATGCCCGCGATGTCCCTGTCGACGCACGGCGTCGAGGCCCGGGACTCCGGTGTGGCCTCCGCGATGGTGAACACCTCGCAGCAGGTCGGCGGCGCGATCGGCACGGCGCTGCTCAACACGATCGCGGCCTCCGCCACCACCGCCTACATCGCCGACCGCGCGGCCGCCGCGACCTCCCCGCAGGCGCAGAAGCTGCTCCAGCTGCAGGGCATGGTCGAGGGCTACACCAGCGCCATCTGGTGGGCGGTCGGCATCCTGGCGGCCTCCGCCGCGATCGCCGTGACCCTCATCAACACCGGTCGTCCGGGCTCCGGTTCGGTCCGGGCCTCCGGCGGCGGCGCCGCCGAGGACGAGGTGAAGATCCCCGTCGTCGCCCACTGAGCCACTCCCGAGGGGGAGTTTCCCGCCGGGTTCTTCGGAACCCGGCGGGAAACGTATATTTCCGTACCCCAACTTCTGCTTATGCTTCTGACGTGTTCGATTCCCGGTACATCAAGACCTTTCACGAAGTGGTCAGGACCGGTTCCTACACCGCGGCCGCCCGCTCGCTCGGCTACACGCAGCCGGCCGTCAGCCAGCAGATGAAGGCCCTCGAACGCGACGTCGGCACCCCTCTGTTCACCCGGGTGGGCCGCGGACTCAGGCTCACCGAGGCGGGCGAGGCACTCACCCGCCACACCTCCACCATCCTCGACAGCCTCGCCGCCGCCCAGCAGCAGATCGACGCCATCGCGCGGCTGCGCTCCGGGCGCGTACGCGTCTGCGCCTTCCCCAGCGCCGGGGCCACGATCATCCCCGAGGCCATGGCCCGGATGTCCTCCGAGCACCCCGGGATACGGGTCGAGTTGGTGGAGAGCGAACCGCCCGAGTCCCTGCGGATGGTGGCCCGTGGCGAATGCGACATCACGCTGGCCTTCAGCTATCCCGGGCTGCGGGTCGACATCCCCGACGAACTCGAAGAGGTCCAGCTGCTGGAGGACCCCGTCACGGTCCTGCTGCCCAGCGGCCACCCACTGGCCCGGCGCCGCGCCGTGCACCTCGCCGACCTGGCGCACGAGCGGTGGATCGCCGGCTGCGCGCGCTGCCGTGCCAACTTCCTGCATGCCTGCGCCGAGGAGGGGTTCACCCCCGACATCGCCTGCACCACGGACGACAACCTGGTGATGCAGAGCCTGGTGGCGGCCGGAGTCGGCATCGCCATGGTCCCCCAGCTGGTGCTGTCCTTCCTCTGCCACAAACAGGTCACCGGCCGGATCGTGGAGCCGCACACCCGCCGCCAGGTGTACGCCTACGTGCTCCGCGACCATATGCGGATCCCCGCCACCGCACTCATGCTGGACGAGATCGTCGCCTCCGCCGAGGCCAGGGTCGGCTGCTGAACCGGGCGCCGCACGCGGGCGGCGAACCATAAGCAGTTGCTGGGGCCCCCTCAAAGAACACTCCTTGGACGTGCCGCTCCCGCCGCCGGACGCTGCCGTCATGACCACGACCTCCCTGGCCCCCAGCACCGCGCGCCTGCGCACCCTCGTCGCCGAGATACGCGAGACCGTGGAACGCGGACTGCCTCCGGAGCCGACCGCCCGGCTCGTGGCGGAACGCCTCGCCCCGCACCTGTGTACGCCCGACCTGCTCACCGAGGCCCAGTGCGAGGGCGATCCCGACCGCTACCGCCAGCACGTGCTGCACGCCGAACCCGACGGCGGCTTCTCCGTCGTGGCCATCGTGTGGCTCCCCGGACAGGCCACCCCCATCCACGACCACGTCTCCTGGTGCGTGGCCGGCGTCCACCGGGGCGAGGAGCACGAGCGGCGCTACCAGTTGGTCCCGCACGGCACTACCGCCCGGCTCATCGCCACCGACGACGTGGTCGCCCCGGCCGGCACGGTCGCCTCCTTCGCCCCGCCCGGTGACATCCACCTCGTCCGCAATGGCGGCACCGACACCGCCCTCTCGATCCACGTCTACGGCGCGGACATCTCCCGCCTCGGCACCAGCGTCCGGCGCGTCTACCGCCTGCCGGCCGACCGGTGATGGCCCTCGCCGGACCGCGCACCCACACCGTCACCGGCAGCCACAAGGCGCCGGACCGCCCAGGAACCGGCCACCGCGGGCGCTTCGGG
This sequence comes from Streptomyces sp. STAM6, assembly GCF_054963715.1. NCBI lineage: Bacteria > Bacillati > Actinomycetota > Actinomycetes > Kitasatosporales > Streptomycetaceae > Streptomyces > Streptomyces sp. STAM6. The sequence continues at coordinate 24,902 of NZ_JBUEFZ010000027.1, read as the reverse complement.
GCACGGATCGGGGCGCGCCTCGCGGTGCGGCCCGGAACCGGCCCCGCGGCCGGGCTCACCCTGGCCACCGCGGGGGTCGGCGCCGCCTGGCTGGTGCACCTCGCGCTGCCCGCCGTCCCCGTGCTCACCGCCGCGGTCGTCCTCGGCGTCGCGGCCGCGCACACCCCCTGGCTGCGCACCCGGGTCCGCGGCCGCTGCCGCGCCGGACTCACCCTGGCCGGCAAGCGGCTGATGCGCGCCGGGGTCGTCCTGCTCGGGCTCAAGCTGAGCCTGTCCGACGTCCTGGGCCTCGGCTGGCAGTCGGTCGTCATGGTGCTCGCCGTCGTGGCCGCCACCCTGGCCGGCACCTGGTGGCTCGGGCGGCGCCTGGGCCTGCCCGGGGACCAGCCGCTGCTCATCGCGACCGGCTACGCGATCTGCGGCGCCTCCGCCATCGGGGCGGTCGGCGCGGTGCGCGACAGTGACGACGACGATGCCGCCGCGTCCGTCGCCCTGGTGACCCTGTGCGGCACGCTCGCCATGGCCGTACTGCCCTTGCTGCACGGGCCGCTGGGGCTGAGCGACGCGGAGTTCGGCCGGTGGGTGGGCGCCGGTGTCCACGACGTCGGCCAGGTGGTGGCGGCCGCGCAGACCGCCGGCCCGGCCGCTCTCGGCGAGGCCGTGCTGGTCAAGCTGATGCGGGTCGCCCTGCTGGCGCCGCTGGTGGCCGCCCTCGTCGTGGCGGCCCGCCGCCGGGGCCGCGCCTCGACGGGTGGTGCCCGGCCGCCGCTCGTACCGCTCTTCGTCGCCGGGTTCCTCGCCATGGTGGTCCTGCGTACGACCGGGGTGCTGCCCGCACCGGTGCTCACCGTCGCCGGTACGGCTCAGGAACTGCTGCTCGCCGCCGCCTTGTTCGGCCTGGGCAGTGCGGTGCACCTGCCGACGCTCGCCCGGACCGGTGCCCGGGTCGCGGCGCTGGGGCTCACCGCCTGGGTGCTCATCGCCGCGGCGTCCTACGCCGGCGTCCTGCTGACCGCGGGCGCCTGAGCGGGCCCGTCCGCCGGGCGCTAACGCAGCCAGGGGAGGTCGGCGCCCGGCTCCGCCGGCTGGAGTCCCTCGGCCATCACCCGCATGATCTCGCCGAGCTGCTCCACCTGGTCGGCCGTGAGCCGGTCGAAGAGGGCCTGGCGCACCGCCGCGACATGGCCGGGCGCGCTCCGCCTCAGGACCTCGAAGCCGTCGTCGGTCAGGCAGGCGTTCTGGCCGCGCTTGTCGGACGGGCAGTCCTCGCGGCGCACCCAGCCGCTCCTCTCCAGCCGGGCGACGGCGTGCGACAGCCGGGACCGGGTGATCTTGGCGTCCTTGGCCAGCTCCGTCATCCGCATCCGGCGGCGGGGCGCCTGGGACAGCTTGACGAGCAGCCCGTAGTAGATGTGCGGCATCCCGGCGTCGCGCTGGAGCTGCCGGTCGAGGTGGTCCTCGAGCAGCGTGGTCGCGTGGAGGTACGCGCGCCAGACGCGCTGCTCGTCGTCGGTGAGCCAGCGCGGCTCCTCCGCCCGCTCCGTCCCGCCCTCGGGTGCCCTGTTCATGTATCCCACTCTACGGCTTCTTGAAAATTAAACTAGCCCGCGTTACGGTCGTGGACGAGAAAGCTTGAAGGTTAAAGCAGCTACCATGGAAGACACCCTCGGGAGCCGTCATGACCGCCACGACCAGCGGGCGGATGCCCGCCCTCTACCTCTCGCACGGCGCGCCGCCGCTCGCCGACGACCCGGTCTGGCCCGGTGAGCTCGCCGCCTGGTCGGCGGACCTGCCCCGGCCCACCGGGATCCTGATGGTCTCCGCCCACTGGGAGGAGGCCCCGCTCGCGCTCGGAGCGACCGCGACCCTGCCGCTGGTGTACGACTTCTGGGGCTTCCCGGAGCACTACTACGGCGTGCGGTACGCCGCCCCCGGCGCCCCTCGCCTCGCCGACGCGGTGCGGGGGCTGCTGCGCGCGCCGGGCACGCCCGTGCAGGACATCCCCGGCCGGGGTCTCGACCACGGTGCGTACGTCCCGCTCGTGGAGATGTATCCCGACGCCGACGTCCCCGTCCTCCAGATCTCCCTGCCCACCCTCGACCCCGCCGGACTGATGGAGATCGGGCGCAGGCTGGCGCCGCTGCGCGACGAGGGCGTCCTGATCGTGGGCAGCGGGTTCTTCACCCACAACCTGGCCGCCCTGCGGCACGACGGCATCCCCGGCTGGTCCGCGGAGTTCGACGACTGGGGGCGGCGGGCGCTGGAGGCCGTGGACGTGGACGCGCTGCTCGACTTCACGCGCAAGTCCCCGGCGGGACGGCTCGCCCATCCGCGCACCGAGCACTTCGCCCCGCTGTTCGTGACGCTGGGCGCCGCCGACGCGACCGGTGACCTCGGTGCCGGACGGAGCGTCATCGAGGGGTTCTGGATGGGGCTGGCGAAGCGGTCGGTCCAGTTCGGCTAGGCCGCCGACCCGGCGCTCGGCACCCCGGCGCCGGTGTCCGCGGCGCCGGTGTCCGCGGGGCCGCGCAACTCCTTCTCGTACCAGGCCACGTCCCAGTACCGGCCGAACTTCCGGCCCACTTCGCGGAACGTGCCCACGTGGCGGAAGCCGAACCTCGTGTGCAGGCGTACTGACGCCTCGTTGGGCAGCGCGATCCCGGCGTAGGCGCGGTGGACGTCCTCGTCGGCGAGGGCCTCGAAGAGGCGCTCGTACAACACGGTGCCGATGCCGCGGCCCGCCGCTTCGGGGGAGAGGTAGACGCTCACCTCGACGGAGGTCCCGTACGCGGCCTTCGCCCGGAAGGGACCGCTGGACGCGTACCCAAGAACATTTCGGACATCCCGAGCAACCAGAAGGCGGTGGGGGCCGTCTTCAGGGTGGGAGTGCAGCCACGGACGCCGTTGTTCGGGGGTGAAGGGCGCGGTGTCGAACGTGATCGCCGTCTCACGGACGTAGTGGTTGTAGAGCTCCGTGAGGCCTGCGAGGTCAGCCTCCGTCCCCGGCCTGACCTGCACCTCCGCCGGTTCCTGCGGCATCCGTCCTCCTTGGGTGGCGGGACAGGGTACTGCATGATCACGAAAATCGATGGGTGGCATGGGAATTCTGTCCGGATTCCAGTCGTTGTTTCCGTCGGATGCAGGGCACCCGGGAGGGTGTCGCGACCTACTCAGTAAGGGAGCTCGCATGGCAACCCGTGCCGTCGCCCGTAGCCAGTCCGCCACCACCGGGACCGATCGGGCCAGCAGCGTTCGCGCCGTGGGCGGGGAGATCGCCGACCGCGACCTGGTCGGCATGTATCTCGACGAGATCGCGCGCACGCCCCTGCTCGACGCCGCCAGGGAGGTCGAGCTGTCCCAGACGATCGAGGCGGGGGTGTACGCCCGGCAGATCCTCGACGGCGAGATCGAGAGCGAGGCGGGGGCCGTTTCCGCGGGCGCCTCCCGCGAGGAGCTGGAGCGCCTGGCCCTCGAGGGCGAGCGCGCGAAGGACGTCTTCATCCGCTCCAACCTGCGCCTCGTGGTGGCGGTCGCCCGGCGGTACCCGCGCAGTGGGCTGCCGCTCCTCGACCTGATCCAGGAGGGCAACGCGGGTCTGGTGCGCGCGGTGGAGAAGTTCGACTACACCAAGGGCTTCAAGTTCTCCACGTACGCGACGTGGTGGATCCGCCAGGCCATCACGCGGTCCATCGCCGACCAGTCGCGCACGATCCGGCTCCCCGTCCACCTGGTGGAGGAGCTCGGCCGCATCCGGCGCGTGCAGCGGGAGTTCAACCGTGAGAACGGCCGGGACCCGGAGGCCGCCGAGATCGCGACCGAACTCAGCACGACCCCGGAGCGCGTCACCGACGTCCTGGACTGGGCCCGTGACCCGGTCTCGCTGAACATGTCGGTCGACGACGCGGGCGAGACGCAGTTCGGCGACCTCCTGGAGGACACCTCGGCGGTGTCGCCCGAGCAGTCGGTGATGACGCTGCTGCGCAGCGAGGAGCTGGGCGACCTGATCGGCCGGCTCGACCACCGCACGGCCTCCATCATCCGCATGCGGTACGGCATCGAGGACGGCCGCGAACGGACGCTGACGGAGGTCGGCAAGGAGCACGGCCTGACGCGCGAGCGGATCCGCCAGATCGAGAAGCACGCGCTGCTGGAACTGAAGCGGCTGGCCCGCGACACCGGCTTCGACGCCGCGGCCTGACCGCGCACGACGCCCCGCCCCCGGGCGAGCCCCGGGGGCGGGGTGGTGATCGCCGGGCGCCGGGCCGAACCGGCGCGAGGGCGGGGGAGTGAGGGCGCCCGGCCGCGCTGCGCCGCGGCTCAGCTCACCGAGCGCGTCAGGCGGGCGCCCAGGTGGGCCATGTAGGCCGCGAGGGGCTTGGGGCCGTGGACCGTGAACTCGCAGTCCACCAGCGCCAGTCGGAGGGCCAGCCACTCCACGGAGTCCGTCGCCCGGACCCGCAGCCGGCATGTGCCGTCGTCGAGCGGGGTCGGCGTGAGATGGGACGGGAGGCGCGCCGCCACGAACTCCTCGGGCGCGGCGAAGGTGACGTCCAGTTCGTGCTCCGGCTGCTGCCGGTGGATAGACCGGGAGAGCAGCTGCGCCGCGTCTCCCGTCGGCATCTCTCGCTGCGCGAAGCGCGCCCCGGTCGGGAAGGGTTCGCTGACCCGGTCGACCCGGAACGTACGCCAGTCCTCCCGTTCGAGGTCGTACGCCACGAGGTACCACCGCCACCCCGTGGAGACGAGGCGGTACGGCTCCACCTGCCGCTTCGTCTGCGCGCCGTCCCCCGCGCGGTAACCGAACCGGAGCCGCTCCTGCGCCGTGACCGCCGCCGCCAGCGCGGTCAGCGTGGACGGTGCCACCGTCGCGCCGTCCCCGCGGGTCAGCGGGATCGTCGCGTTCTGCAGCGTCGAGACCCGGTGGCGCAGCCGGGACGGCAGGACCTGCTCCAGCTTCGCCAGCGCCCGTACGGACGCCTCCTCGACGCCTTCGATGGCGTGGCCCGCGCCCGCGCGCAGCCCGATCGCGATCGCGACGGCCTCCTCGTCGTCGAGGAGCAGCGGCGGCATCGCGGCCCCGGCGACCAGCCGGTACCCGCCCACCGCGCCCTTCGTCGCCTCGACGGGGTAGCCGAGGTCGCGCAGCCGGTCGATGTCGCGGCGGATCGTGCGCGAGCTCACGCCGAGCCGCCCGGCGAGCTCGCTGCCCGGCCATTCGCGCGGCGTCTGGAGCAGTGACAGGAGTTGGAGAAGTCGTGCCGGAGTGTCGGTCATGGTTCCAGGATGCGGCTCATCTAGGACACGATCTGGCCTATACGCCGACTAGGTTTTCCGCATGACCTCCAAGACCTCCCCTCCCTCAGCCGTGCCCGGTGCCGCCGACCGGCGCCGATGGCTCGCCCTGGCCATCGTGATGACGGCAGCCTTCATGGACCTCGTCGACGTGACCATCGTGAACATCGCGATCCCGAGTATCGAGCGGGACCTCTCGGCGTCCTTCGGCGCGATCCAGTGGATCACCGCGGGCTATGCGCTGGCCTTCGCCGCCGGGCTCATCACGGGCGGCCGCCTCGGTGACATCTATGGCCGCAGGCGGCTCTTCCTCGTCGGCATCGCCGGCTTCACCGTCGCCTCCGCGCTCTGCGGCTTCGCGGCGAACCCGGAGATGCTCGTCGCCTCCCGCCTCCTCCAGGGCGCGATGGCCGCGATGATGGTGCCGCAGGTGCTGGCGATCATCCACGTCACCTTCCCGGCGCACGAGCGCGGCAAGGTCTTCGGGATGTTCGGCGCGATCGTCGGCCTGGGAGCCGTGTCCGGTCCGCTCCTCGGCGCCCTGCTGACCCAGTGGAACCTGTTCGGTCTCGAATGGCGGCCGATCTTCCTGATCAACCTGCCCGTCGGCATCGCCGGACTGATCCTGGGCCGCAAGTTCATCTCCGAGTCCCGTGCCGACAAGGCGCTCCGCCTCGACCTCGCGGGCGTCGCGCTGGTCACGCTGGGGCTGCTGATGCTGCTGTACCCGCTGACGCGCGGCCGTGAGCTGGGCTGGCCGCTGTGGGGTCATGTCTGCATGGCGGGCAGCCTGGTCGTGTTCGGCGCGTTCGTGGCGTACGAGAAGTACAAGACCCGCAAGGACGGCTCGCCGCTCGTCGAGCTTGCGCTGTTCCGGGTCAAGAGCTTCGCCGCCGGTATCGCCGTACAGCTCACCTTCGGGGTCGTGATGGGCATCTTCTTCCTGGTGTGGACCCTGTACATGCAGATAGGGCTGGGCTGGACCCCGCTGAAGGCGGGACTGACCGGGGTTCCCTTCTCCCTCGCCGTGTCGACGGCGGCCGGTCTGTCCGTGCAGAAGCTGGTGCCGCGCTTCGGGCGGAAGGTGCTGCAGGCGGGTGCGCTGACCATGGCCGCCGGGCTGCTGATCTACATCTGGGAGGCCGGTCGGTACGGCACCGCCATCCACTCCTGGCAGATGGCCCTGCCGCTCGTCGTGATGGGTGTCGGCATGGGCCTGATCGTGGCGCCGCTGACGGACGCGGTGCTGTCCGAGGTGCCGCGTGAGCACGCGGGTTCGGCGTCCGGCCTGATCAACACGACCGGTCAGATGGGCACCGCGCTCGGCCTCGGCCTGGTGTCGGTGGTCTTCTTCGGGACGATCGACGAGGAGCGCCTCGCGACCACGCCCTCCGCCGTCGGCACGGCCTTCGTGAACGCCTTCGAGAACTCGCTGTGGTGGGTCGTCGCCGTACTCGCGGTGATCTTCCTGGTGATGTTCGCGCTGCCCGGCCGGCCGAAGCAGCACGTCGAGGGCGAGGCGGTGGCGGAGCCGCTGCGCGACGAGCCCGAGGCGGTGCTCGCGCACTGAGCGGTCCGTACGGAGGCGAACGAGGCCCGGCCCGGGGAACGACCCGGGCCGGGCCTCGTCGCGTATGCCCGTTCTGGCCCGATTTTTACGCCCGAGTGTGTTTACTCCGTGCGAACACGGACGTAGTCTGATGGTGAAACCACAGGTTCGGGCATGGAACGGACGTAAAACCACATGTACGCACCGGAGCGCCAACAACGGATCCTGCGGCTCGCCCGTGAGAGCGGCCGCGTCGATGTGCTCTCGCTCGCGGAGGAGTTCCAGGTCACCGCCGAGACCATCCGGCGCGATCTCAAGGCGCTGGACCGTGCCGGGCTCGTCCGTCGTGTGCACGGCGGAGCCATCCCGGCCGGCCGGCTCGACTTCGAGCCCGATCTCGCCGAGCGCGAGTCGACCGCCGCGGGCGAGAAGGACCGCATCGCGCGCGCCGCGCTCGCCGAACTCCCGGAGAACGGCACCGTCATCCTGGACGCCGGCTCCACCGTGGCCCGGCTCGCCGCCGAGGTCCCGCTCGACCGCTCCCTCACCGTCGTCACCCACGCCCTGCCCGTCGCGTTCCGGCTGGCCGACCACCCGGGCATCTCCCTCCACCTCGTGGGAGGCAGGGTCCGCAACCGTACGCGCGCCGCGGTCGACGCCTGGGCGCTCAGGGCCTACGGGCAGATCCGCGCCGACGTCGCCTTCCTCGGCGCGAACGGCTGGTCCACCCAATTCGGGCTCACCACCCCTGATCTCGCCGAGGCCGCCGTCAAGCGGGCCGTCGTCGGGGCCGCCCGGCGCGTCATCCTGCTCGCCGACTCCGCCAAATACGGCAAGGACCACTTCGCCCGCTTCGGGGAACTGGCCGATGTGGACCTGGTCGTCACCGACACCGGACTCGCCCCCGAGGACGCCGCGGCCATCCGGTCCGCCGGCACGGAAGTGATATGCGCATGATCCTGACCGTCACCCCCAACCCCTCCCTGGACCGGACCTACGAAGTCCCCTCCCTGGAGCGCGGCGAGGTGCTGCGCGCGACCGGCGAACGCACGGACCCCGGCGGCAAGGGCGTCAACGTCTCCCTCGCGGTCGCCGCGGCGCGCCGCCGCACGGTGGCCGTCGTCCCGCTCGGCGGAGCGCCCGGCGAAGCCGTCGCCCGGCTCCTGGCCGCCCAGGGCATCGAGGTGGCGCCCGTCCCCCTCAAGGGCGACACCCGCTCCAACATCGCCGTCGCCGAACCGGACGGCACCCTCACCAAGATCAACTCACCCGGGCCGCAGCTGACCCCCGGGGAGTCGGAGGCCATCCTGGCGGCCGTCGGGGCGTACTCGCCCGCCGCCGACTGGGTCGCCTGCGGCGGCACCCTGCCCGGCGGCCTCGGACTCGCGTGGTACGCCGACCTCGTCACCCGGGCCCACGGCTACGGCGCCCGGATCGCCGTCGACACCTCCGGCCCATCGCTCCTCGCCGCCCTGCGCGCCCAGCCCGACGTCATCAAGCCCAACGCCGACGAACTCGCCGAGGCGGTCGGCCGCCCCCTCGCCACGCTGGGCGACGCGGTCAAGGCCGCCGAGGAACTGCGCCAGGCCGGTGCCCGCACCGTTCTGGCCAGCCTGGGCGCGGCCGGCCAGCTCCTGGTCTCCGAGGACGGCGTCCACTACGGCTACGCCCCCGTCGCCGCCGTACGCAGCAACGTCGGCGCGGGCGACGCCTCCCTGGCGGGCTTCCTCGCCGCGGGCGGCGAGGGCCCGGCGGCGCTCGCCGCGGCCGTCGCGCACGGCGCCGCTGCCGTCCAGCTGCCCGGCAGCGAGATGCCGACGCCCGCCGAACTCGACCCGGCGGCCGTCACGGTGACCACCGACATACCCCTCGACCGAGAGCTGAGCGAGTAAGGGAGCCCGCGATGAGCGAGACGATCACCGCGGACCTGGTCGATCTCGACCTGGCCGCCACCACCAAGGAAGAAGCGGCCCGTTCGCTCGCCCTGCGCATGGTGGAGCGCGGCAGGGTGACCGACCTCGACGGTTTCCTCGCCGACGTCGCGGCCCGCGAGGCGCAGATGCCGACCGGCCTGGACGGGGGCATCGGCATCCCGCACTGCCGCAGCGCACACGTCACCGAGCCGACGCTGGCCTTCGGCCGCTCGCCCCGGGGCATCGACTTCGGCGCCCCCGACGGCCCGGCGGACCTCATCTTCCTGATCGCGGCCCCCGCGGGCGCGGACGACGCCCACCTGACGATCCTCTCGTCCCTGGCGCGCCGCCTGACGAACGACGACTTCACGACCACGCTCCGCACCCTGACGTCCCCCGCGGCCGCGTCGGCTCTCATCCGCGGCGAGGCACCCGCCGGGACGGCATCGGGCCCCCCGGTGCCGCCCGCCCGGCCCTCCGACCGGACGCCCACGGACGCCACCGCCCCCGACGCGGCGCCGCCCGAGAGCCCGGCGCCCGCGCCCGCTCCCGCCGCCGGGCGTACGGAGCCCAGGGCGGGGAAGCCGTCCGAGGCGTCGCCCGGCCCGGAGACCCCGCCGAGCGCAGAGCCCGCCCCGGGTGGGGCTCCCGCCGGGGCGGGCGACGTCTCCGGAGCGGGCGGGCCCCGGGACGGGGCCTCGGGCGGAACGCCGGCGACCGGGCGGGACGTCACTGCGGCGGCGAGCGCCGGGCGGGAGACGAGTGCCGCGAAGGCAGGAGGCCCGGTCGAGGGGCCGGAGCCCGGGTCGGGGAAGCCGTCCGAGGCGTCGCGGGCGGAGGGCGCCGGCGTGGGGACGGGGGCGGGCGAGCCCGGGCGGCAGGTGTTCCGGATCGTGGCGGTGACCTCGTGCCCCACGGGAATCGCCCACACCTATATGGCCGCCGAGGCGCTGGAGAAGGCCGGGGCGGCCGTCGGCGTCGACGTGGTCGTCGAAACCCAGGGGTCCGCCGGCTTCATCCGGCTCGACCCCGCGGTCGTCGCCGCCGCCGATGGCGTGATCTTCGCTCATGACGTGCCCGTTCGCGAGAAGGAACGGTTCGCCGGGAAGCCCGCCGTCGACGTGGGCGTCAAGGCCGGCATCAACCGGGCCACCGAACTGGTCGCCGAGGTACGGGACAAGGCCGCCCGGGGCGAGGTCACCGCCCCGGCCCCCGCCGGCGCCGACAGGGGCGGCGGCACGCCCGTCCAGCAGGCGGGCGAGCCCGGCGAGGGCTACGGCGCGCGACTGCGGAAGTGGCTGATGTCCGGCGTCGGTTACATGGTCCCGTTCGTCGCCGCGGGCGGCCTCCTCATCGCGCTCGGGTTCGCCATCGGCGGCTACACCATCGACAAGGCCCCTTCCGTGGCCGAGCACTTCGCCTGGGGCCAGGCCGACAGCTGGGCCGCGCTGCTGTTCCAGATCGGTGGACTGGCGTTCGCCCTCCTCATCCCGGTCCTCGCCGGTTACATCGCGTACGGGATGGCCGACCGGCCGGGCCTCGTCCCCGGCTTCGTCGGCGGCTCCATCGCGCTCACCATCGATGCCGGTTTCCTCGGCGGCCTGGCCGCCGGACTCCTCGCGGGCGGGGTGGTGCTGGCGATCCAGCGGATCAGGGTGCCCGCGCCCCTGCGGGGCATCATGCCCGTCGTCGTCATCCCGCTCGTCTCGGCGGCACTCGTCGGCTTTCTGATGTTCCTGGTCGTCGGCAAGCCCATCGCCTCGCTCCAGAAGGCCCTCACGGACTGGCTGTCCGGGTTGTCCGGGGCCAACGCCGTCGTCCTCGGCGTCATCCTGGGCCTGATGATGTGCTTCGACCTGGGCGGCCCGCTCAACAAGGTCGCCTACGCCTTCGCGGTCGGCGGACTCGCCAACCCCAACGAGGGTTCCCTCAAGGTCATGGCCGCGGTGATGGCCGCCGGTATGGTCCCGCCGCTCGCGATGGCACTGGCCACCGTCGTTCGCGGCAAACTCTTCACCAAGGCCGAGCGGGAGAACGGCAAGGCCGCCTGGGTGCTCGGCGCCTCGTTCATCACCGAGGGCGCGATCCCCTTCGCCGCCGCCGACCCGCTGCGCGTCATCCCGTCGGTGATGGCCGGCGGCGCCGTCACCGGCGCGCTGTCGATGGCCTTCGGCTGCACCCTGCGCGCCCCGCACGGCGGCGTTTTCGTGGTCCCCCTGATCGGCAGCCCCTTCCTCTACCTGCTCGCCATCCTCGCCGGCACCGTGGTGAGCGCCACGCTCGTGCTCTTGCTCAAGGGTGCCCGCAGGACACCCGCCCCCGCCCCGGCGGGCGAGAACGGGACCGGGGCCGGGACCGCGGAGAAGGTCGCCGTCGCGGCCTGAACCCCCGGCCCCGCACCCCCGCCCCGAGAGGGCGGATCGGTCAGCGCACCCGCGCGCGGAGCTCCATCGCCTCGCGCGCGGTGCGCTCCTCCTCGTACACCTCGCACATGTGGCGGCCGTCCGGCGTCGCCGTGTGCTCGACCTCCCACACGCTCAGCTCGGTGCCGTCCAGCAGCAGGAACGCGTGCTCGTAGAGCGTGAAGCCCGCGTCCTTTCCGAGGACGCTGCACTGACGGCCGAAGACCTGCCGGATGTGGTGCGCGAACGCGCCCCTCAGCCGCGCCGCCACCGCCTCGCCCGGACGGTCCCGGTTCTCGGCGCGGCGCAGTACCCGCCGCGCATGGTCCGCGGAGTTGTCCGGCACGTACATCCGCGGCGGCGGGGACACCGGACGCGTCAGGATCGCGCCCAGCAGCTCCAGATCCGCGTCGAAGCTGTCGCCCGGCGGCGGCACCGCATCGAGGTCCCGGGCCCCCGCCGGGAAACCGGCCGGCAGCCGTGAGGCGGCCAGCCGGACCTCCGCCTCCTCCGTGTACAGCTCGTGCTGCTCACTGCGGTCCCGGCCGGTGTTGTGCACGAGCTCCCAGAGCGTCAACGACGTCCCGTCCGCCAGCAGGTACGTGTGCCGGTAGGTCGCCCGGTGCAGCCGCTCGTCCGCGCCGCGGCCACCTCTGCCGCCGCCGCTGTGGTGCGACGCCCACAGCGAACTGGAGTGCGCGAGCGCCGAGTCCAGTCGCTCGACCACCGAGTCGGGCAGGTCGAACGAGTTGAGCGCCCGGCCCAGGAGCCGCTCGACGTGGGTCTCGGTCGTCTCGTACGGGTCCGTACCGCACGGATCGCTCGCGAACGGGTCGTGCGGGAGCGGGTCGCCGGGACGCACGTCGCCCGCGTACGGGGTGCTCGGATGCCCGTCGTTCGGGTTGATCGGCTCGTTCGGAACGTTCAAGAGGGGTCTCCAGGCCGTCGCCGCGTGTCACTCGATGCTTGCTTAAGGTAGTCCCTGGGTCTGACAACGCGTCCGGCTTCAGCAAAACGAGGGGCGCACATGGCGAGTTCCCGCGCGCCCCCCGTCCGCCCGGTGTCCCACCTCTCAGCCGGTGCCGTAGAGGGAGCCGTACGAAGGGAAGTCGCCGCCCGGCCCCGTCACCGGCCGGGCAGCCCGTACGGCCCGCACGATCGCCCGCGCGACGACATCGGCGCCGGCCGCCAGCACCTCGTTCAGCGCGAACGGATTCCCGGCCTCCAGGGGGCGTACGCCGGTCGCAAGGGTGAAGACGGTGTCGCCGTCGTTGAGCAGGTGCACCGGCCGCACGGCGCGTGCGATGCCGTCGTGCGCCGTACCCGCGAGCTTCTGCGCCTGGGGGCGCGTCAGGTCGGCATCCGTGGCCACCACGGCGAGTGTCGTGTTCAGGGACGGCCGGCCGCCGGCGCGCGCCTGTGCCTCGTCCAGCCGGCGCATCGCCACCGCGTGCACCTCCGGGTCGGGAACGTCCGGCACACCACCCCCGTACGCCCCGTACAGCACACCCGTCGCCGGGTCGACCGCCGAACCCACCGCGTTGGCCACCACGAGAGCGCCGACCGTGATGCCGGACTCCAGCACCGTACCGGCCGTCCCCACACCGCCCTTGAGCCCCCCGATCACCGCGCCCGTCCCGGCGCCGACGCCTCCGCACTCCACCGGCGCGCCCGGCTCCGTCGCGGCCGCCGCCTCGATCGCCGCGCGTCCCGTCGAGGCGTCCGGGCGGGCCTTCCAGTCGCCGCCGCGGCCCAGATCGAACACGCAGGCCGCCGGCACGACCGGCACCACGTGCGAAGGGTCGGGCCCGACCCGCACCCCGCGTCCCCGCTCCTCCAGCCAGGCCATGACCCCGGCCGCGGACTCCAGGCCGTAGGCGCTGCCGCCCGTCAGGACCACCGCGTCGACGCGCTGGACCAGATTGCGCGGGTCGAGCGCGTCCGTCTCCCGCGTCCCCGGCCCGCCGCCCCGCACGTCCACCGCGGCGATCGCGCCACCTTCCGGCGCCAGGACGACGGTGGTGCCACTGAGCGCGCCCGCACCGGGCACGCGCGCGTGACCCACCCGCAGCCCCGCCACGTCCGTCAGTGCGTCATTGGTTGCCATGTTCCCTGCGTATCACGCGTGTCCACACGTCACCCGGAAGTCGTCCGGGCGGTCAGTGTGACCCCCGTCGCCACCGCGGTCGCCGCGACGAACCCCGCCGCGAGAACGCCCCAGTGCCCGGCGAACGTACAGAGCAGGATGCCCAGCGCGGCACACGGCAGCACCAGCTGCTGCGCGATGCCCACCTTGAAGTACCGCGAGTGCAGCACCCACACCAACAGCATGAACAGCGCCGCCGGCAGGGTCACCGCCGCCGCGGCCGCGGTCTGCGACAGATGCGCCTTGCCCACGGTCTGCTCCACGGCCACCTCGATGCCCGCGCCGATCGCCGCCGCCGAGGCGAAGATCAGGTAGTGGCCGTACCCCCACAGGAAGCCCTGCCGGTTGCTCAACAACCGCTGGTGGACCGGGACGACGAAGTAGATCCACCAGGCCGCGAAGATCAGCAGCAGCCCGCCCGCGGCGATCGGCAACAGGTCCCGCAGCGCGTCGTTCTCGTCGACGCCGGTCTTCACGGCGACGGTGGCCGCGGCGACCGTCTCGCCGAGCACGATGATGGTGAACAGCCCGTATCGCTCGGCGATGTGATGCGCGTGCCAGCTGGAGGCGTAGTCCTTCTCGGCGAACGGCGGTACGCACATCTCGGCGATCGCCATCACCAGGAACACCCACGGGCGGGCCCCTTCCGGTACGAAGAGCAGCGCCGTCCAGCCCACCTGGCAGGCCATCACCCCGCCCGCGTACCGCAGGGCCATCGTCCGCTCGGGGCCCAGCGCCGCCCGCGCGACCCGCAGCCACTGCGAGGTCAGCGCCACCCGCATCACCAGGTAGCCCAGCCACACGACCAGGAAGTCGTGCTCCTCGAACGCCCGCGACACCCCGGCGGCGAGGATCAGCACGCCCGCGATCTGTACCAGCGTCACCGCCCGGTAGAGGGCGTCGTCGTTGTCGTACGCCGAGGAGAACCAGGAGAAGTTCATCCAGGCCCACCAGATCGCGAAGAAGACCATCGCGTAGTCGACGATCCCCTCACCGGCGTGCCCCTCGGCGACCGCGTGCACGAGCTGGACGCCCGCCTGGGCGACCGCCACGACGAAGCACAGGTCGAAGAAGAGCTCCAGGGGCGTGGCGGCGCGGTGCGCCTCGTCACGGCTGCGCGACACCAGGGGCCGCAGGGGCCGGGTGCTGGGTGTGGACGTCATGGGCCCAGGACAGTAGAGGCAGGTGAGAGCGGGCGAGGCGCGCAACGCCAGCCGCGGGAAGGTGTCACCCCCACAGTGCATTCAAAGGGCGAACACGTATCCGTCGCACTACGTTGGCCGGGTGATCGAGCCCCCGCCCCCCTCCCCGGAGCCCCCGCCCCCCTCCCCGGACCGCCCGCCCCGGGACCCGGCCGTCCGCCCGTCCCCGAACCGGGCCGTATCGACCGTCCCGGCCACGACACGAGACGTGGCGACGCCGGACGGACCCGCGCGGACGGAGCGGACGGGGCCGGACGAGCCCGCGCCGACCGGTGAGCCGGGGCCGCGGCAGCCGCCCGCGCCGACGGGGGAACCCGGGCCCGGCCGCCCGCCCGCGCCGGCGGAGCCCACCGGCCCCGGGTCATCGCCCCCGCCGGACGAGGAGCCCGCGCCGGATCGCGAGCCGCCGACGGAGGACGAGCCGCCGCCCGGCGGAGCGCCCGCGCCCACCGGTGAGCCCGGCCCGGCCGAGCCGCCCGCCCCCACGGGAGACCCCGGTCCGGGAGAGCCGCCGGCGCCGACCTCGTCCCACGCGGCCGTGGACGCCACGGCTCCGGCGTTCCCGGCCCCGGCGTACGCTGAGGGCATGAGCACCGCCCCCGCCCCCGGACCGCGAGACGCGAAGCCCGCACCGTCGTCGCCGAAGAAGAAGACGCCGGCACTGGTCTTCGACGATCCGCTGGACCAGCAGTCCGCGGACGACACGGACCGCGGGTGGGGTGAGCGGACTCCCGCCGGCGACAGCGCCGCGGATCTGGCCCGTTTCCTCGACGAGAAGCCGCCGCACCACCTCTGAACCGGCGGTGCTACGGAGTGCCGTGCCCGGCGCCACGCCCGGCGCCGCGCTGCAGGACGAGCGCGTCACGGATCTCCTTGAGCACCTCCAGCTCGCTGACCTCCAGGGTCTCCTGGATGCTCTCCCTCGCCCTGTCCTCCTCGGCCCGCCTGGCCATGAGCCGTGACATGGGCAGCACCATGCCGAAGTAGACGATGACGGCGGTGATCAGGAAGCTGAGCGTGGCGCTGAGCACCGACCCCCACAGGATCGGGATGCCGGACACCACCTCGCCGGCGGCGGAGACCCGGCACGGCTCCTTCAGACAGGACTGGTAGCCCTCCAGGTTCTGGGTGCCGAAGGCCCCGACGATCGGGTTGATGATCCCCCGCACCACCGAGTTCACGATGCTGTTGAACGCGGCACCGATGACCACCGCGACCGCCAGATCGATGACGTTCCCCCGCATGAGGAAGGCCTTGAAGCCCTCCAGCAGGCTCTGCTTCTTCTCCTGGCTCACCGCGGTGCCTTTCGTCACGTGTGCAGTTGGCTGAGCCATTACGCCGTTCTTCGGGCATAACCGTCCAATCCGTACGCGCATGCAGGTGACCTGACAGGAAGTCCGTGCGAGCCGGCGGGGAAGTCAGCCCACCGTCACCGCCAGCCGGCCGCCGACACCGGCACCGGCCAGCGCGGCCGCGGACGCACGGGGGACGGTCAGCACGACGAGCGCGCCGCGGTCGGCGGACTCGCCGTCGGCGCGGGGCACTCGCGCCACCCGGGCGCCCCTGGCCACCACGCGGGCCTCGCCCTCCCCGCCCGAGGCGGGATCCCCGGCGGCGACCACGTCGACCCGGTCGCCGGGGCGGAGCAGCCGGACGGACGCGGCATCCGCGATGCGCACGGGAGCGGACACCACTTCGACGGGCCCTCGCTCCGGCTGCCGCACCGGCGTCGTCGCGGAATCAGGAGCGGCGGCCGGGCCCCGGGGGCCCACGGCGGCCAGCGCCGCCGCGGCCATGGCCAGCCCCGCGGCCACCACGGGTCGCCGCCGCCGCACCGCCCGGCGCATCCAAAACCGTCCGCCGCGCACCCGCAGCGGCGGGAACAGCGGCACCGCGCGCGTGTCCGGCACGGACGACGGGCCGGGCGGAGGCACGAACGGCCGCTCGAAGGAGACCGTGGCCCCGGGCGGGGGCACGGAGGAGTGGAGGGGAGCGGGACGGGTCGTCATGGCGGACACCACCTGCCGGAGAGCGAGGCCGAAGGGGAAGTGGAGCCCTTACGATCCCGCGAGGCGGCCGGTCCCGCTCGCCCCTGTGGACAGCCCCCGCCGTGTGGAGAACGCACTCACCCCTGAAGGTGAACCCCGGGCCCCGGCGACCCGGCGCGGGGATGTGCCGAGGTCCCGGGGCCAACCCCCGGGCCCACGGCGCCCCCGAGGGAACGCCATCGGGCTACGGCAGCTCGATGCCCAGGTCCCAGCCGTCGTGGGCGTGCGTGCACAGGCAGGAACGGTCCTTCGTCTCCGGCAGGCCGGCGACCGTGTCGAAGAGGACCTCGCGCAGCCGTCCGACGTTCTGGCCGAAGACCCGCAGGACCTCGGTGTGCGAGACGCCCTCACCCGTCTCCGCGCCCGCGTCCAGATCGGTCACCAGCGCCAGCGAGGTGTAGCAGAGCCCCAGCTCGCGAGCGAGGATCGCCTCAGGGTGCCCCGTCATGCCGACGACGGACCAGCCCATCGCGGCATGCCACTGGGACTCGGCCCGGGTGGAGAAGCGGGGGCCTTCTATGACCACCATCGTGCCGCCGTCCACGGCGTTCCAGTCGCGGCCCTGCGCCGCGGCCAGGGCTGCCTTGCGGCCGTCGGGGCAGTACGGGTCGGCGAACGTGGTGTGCACGACGTTCGGGACGGTGCCGTCCGGCAGCGGCTCCCCGTCGAAATACGTCTGGACGCGGGACTTCGTCCGGTCCACCAGCTGGTCCGGGACGAGCAGCGTGCCCGGCCCGTACTCGGCGCGCAGCCCGCCGACGGCGCAGGGGCCCAGCACCTGCCGTACGCCGGCCGCGCGCAGGGCCCAGAGATTGGCCCGGTAGTTGATGCGGTTCGGCGGCAGGTGGTGCCCGCGGCCGTGCCGGGGCAGGAACACCACCCGCCGGCCCGCCAGCTCGCCGAAGAACAGCGAGTCGCTCGGGCTGCCGTAGGGGGTGGTCACCTCGACCTCGGTCACGTCCTCCAGGAAGGAGTAGAAACCCGAGCCGCCAATGACGCCGATCTCCGCGCCGGTCTCTGCGTTCACCATGCGGTCACCCTAATCGGCCGCGACGGGCGGGTGACCGCGCGGCCGGAAAGGGGCCCCGGCGGGCGGCGACGGGGCCGCGTACGACGAGAACCCCGCCGTCGGAGAACGGCGGGGTCCCGGTTGCGCTGGATCAGGCGGCGGTGCTGGAGCCGCCGGACGTGCTCGACGTCGCCGGCTTCGAGTCGGACGACGAGGCCGCCGAGGACGAGGAGGAAGTCGTCGAGGAGGACGACTTCGAGGCCGGGGAGCTGCTCGACGACGCACCGCGGCTGTCGTTGCGGTAGAAGCCGGAGCCCTTGAAGACAATGCCGACGGCCGAGAACACCTTCTTGAGGCGTCCCTGGCAGTTCGGGCACTCGGTCAGGGCGTCATCGGTGAACTTCTGCACCGCCTCGAGGCCCTCGCCGCACTCGGTGCACTGGTACTGGTAGGTCGGCACTTGTCTTCCTCCTGGCACTCTCACTCAATGAGTGCTAACGAACATCCATAGTGACGTATTCCGCCGCATCAGTCCACCGTCACCGGCACGCGGTGACCGACGCCACGTGCCACGGTCCGGGGCGCGGGGCTCGGAAGCAGGCGTGAGCGGAGCGCCACGAGGGTGACCAGCGCCAGGGCCGTACCGGCCAGCGGGACCAGGAAACCGGCGCTCGCGCCGTACCCGTCGGCCAGCCGTCCGGCCACCGTCACGGCGGTCGCCTGACCCAGGGCCACGGCACCGGTCAGCCAGGTGAACGCCTCCGTCCGGGCCGAGGCCGGCACCAGCGACTCGACCAGGGTGTAGCCGGTGATCAGGGCGGGCGCGATGCACAGGCCCACGACCAGGCCGAGCGCACCGAGCAGCAGCATCGAGTGCGCCGACCACAGCAGCGAGGCCGCCGCGGTCAGGGCCGCGTAGCCCAGGATGAGCCGGCGCCGGGGGCCGATCCGCCAGGCGACGGCGCCGCACGCGATACCGGCCAGCATGTTGCCGGCGGCGAAGACGCCGTACAGCAGACCGTTCGCGCCCGGGTTGCCGATCTCCTCGGTGAACGCGGTCAGCGAGACCTGCATGCCGCCGAAGACGGAGCCGATACCGAGGAAGGCCACCGCCAGGACCCGGACGCCGGGCACGGACAGCGCGGAGGTGTGCTCCACGCGCGCGTGGCCCCCGGGCCGGCCGTGGGGCGGCTGGGTGCGCCGCTGGGCGGCGAAGAACAGGCCGCCGGCCAGCGTCAGCGAGGCCTCGGCGATCAGGCCGGCCGCCGGGTGGACCCCGGTGCACAGGGCGGTCGCCAGGACCGGGCCGATCACGAAGGTGAACTCGTCGGTGACGGACTCGAAGGCCGCGGCCGTCGGCATCAGCGGTGAACCCTGCAGGGTGGCCGCCCAGCGGGCCCGGACCATGGGGCCGACCTGCGGCACCGAGGCACCGCTCGGCACGGCGGCCGCGAACAGGGCCCACAGGGGGGCGTCCCCCAGGGCCAGCACCGTCAGAGCCAGGACCGCGGCGGTGTGGACGAGGACGCCCGGAATCAGGACGGCACGCTGTCCGAAGCGGTCGGCGAGCTTGCCGCTCTGCGGCGCGAACAGCGCCATGGAGACACCGGTGACGGCGGCGACCGCACCGGCGCTGCCGTACGAACCGGTGGTGTGCTGGACCAGCAGGACGATGCCGATGGTGAGCATCGCGAAGGGCTGCCGGGCGGCGAACCCGGGCAGCAGGAACGTCCACACGCCGGGGGTGCGCAGGAGCCGGCCGTAGCCGGGGCGCTTCGCCCCGGCGGACTGCACAGCGTCAGAAGTGACCGTGGATGCCACGGCCCGTGCCTTTCTGCCGCCTGGTAGCGCTCCCCTGGGTGTCGGGAGCCGCCGAGAGCTGTCCTCTTGCGCGGAACTGCGGTAGATACCGGTGCCCCACTGCAAGGGGTCTCACGGCCGCCATACGGTCGCGCCAGCTCTGCGTCAGGCAGAGTTGGTCGATCAGTGTGCCTTCATGGTACAGGGAGCGACGCGGGTCGTGCCTGTGAAATCCACGACGCGACCTGGTCCGGACCTGGGATGACCAGGGCGCCGGGATGTGCGGCACCCGCGCGTCAGCGGGACGACTGCCCTCCGGTGCCGAGCCAGTCCGCCAGCTTGCCGCCCTGCCCGACCGCCCGCAGCCTCCGCTCGGCCGCGTCCCGCACCGGGTCCGTCGCCACCACCAGCAGCTCGTCGCCGTGCCGCAGCACGGTCGACGGGGCCGGTACGAAGCTCTTGCCGTCGCGTACGACGAGGGTGACCGCGGCGCCGGGCGGCAGTCGCAGCTCCGCGACCTCGACGCCGTGCATCTTGGACTTCCCGGGGATCGCCACCGACAGCAGGTGGCCGCGCAGCCGTTCCAGGGGTGCCGATTCGACCCCGAGGTCGGCGGCCTCCGCCGGGTCGGCCAGGCGCAGGGCCCTGGCCAGCCAGGGCAGCGTCGGCCCCTGGACCAGGGTGTAGACGACGACCAGCACGAAGACGATGTTGAAGAGTTTCTCGCTGCCCTCGATGCCGGACACCATGGGGATGGTCGCCAGGATGATGGGCACCGCGCCGCGCAGGCCGGCCCAGGACATCAGGGCCTGCTCCCGCCAGGGGATGCGGAACGGCACCAGGCTGACCAGGATCGACAGGGGCCGCGCGACCACCGTGAGCACCAGGCCCACCACCACCGCCGGCCAGAAGTCGTCCAGCAGCTCGTGCGGGGTCACCAGCAGCCCGAGCAGGACGAACATCCCGATCTGGGCGATCCAGCCGAGCCCCTCCGCGAAACCGCGGTTCGCGGGGGCGTGCGGCAGTTTTGCGTTGCCCAGGATCACGGAGGCCAGGTAGACCGCGAGGAAGCCGCTGCCGTGCGCCATGGCGCCGGCCGCGTACGCCACCACCGCGATGGCCATCACCGCGATCGGGTAGAGGCCGGAGGCGGGCAGGGCCACGTGCCGCAGGCCGTACGAGCCGACGAAACCGACCGCGAGTCCGACGGCCGCGCCGATGGCCAGCTCCAGTGCGATCTTGCCGAGCAGCAGGTACCAGCTGTCGACCGGGCCGGTCGTGGAGAAGGCCACGACCAGGATCACGACGGGGGCGTCGTTGAAGCCGGACTCCGCCTCCAGGGTGCCGGTCACCCGGGACGGCAGAGGCACCTTGCGCAGGACGGAGAAGACGGCCGCGGCGTCCGTCGAGGAGACGACCGCGCCGATGATCAGCGCCTGGCGCCAGTCGAGCCCCACGAGGAAGTGCGCGGCCGAGGCCGTGACGCCCACGCTCACCGCGACGCCGACGGTCGACAGCACGGCCGCCACGGGCAACGCGGGTTTGATCTCCTTCCACTTGGTGCCCAGGCCGCCCTCGGCCAGGATCACCACGAGCGCGGCATAGCCGATCACCTGCGTCAGCTCGGCGTTGTCGAACGCGACGCCGCCGATGCCGTCCTGGCCGATCGCGATCCCGATGCCCAGGTACAGGAGCAGGCTCGGCAGCCCGCTCCGGGACGAGATCCGCACCGCCGCGACGGCGACGAGCAGCACGAGCGAGCAGATGAACAGGAGTTCATTGAGCTGGTGGACAGTCAGTGGCCGAATCCTTCCCCTCATGTGCACGCCGGGTCCGCCGGCCGCCGGAATGTCACGGGTGGTACTTCGTTACCTTACCTAATCTTTAACGTTTTCTTGACGCCACCTTCCTGTTCGAGTTGGCCCCGTGCAAGAACCGGTCAAAAGCCTCCTTGTCCACACCGCGTCCGGCCCGGGCGAGCGCTGCGCCTATGGTTGCTCCCAGCACTCCCAGGACCAGCCTGCGCCTCGAAGGACAGCGATGCCCGCCAACACCACCGCCGCTTCCACCAAGAAGAAGGGGCGACGCGCCCGCCTGCTCGTGATCGCCCTGGTGCTGGCGCTGGTCGCGGGCTTCGGCTACGGGTCGTACTGGAGCGTCAGTACGGTGCGTGCCTCCTTCCCGCAAACCACCGGAACGCTCAAGGTCGACGGCCTCAGCGGCCCCGTCGACGTCAAGCGCGACGAGCACGGTGTCCCGCAGATCTACGCCTCGACCGACGAGGACCTGTTCCGCGCCCAGGGCTTCGTCCACGCCCAGGACCGGTTCTGGGAGATGGACGTGCGCCGCCACATGACAGCGGGCCGGCTCTCCGAGATGTTCGGCAAGGACCAGGTCGAGACGGACTCGTTCCTGCGTACGCTCGGCTGGCACCGGGTGGCCAAGGAGGAGTACGACACCAAGCTGTCGGCCGACACCAAGAAGAACCTCCAGGCGTACGCCGACGGCGTCAACGCCTACTTGAAGGGCAAGGAGGGCCGCGACGTCTCCGTCGAGTACGCCGCCCTGTCCTTCGGCAACGACTACCGGATCGAGCCCTGGACGCCGGTCGACTCGGTGGCCTGGCTCAAGGCGATGGCCTGGGACCTGCGCGGCAACATGCAGGAGGAGATCGACCGTTCGCTGATGACCAGCAGGCTCAACGACAAGCAGATCAAAGACCTCTATCCGGCATATCCGTACGATCTGCACCGTCCGATCGTCGAGGAGGGCGGCGTCGACAAGGTCAGGGGCACGTTCGACCCCTCCGCCAAGAACGGGACCGCGGCCGGCGCCGACAGCGTCCGGGGCGCCACCCAGGGCCTGCAGTCGCAGCTGTCCGCGCTCTCCGAGACCCTGGACGAGATCCCGGCGCTCCTCGGCCCGAACGGCAACGGCATCGGCTCCAACTCCTGGGTCGTCTCCGGCACGTACACGACCACCGGCAAGCCGCTGCTCGCCAACGACCCGCACCTCGCGCCGCAGCTGCCCTCGCTCTGGTACCAGATGGGCCTGCACTGCAAGGCCGTGTCGTCGAAGTGCCGGTACGACGTCGCCGGCTACACCTTCTCCGGCATGCCGGGCGTGGTCATCGGCCACAACCAGGACATCGCCTGGGGCTTCACCAACCTGGGCGCGGACGTCAGCGACCTGTACCTGCAGAAGGTCACCGACAGCGGCTACCGGTACGGCAACAAGGAGCTGCCCTTCGTCACCCGCGACGAGGTCATCAAGATCGCGGGGGGCGGCAGCCGGACCATCACCGTCCGCACGACGAACAACGGACCCCTGGTCTCCGACCGCAGCGGCGAGCTGGAGAAGGTCGGCGAGAAGGCCCCCGTCGACACCCTGGCCCCGGACCGCGGCGAGGGCTACGCGGTGGCCCTGCGCTGGACCGCCCTGGACCCCGGCAAGTCGATGGACGCCGTCTTCAAGCTGAACCGCGCGACCGACTTCAAGCAGTTCCGTGAGGCCGCCCGCGACTTCGAGGTGCCGTCGCAGAACCTGATCTACGCCGACGCCAAGGGCACCGAGGGCCACATCGGCTACCAGGCCCCGGGAAGGATCCCGGTCCGCGGCAAGGGCCACGACGGCACCCTGCCGGCGCCCGGCTGGGACCCGAAGTACACCTGGAAGAAGAAGTTCGTCCCCTTCGACGAGCTGCCGTACGAGGAGGACCCGGAGCGCGGTTACATCGTGACCGCCAACCAGGCCGTCATCCGGGCCGACAAGTACCCGTACCTGCTCACGCAGGACTGGGGGTATGGCTCGCGCAGCCAGCGGATCAACGACCTCATCGAGTCGAAGATCAAGGACGGCGGCAAGATCTCGACCGACGACATGCGCACCATGCAGATGGACAACCGCAGCGAGATCGCCAAGCTGCTCACGCCGTACCTGCTGCGCATCGACATCTCCGACCCGTACGTCCGCGAGGCCCAGAAGCTGCTGGAGGGCTGGGACTACAGCCAGGAGGCCGACTCCGGTGCCGCCGCGTACTTCAACGCGGTCTGGCGGAACGTCCTGAAGCTGGCCTTCGGCGACAAGCTGCCCAAGGAGCTGCGGGTCGAGGGCGAGTGCCTCAACGTCCGGCCGGCCGACTCCACGGTTCCCGTCGACGAGCAGAACAAGCTGGTGCGCGAGTGCGGCCAGCGCGACCCCGAGACGGCCCAGCCGGACGGCGGGGACCGCTGGTACGAGGTGGTCAGGCCGCTGCTGAAGGACCCCAAGAACGAGTGGTGGCAGTCCGCCAAGAGCCGCACGGACGCGGCCACGACCACCCGTGACGAGCTGCTGGAGCGGGCCATGGAGGACGCCCGCTGGGAGCTGACCGCCGAGATGGGCAAGGACGTCTCCAGCTGGAGCTGGGGCCGGCTGCACCAGCTGAACCTGAAGAACCAGACCCTCGGCACCGCGGGCCCCGGGTTCCTGCAGTTCATGCTCAACCGCGGCCCGTGGAACCTGGCCGGCGGCGAGGCGGCGGTCAACGCCACCGGCTGGAACGCCGCGGGCGGGTACGGCGTCGTCTGGGTCCCGTCCATGCGGATGGTCGTCAACGTCGGCGACTGGGACAAGTCCCGCTGGATCAACCTCGCCGGCGCCTCCGGGCACGCCTACAACGCGCACTACACCGACCAGACGGAGAAGTGGGCCAAGGGCGAGCTGCTCGACTGGCCCTGGACCGACCGGGCGGTGGACGCGAAGACGGCCGACAGGCTCGTCCTCACGCCGTAGCGCCACGCGGCGCGGGGGGCCCGCCGGCTGCCCCGCGTCCCGTCAGGCGTGCCGGGGCGCCCGGAAGTGGAAGGTGACGTCGGGCGTCACCGCCGCGTCCACGGGGTGGTCGTGCGGTTCCTCCGGGACCCACTCGACCACCTCGTTCGCGTACAGGAGCACCACCAGGGCAGGGTCCGTGCCCGCCTGCGCGATCCGGGCCAGGACCCGGTCGTACGAACCGCCGCCCCGGCCCAGCCGCATCCCGCGCGCGTCCACCGCGAGGCCGGGCAGCAGCACCGCCTCCGCCGCCAGGACGGCATCCACGCCGAGCGGTGCTCCGGAGGGCTCCAGCAGCCCGCGTCGCGCGCGTACGAGCCCCTCGGGGCCCTCGTAGGGCGCCCAGTCGAGATCGTTGTCCTCCAGCAGGACCGGCAGCAGGACCCGGACGCCCCGGGCGCGCAGCCCGTCGATCAGCTCACGGGTGCCCGGTTCGGTTCCCACCGAGACGTACGCGGCGACCGTCCCCACGCCCGACAGCTCGGGAAGTTCCAGGGCCGTCCGAGCGAGAACCGAAGCGGCCTCCTGGACGTCCTCACTGGTCAGAAGGGCACGCGCAGCGAGGAATTGGCGCCGCAGAGCGGTCTTTTCGGACATGTCGCCGGTCATCAAGAACCCACAAACCCTCTCATATAGGCCTTTATGAGAAGGAAGTTAACCGGAGGCTAAACTTCCACCCATACCGACCGGATATGGTGCTCCGCATGAACGAGTCGCACCCCAGGATCA